>SBEK01000085.1 GCA_009668925.1 Deltaproteobacteria bacterium
CGCTTATCTTGGGCTATGACGCCGTTTCTTCTCTGGGGACGGATTTGGACTCGCAGTGGCAGCGCGCGCTCCGCGGTGAAAGCGGCGTCGGGCCGCTGACCCGGTTTCCGCTCACCGGCGATTTCCCCGTGCGCGTGGCGGGCCAGGTGGACGACATCGACGTCAAACCTTATCCGTTTCTGCAGCCCCGTGAAATGGCGCACTGGACTTCCCCCATCTTCAAATATGCGCTGCTGGTGGTCCACCGGGCGCTCGCCCGCAGCGGCGTGGAGGTGACGCCCGATATCGCGCCGCGTGTGGCGATCACGTTCAGCTCCGCCGTCGGCGGACTGGACGCCGTTTTAAAAGCGGACCGCCAGCTGATCGCCGAAAACAAAATGCCGCACCCTTTTGCCAATCCCAATTCCTGCATCAATATGGTCGGCGGCAAAGTGTCGATTCTGACCGGGGCGACCGGACCGATTACGGCGACCATCACGGCCTGCGCCACGGGGATTACCTCCATGATTATCGGCGACATGATGATCCGGCGGAACCTGGCGGACGTCGTCATTGCCGGCGCTGTTGATTTCCCGCTGGTGGAGCCGATTCTTGCCGGATTTGCCACCATGAACGGCGCCTATCGCCCGAAGGAAGGCCAGCCCCATGAAGCGCCGGAAAAAATCAGCCGGCCGTTTTCGGAAAACCGGCGCGGGTTTGTCGTGTCGGAAGGCGCGGGTGCCGTCATTCTGGCCTCGGAAGCTTTTGCCGGGGCGCACGGCCTTCGGGGCAGGATCGAGATGGCGGGATCGGCCATGACGTCGGACGCCAGCCACTTCGTGGCGCCCAATCTTCCGACTGTTTTGCGCTGTATCGACCTGGCCGTCCGCGATGCCGGGTTAAAGCCCGAAGACGTCGACGCCATCAACGCTCATGCGACATCAACGAAAATCGGGGACAAGGTGGAAGCCGACGCCCTTCATCATATCTTCGACGAAAGGGTTCCACCGGCATCGGCCAATAAGTCGTTTCTCGGGCACGCGATGGGAGCATCTTCCGCGATCGAGACGATTCTGGCCATGGAGGGGATGCTCCGGGACACTCTCCTGCCGACGATCAATTACGCGCCGGACCCCGCCATCGCGATCGATTGCGTTTCCGAAGGGGCCAGGACCCTCCGACAGGAGTTTGTCCTGAAGAATGCATTCGGTTTCGGCGGCTGTAACTCGTGCTTGATTTTGCGCCGGATGGAATAAGAAGGGTTCACGGTTCAAGGCGGAGCACCGCGTAGCGGGGCGAAGTCCGGCGTATGCCGGAGACAAGGTTCAAGGTAAAGGATAAGAAATATATAGATGAAAGCACCAAAAAATCGCAGAGTATTTGTCGTGGGCTACGGCGCCGCCACACCGCTCGGCAGCACATTCGAAAAAACCTGGCAGCGCGCGGTGAAAGGCGAAGCGGGTTTTCGCAAGGTGACCCGCTGCAAGGTCGAATCCGCCTGTGATATCGTGGGTGAAATCCCCGACTGGTTTCCCCTCGAACTCGATTTCACGGATGCCAAGGAAGTCTACAACTGGAACGCGGCGTTTGTGATCTTAACGATGGCGGTTTGCAAGGATGCGCTGGCCCATGCCGGCATCACGATGGATGACGCCATCGCGCCCCGGATGGCCTGCCTCATCGGATCGGCGCTCAACGGGTCCGATGCTTACCGGGTGGCCATGCATGACCTCGAACACCGCGGCCCGCTCCGGGTCAGTCCTTATCTGCTGCCGAACTTGTGCGCCAACCTGCCTTCCGGCAAAGCCGGCATGCTCCTGAAATTCACGGGGCCGATCTTTTCACCGCAGGGTGCCTGCGCATCGGGTAATCACGCCATGGGCATCGGGGCGCGGATGATCCGCGACGGGGATTGCGATTTTGTTCTGGCGGGCGGAGCCGACGCGCCGATTCTGCCGGAGCTGATCCACGGCTTCGCCAACATGAACGCCACGATCAAGGTTCATCCGGATGACCGGGCGGCCGGTGATCATGCTCAGGCCTCCAGGCCTTTCAGTGTCGACCGCAAAGGCTTTGTGCTGTCCGAAGGCGCGGGCGTTGTTGTTCTGGCCGCGGAAGAGGTCGTGAGGGCTCACGGGCTCACGCCCCGCGCCGAGATTCTGGGCGTGGGGTGGACGTCGGACGCCTATCACTATACCAGCCCCAATCCGGTGACGATCATCCGGGCGCTTCGGGAAACCCTCGAGGATGCGGGACTTTCGCCCGCGGACATCCGGTATATCAATGCCCACGGAACCTCCACGCCGAAAGGCGACCGGACGGAAATCAAATGTCTGAGGGACGTCTTCGGTAAAACCCTGGAAAAGATTCCCGTATCATCCAATAAATCCCAGCTGGGCCACACCCTGGGAGCGACGGCCGCCATCGAAGCGGCGCTGACCATTGAAGGCATGCGGCAGGGGATTATTCTGCCGACCATCAATTACCTGCCGGACCCGGAATTTGCCGACGTGGATGTCGTACCGAACGCGGCCCGCAGGCAAAAATATGAGATCGCGCTTTCCAATGCTTTCGGATTCGGCGGAACGAACTGCTGCGTGATCTTCCGGGGAGTCTAAGATGAAACCGAAACCGTTTATGCCCGAAGCGTATAAGGAAGACACGCGATTCGTCCGGGACCGGACGACCGGACTCGTCTGGCACCGGACCCAGTACCGCGTGCTGTATGCCGATACGGACCGCTCGCAGGTCGTTTATCATTCCAACTATCTTCGCTATTTCGAGTTCGGGCGCACATCGCTTATGCGCGATGCCGCTTATCCTTACAAGGAAATCGAAGAAAGCGGCTACGTCTATCCCATCTACGATATGGGCGTATCCTTCTATCAGTCTCTTTTTTACGACGACGTCATGCATATCTATACCCGGCCGGTGAATCTGGAGCGCGTGAGGCTCCAGTTCGATTACGTGATCACCCATGCCGAAGAGGGCTATCGGGTCTGCACGGGGTTCACCAAACACTGTGCGGCCAATAAGACCGGCCGGCCGGTGGCAGTGGATCCGAAGACGGTGAAGCTATGGCAGACCTTCCCGGGCAGCGTATGAAACGCCGCTTTCCGTATGTGCTTTCGACCCGGCCTTACCTGCACGACCATTCTTTTGAAGGGAAGGCCGTTTTCCCCGCGGTGGAAGCCCTGATCACGCTGGCCCGCGCCGTCCAGAATCATTCTTCCGGCGCACATCTTCTGAACCAGGCCTCTGCGCAGTTTTCCAGGATGCTGGTCATCGATCCCGCCCGGGAGGTCCTCGATGTGCAGATTGAAATCGAGGCGGCGGCGGAAGGGATCAGCGCCTCGCTTTGGACGGTGATGCACGGCAAAAGCAGCGCCATGGTGAGGGCGCTGGAGCATGCCCGGGTGACCTTTGTGCAGGAGGATGCGCCGCCGAAGCCGGTGATCTGCCGGCGATCCGCCGGGAAACTGGAAGGGGAGTGCATTCACGTTCCCGCCGTTTCGGTTTACCGGGAACTGATTCCGTTCGGGTTGTCGTATCAAAATATGGTCGGAGATCTTTCCGTCTCCATGGACGGAGCAGTCGCGGAAATTGCGGGCGGGGGCGGCGAGGCCGACGAATCCCTTCTGGGATCGCCTTTCGTGCTCGATGCCGCGATGCATGCGGCCTGCGTGTGGGCGCAGCGGTTTACGGACATTGTTGCTTTTCCCGTCGGCATCGACCGGCGAATTATTTATGCGCCGACGAAAAAAGGCGGGTCGTATCTGGCCCGCGTAAAGCCCGTGGAGACGAGTCGCGACCTTCTGGTCTTTGACGTCTGGATTTTTGATCAAGACGGCATCCTGTGTGAAGACATCACCGGTCTTCGTATGCGGGACGTGACACAGGGGCGCATGCGGCCGCCCCGGTGGATTCGGGAAGGGATATGAAAATAATTATCATCTGTCTTGGGGCCTACCTGATCGGCTCCATTAATTTTGCGATCGTGTTCTTTAAAATAACGGGCCGGGCCGATCCCCGCCTGAGTTTCAGCGGCAACGCCGGAACAACCAATGTGTACAGGCAGGCGGGCCTACCCTGGGCCGCACTGGTTTTTGTTCTGGATATTGGCCGGGCGATCGCCGTGGCGGCGCTCGCCATGCATTTCGTTGACGGCATGTGGCTGGCCTGGGCGGGGTTTTTTCTGGTCCTGGGCAACAGTTTCCCCTGCTTTCACGGATTTCGCGGCGGGAAAGGAGTGGCCAATTATCTTGGATTCACGCTGCTTTTTGCGCCCTGGGCCGCGCTCATTTCCGCGGCCGCCTGGCTTCTGGTTTACGGGGTGATCCGTGTGCCGTTTATCGCCTCTTTCTTTATGGCGGCTTTGCTGGCGCTGGGCAATGCCTGCCCGTTTCAGTGGGCATTCACCGCCTCCCTGGGAGCCGGGGCGACGTTTGCCCTGATTGTTTTCAATCACCGGCGCAACCTGAAAGAGTTTCGGAAACCAAAAGAAACGGCAAGCGAAAAGGAATGATGGGCGGGAGCGCCCGCGCCGCCTCGCGTGACCTTCAAGGTCATCAGGCATCAGGTCATCGCGTAACCGGGTTATTCCAACCGTTTTTATAAAACCAATTTTACGGCGCCATGGGCTTTCAGCGCTTCATATAAAGCGGTCCGGTGGGATTCACTCTCTACCGTAAGTTCCACGTTCAAAGAAACATATTTAGCCGTTTCGCTTTCCCGCGACAACGATACTCTGCATGAACGATCCCGGACGATGTCCTCAATCGCGCTTCTCATTTGATCCTGATCCGTCCCGAAGACTTTATAAATCCACAAACAGGGATACGTTAACTGTAGTTTTTGTCTCTTTTCGTTGCTCATGGCTGCGCGATTCTTTCTCCAAAGCTGTTTTGATTAAATTAGTGAAGGGGTTAAACAGAGTCAAGGGGTTTCTCGATCCTGCCCGCTTTCAGAATTCGCTTTGACAAGGTATAGGGACTCTGGTAATAATTCAGCCCGTAACATGACTTATGAAAAGAAATGATATCAAGGAGGCCGTACGATGAAAAGATCACATTTCGCACCCTGGAGAAATTACTGTTTGATGTTAACCGTCCTGACGATCAGCGTCCTGCTTGCTGTGGGAATGGGAATTACGCCGGCACAGGCCGCTAAAAAGGCTGATGTGCAAAAGAGCATCGCGCCGCTCGTGGATATCAACAATGCCACGCCAAAGGAATTGGAGAATATTAAAGGCGTAGGACCGGCGACGGCGAAAAAAATAGTCGCGGGCCGACCCTATAAATCCGTTGATGAACTCTCCAAAGCGGGGCTCAGCGCCAAGGCGATAGACGCGATAAAGCCCTTTGTCACTGTGGGAACGGCGCAGGCGGCTCCCGTAACCGCAGCGGCGGCGAAAGCAGCGACCAAGGCGGCGGCGCCGGTATCGGCCGCGGCCACGGATGTGACCGGGGCGGCAAAAGAAGTGAAGACGAGTGCTAAATCGGCTTCCGCAAGCGCCGCGAAACTCGCGCCGGGCACGAAGATCAATATTAATACGGCGGATCAGGCGACCCTGGAAAAGCTTCCGGAAATCGGTCCCGTAAAGGCCAAGGCCATCATTGACGGCCGACCTTATAAGACCATTGAAGACGTCACGAAAGTTAAGGGCATCAAGGGAAAGACATTTGACGTCATCAAGGATTTTATTGTCGTTAAATAAAATTTGCACACCCTAAACCGTAAAGGAGGAAATGTGATGAAAAAGGTTTTATTTTTAGCATGCGCGTTTTTGTTTGTGGCCACCATGGCGTTTGCCGCTGGACCCAAGACATACCAGGTCACCGGACCGGTTCTGGAAATCAAAGGGGATATCATCGTCGTTCAGAAAGATACCGATAAATGGGAAGTGGCTAAAGATGCCGCAACCAAGATTACCGGTGATCTGAAGGTGGGTTCGAAAGTCACCATCGAATACACGATGACGGCGAAGAAGGTCGACGTGAAAGAAGACAAGAAGGCGGACGCCAAAAAAGCAGATACCAAAAAGAAGAAATAAGACAGGCATGAATGACGGAAAGAGGGCCGTTCCCGGTCGGAAAAGCGGCGGGAGCGGCTCTCTTCATTTACGGAACAGGGAGAATGATGATGGGCTTATTTGACGACGTTGTATCGATTGTCGGGAAGCAACTGGGCGGCGGCGGGCAAAACAGTTTGCTTGCCGAGGCCATTGCTATGATCAACAACCCTGAAACAGGCGGCCTGCAAGGGCTCGTCGAAAAGCTGCAAAACGGCGGTCTGGGGGAAATTGTATCCTCATGGATTGGGACAGGGGAAAACCGCCCTGTTTCCGCCGGTCAGATCGTCGATGCCCTGGGCGCGGAAAAAATTAAGGAGCTTGCCGTGCAGGCGGGTATACCGGAAGACCAGGTATCGGACGGACTGGCCGGTCTTCTGCCCGGGATCGTCGATCAACTGACCCCCGATGGCCGGGTGCCCCAGGGGAACGCACTTTCCGAGAGCATCGGTGCGCTGGCCGCAAAATTCCTGAAAGGATGATTCATTCGCGCCGGCGACCCTGTGTCGCACTGTGACCTCACCGGATTTCTTTGCCACGATTCCCCGCAGAGACAAACCGTCGGGAAGCGGGCGGGATCGGCAAACAGCATTGCGGATGGAAAAAAGCTGATCACGAAGGGGATGGTTCCTCTTCCTGATCAGCTTTTGTTTTTCAATGATGCGGTGCTGCAGAGTTCGGGGCTTACGGCAATGGTACTGCGGTGCCCGGAGTCAGGGCGCCGTTCGTCTGATCGATGGCATAGACCGAGATATTGCTCGACCCCGCGTTCAACGTATAGGCAAATCTTCCCAGCGGATCAATGGTAAAAGCATAGGGATTTGTTCCGGCGGCAAACGGCGATCCGGTAATCTGGGTCAGAGTTCCCGTGCCCGTGCCGGGGGGGATGATCGTATCAATGGAATAGGCCGAGGTATTATTGGATGTATAATTTGCCGCATAGGCGTATTTGCCCCGCAGGGCGACGGTTGTCGCAGTGTTCGGGATAATCGAAAAGGCGTACGGATTTGATCCGGCGAACACGGCGGCCCCGGCCAGCAATCCTCCGGTGAGTTGATCGACGATGAAGGTCGAAATGGCATTGCCGTCGAAATTTGCCGCATAGAGGAATCTGCCCGATGGATCAAGGGTTAAAGCATTCGGAGTTGCGCTGGTCGTAAACTGCGATCCCACAGTCAGATTGCCGGTCACCGGATCGATGGCGAAGGGAAAGAGCGTGTTCTGCCCCGTGTTGGTTATATAAGCAAATGCCTTGGGGCCGGGAATGGTGGCAATCGCAACGGGAGTAGGATTAACGCCGGTTGTGGCCGTCGTCCCGGCGACCAAAGCCCCGGTTGTTTGATCGATGACGTAGGTGGAGATTGTACTGGCGCCGGTATTGACAACATAGGCAAAATTTCCCGTCGGGTCGATGGTGATCGCCGAGGGATTTGTGCCGGCGGCAAAGGGCGACCCGGCGCCGACCAGCTCGGACAAGCTGCCGGTAAGGGTGTTGATCAGATAGGCCGAGATATTATTCGATCTGACGTTGGGCACGTAGGCAATCCGTCCGGCAAGAGCCGGAGAAACCGCCGTGGTCGGCATAATGGTTAAGGTATACGGCGCGGTTCCCGCAGCAAACGGCGAACCGATGACTTCCGTCAAAACGCCCGTCACAGCATCAATCGCGTAAGCCGAAACACTGTTGGAGTTCAGATTGGCAACATAGAGGAAGTTGCCCGACGGGTCAATAGTGGCGGAATTGGGATTGGTGCCCGCCGCAAAGGGCGATCCCAGGACCGGAACCAGAGCGCCTGTGCCGGCATTGATGGTGAAAGCCGAAACATTGCCGGTCTTGTAATTTGCCGCATAGGCGAATGTTCCCGGAGGAGTCACGACGAGGCGGGACGGCGGCGCCAGGCAGTTGATGATGATATTATTGACCGGGGCATCATTGACGGTGCCCGCTCCGTTAACAACGACGCAGGTCTGCGAGATTGCGGGCGGGAGCGTCTTGATGGTGACGGAATAGGTGAGGCCGGTGGGGATTGCCCTGCCGAAAACAAACGTGCCGTTCAGCGGAACGATCAGATCATCCACGCCATTGTTCTGCAGGACCAGTCCGCCGCCCACCATGCCGGTGACCGTTCCTCTGATCGTATAGCTGTATCCTTCGTTGTCGCCCCCGCAGGACGTTAAAAGAATCGCGAGAGCGATCATGCACATGAACCCGGCTGGCAGGCTGGCCAGGAACCCCGGATTCTTTCTTTTGCCCCTAAGCTGTGCAACCATTTTTCCTCCCTCTTTGTCCCGTGCTCTGCGGATACGCCGGATTGATGGTGTATTGATTTTCCTGCCGGAAATATATGTAGAATTGCCTAGTATGTCAATTAAATGTTGACACCATTCGTACGTTGCCTTCAAACCATCGTGAACTTCATAAAAGAGATGTTGCTTCTGCAGAGCTCCAGGTCTTCATATCAGCCGCTGACCCGATTGACGATGAGCAGCCAAAAGGTCTCGCATAAATCCAGTCGGGTTTTACGATCATTCTGGATTACGAACGGATGATGGAATGGTGCTCGGCCCGGATATGGCCGGCGATATCGCGGACGCTGCTCATGACGGCCTCGATATCGATGGTCAGCAGGCGGCGGTTCTCCATGATGATCTTTCCGTTGATGATGCTGGTTTTCACGTCCGCGCCGCGCGCGGCGTAAACGAGTTGAGAATACGGATTGTAAAGCGGCGTCAGGTGCGGCTGGTTCATATCGATGATGATGATGTCCGCGAGTTTCCCGACTTCGATCGAGCCGATCGCATGGCCGAGCCCGAGCAGGCGGGCGCCGCCCAGCGTGGCCATTCGGACAACCTCTTCGGCGCTCATCACCGTGGGGTCAAGCTGCGTGACTTTATGGATTTTGGCCGCGGCGTCCATCTCCCGAAACAGGTCCAGAGCGTTGTTGCTGGCGGAGCCGTCGGTGCCCAGACCGACCGTTACGCCCTTGGCGAGCATCTGCGGCACGGGCGCAACGCCCGATGCGAGTTTCATGGAGCTCACCGGGTTGTGGGAAACGCCGACGCCCAGGTCGGCAAAGAGCGCGATGTCGTCGGGGGCAAGCCAGTTTCCGTGCACGGCAATGGTCCGGGAGTCGAGCACTCCCAGATCATAAAGATGGCGCACCGGTTTCTTGCCGTAGCGTTTTTCAATCGTAGCGATCTCATCTTTGTTTTCCAGCAGGTGCGTGAGATACAGGATGCCCGCTTCGCGGGCCGCCGCCTTGACGTTCACCAGGGTTGCCGGCGAGCAGGTATAAGGGGAATGGCAGAAGAAAGCGGGCGTGATCATCGGCGCATGCGGGAGCCAGCGGTCGACAAACCGTTCGGCCGCCGCCATCATTTTTTCATATCCCGGATTGTCCGGTGTGGCGAAATCGGCGAATCCCTGAGATACGACCGCGCGCATGCCGCAGGACTGCAAGGCCTGGGCAATTTGATTTTCAAAAAAATACCCGTCGCAAAAGGTCGTTGTTCCCGAAAGGATCATCTCCGCCATGGCGAGCAGTGAGCCGTCGTAAACCATCTTCTTGTTCACGAAGCGCGCCTCCATCGGGAAGATGTGATGATTGAGCCAGTCCATGAGCGGCAGATCATCCGCCAGGCCCCGGAAGCAGACCATCGGCAGGTGCGTGTGCGTGTTGACCAGCCCGGGCATGACGAGACAGCCCCGCGCATCGATGACTTTGGCGGCCCGGCGGCGGCCGTCCCGGCCCGCGAAAGCGATGCGGTCCGCCGTGATGCCGAGGGTTGCGTCGTGAATGATGTCCATGGCCGGCGACAGGGTCAGCAATGTCCCGCCCTGGATGACAATATCAAAATGATCGGATGGCATCGTTTCCTCTCTCCTCATCAGTTGAATTCGAGTTTATAGTAGATATCCACGCCGCTTTGCGTGCCGGTCTGCGTTTCCACCTGCCAGCTTTTGGAAATATCATAGCGCAGGAGAAATAAATTGCTGCCGGAAAACAGCGACCGGCCGTAGCTGATGTAGAGCTCCGGCGTCAGGTATTTGCCCACAACCATCATGGTTTCCGAAACGTCGGCCGCGGGCGTGCCGGAGGGTGTGACAGTCATGCGTTTGTACCCCATGTGGTTGTTTTGCTTTACAACGTCCGTGGATAAATCCAGCGAACCGAGCCCCAGACGGTTCTTGATTCGGCTAAGCAGGTCCTCGGACTGGCTGGCGGACAAAAGCGCGCCGGCCGCCGCCGCGAGCAAACTGATCTGCTTGGCGTCGGAGGCGAGCGGATGGCCCAGGACGATGTAGGCGAGAATATCCGTATCCTGCATGGCGGGTTCCGAATACAATTTGACGAGCGGATTGGGGAGAGTGCCGCTGACGGCGACGCCGGCGTGAACATCGCCCACCTTGCGCCACGCCAGGATATCGAGCGACGGCCGGTTGATCGGGGTGCCGGTGTAAAACAGGCGCCCGCGGATAATCTCCAGATTGACGCCGTACGTGCGGAAGTTTCCTTTGGCCACGCGGATTTCTCCCCGGCCGGTGATTCTTGCGGGATCCTGGAACTGAAGATCGACGCTGCCGCCCAGTTGGGCATCGATGCCGGACGCCTTGAACCGGACCTGCTCGCCCAGGATCATCCTGACCCCAACGTCCAGACGGATCGGCAGTTTTCGGTCTTCGGGTTTCGGTTTCCCCTCCCGGATCACATCCGGACTGGCCGCGACGGGTTTGCGGGATTGCGACTCGATGATTTGCACCGCCGGAAGCAGAATTTCACCGCGGACGGATAATGTCTCCCGCGTTCCGGAGAACGTGAGCCTGGGCGAGCAAAGCACCTGGAGTTCCGGAAAGTAAACGGCCTGAAACCGCTCGCCGTTCAGTTTTCCTTCATAACTTTCCAGCTGCATCCCCTTCATCCGGATGAGCGCCGATCCTTCGAGCGCGCCCGGACCGGAAGCCGCATGAAAGGAATCGATGTGAATGGCATCTTTGTCGAAGCGGGCGGCAATCCGCGCGTCCTTGACTGCGATGCCGGCAGTCGGCAGATAGCCGCCCGCATTGGACAAGCGGATGGTTCCTGTTGTCTGGGGTTCATCCCAGTGGCCGCCGACGTTCAAGTCCAGATCAAGGTCGCCGTGACTTTCCTGGACCAGTCCGGGCAATAAGACGCCGAGGGCGCCCTTTTCCCGGAACCGCCCGCCAAGCGATGCCTGAAGCTTACCGCGGCGATCGACGGCAACCGGCAGCCGGGCGGCAATCGGCAGAACGAACCTGCCCTGAAGGTTTCCATAATCGGACAGGGTGAACGCGACGGCGCCGCTGAGCTCTTCGTCGTGCCACTTCCAGTCGAGCGCGGCGTCGCGCAGGCCGACGTTCACATCGCCCTTCTGTCCCCGCCAGTGGATTCTGGACCGGGTGAGCGTCGCGCGTCCGGTGAGAGAAAAACGATGATCCGCGGCGAGTCTGCCTTTCGCGCTGCCGGCCATCTGTCCTTCCAAGCGGGTGCGGCCGGGCAGCCATCCGGAAAGCGGCAGCAGATCAAATCCCTGCCAGTGCAAATCCAGATCTCCTTCTTCCGGCACGGAGAGAACGGCCGGCCGCGAGGAGAAAAATGAACCCGTGAGCGTCCCGCCGGAAGTGAGCTCCATATCCGCTCGGGCCCGGATGCCCAGTTCATTTGCTTTCACGGTCATGTGGCATTCCCGGATGTTGACGGATTGTCCCTGTGCCTGAAACGTTCCCGTCAGGGAGACTTTTCCATTGAGCGCAATTTGATTCCGGGGCAGAAGGCTTAAATGGACACTGCCTGCGCTTGTCCCGCCGAGGCGCGCCTCACTGAGCCAGAAATTGATGCGCGACAGGTTCAGATGATCCCAGCCAAGCGCCAGGGAACCGGAGAGGGGTTCCCGCTTCAGGGCGGCGGACAGCCGGAGCGCTTCCCCGTCCCGGCCCGCCAACACCAGCGGATCAAGCGTCAGGCTGCTTGAGGTGACGGACAGCGCGGCGGGTTCGGTGAGCCTCCAGGCACCGGCGCCGTCCGCGCCGTAAAGACGCAGAACTTTCCCGCGCCAGTGGCCCTCACGATAGGCTCCGGATAAAGCCAGGTGCGCTTCATCGCGGCCGCGGCGCGCCGTGGCCGTGAGGGTATGCGCGGGCAGTGTTCCTCCGGCCTGCAGGGTCACGTGGTCCACCGCCAGGGTTTGATAGCGAAGGGTGTTGAAGGTCGTCTGGAAGGACAGAGGAGATTGGTCCTCGTCCTTCACGGCCGCGGTCAATGCCGCTGTCTTGACCGACAAGCCGCCGGCGTTTAAATTACGGGCCTCGGCGGATAGAGCGCCGCTCGGCCGGCCGTTATGCCACCGGACCGAGCCTCGCGCCGCCAGTGAGCCTCCGGTTTGCGGAATGAGAAGCGCCAGATCGCTCACGCGTGCACTGAAATCCACTTTGCTTTTGACGGGTCCGCCGGCGTTCACCTGGAAGCCTTTTCCCTGAAGGGAGAGCCTGGCGATCCGGATATCCTCGCCCGTGAAGGCCGCGCGGGCTTCTCCCGTTAATTCCTGCCCGTGCAGCTTGCTTTGCAGCAATATGCCGATGACTTCGCCAGTGGGGGGCTTATTTTCCGCGAGCGCTACTTTTCCCGAGAGGTCAAAATGAATGATCCCCGTCCAGTCCGGATCGATTTGGGCCGGATCAACGTTTCGGCCGGAAAGCGTGCCTTCTGCCGTAAGGCCGTTTTGCCAGTTGATGTCGAGACCGCCGCTCAGAGTGCCCTTGAGCGCCGAGCCCCGGAGGGGGCGGATGGCCGCGCCGCCGGCGTTTCCCGAATAGTCGGCGGCCAGCCGGAGGGCTCGCCAGGTTTTTCCTTGATGGGCGAGCGTGACGCGTCCTTCGTAGTGTTTCGCGGTTCCGGCGAAGGTTAAGGTTCCGGAGAGTCCGAGCGGTATGCCCAATTCCCGGGAAAGATCCCACGCGATCGCTTCGGCCCGCAGATTGAGAAACGGCTCAGGCCCGCCAAGCGAAAACAGGCCGTCCGCCGTGATGAGCCCTCTCCTGCCCGGGCGGGTGAGACGCAGTTGCTTTACGGGGAAACCCGCCTCAGTCATGGCGGTCTCCATGGCGAGCTGCCATTGGGGTTGTTTGCTTCGGCTGCCGGATACAAGAAGATTCCCGGAGAGTTCACCGGCGCGTTTTCCCGGCCCGAATTTTCCGCTGAGCCGGAAGGAATCCATGCCGGCTATTGGTTCGGCGGGGGTTGCCGTCAGATCCGCCATGAAGAGCGGGCGGCCAAAACCGGCCAGCAGATTTCCCCCGGCGACACCCAGGTCGGAGACGATCTGGAGATTGCCGATAGAAAGTTGTGAGTTGCGAAAGGCCGCGGAGAAGGTGATCGTTTCAATTTTTACCGGTTGGTTCTCCAGACGGCGATAACGCAGGTTGGTGATTTCGCCTTTTTCGATTGCGCCGCTGAAAAAAATAATGAGGCCGGCAGCCCTCGGCCAGATCAGTGTCGGCGGTGTATCCGGTGAATTGTCCTGAATGACCGGATGCACGGCCGAAAGATGCCGGATGCTCAATTGACCGGCCAGCAGATCAAGCGGCCGGACGCCCATCTCCAGGCGTTCGATCCGGACGGTGCCTCTCGGCCAGGTGATTTCGGTGTTTTCCAGGCGGAGCTTTTCCGCCAGACGCCCCTCAACTTTCTGTGCGGAAATACGAATTCCGGTAAAGCTCGAAACCATGCCAAGCACTTGTTTCGCTCCGCTTGTCGTCCCGAAAAGCCAGGCGGGCAGGGCAAGGCCGGCGATAAGAACTGCCGTCATAGCGGTGAAGATGAAATAGGCGAACACACGTTTCAAAATTCAAACCCCACCGTAAAATGAACTCGATAGCCGGGATCATCCACGGCGATCTGTCGCGCGAGAGACAAATTCAAAGCGCCCACCGGCGTAAAATAATGGAGGCCGACACCCGCCGCCTGGAACAGGGTGATATCCGCAAACGAATCGAATGCATTCCCGGCATTGTAGAAGACGGAAACCGCCCAGTCCTCGAAGATGGCCCGCTGCACTTCCACGCACCCGGTCACAAAATGTTTGCCGCCGACCACATTACCCAGACTATCACGCGGGCCCAGCGATTGATAGGCATATCCGCGGACGCTTTGATCGCCGCCGGCAAAAAACCTCAGCGACGGGGGAAGATCATCGATCGGATCGGAAAAGAAAGTAATCCCCGCCTTGGCGCTCGTTTGCAGAGACAGGCGCCAGGGGATGGGAAGAATATGACTGGCTTCACCGATCAATTGCATCAATTGGGTGGTTGATCCCAGGACAGGGTGCGTGCCGCGCAGATCCAGGGCATAGCGGAAACCGCGCGTGGGCCTGACGAGGTTGTCGTAGTGATTATCGGAAAAGCGAACGCCGGGCAGCACGTACCGCGAGGTGGAATCCTGAATGCCGATCGTGAATTCTTCCTGCTGGAACTTTACGTAAGCCGTGCCCAGCTTCTGATTGCCGAAGCTGTTGGTCCGGCCTAGTTCCAGCGCTATGACCCGGCTTTCGTAGGTTGTAATATTCTCCTTCTGCAGGTTGATCCGGACGGACGTGAAGGTGCGGACATCCCTGTCGCTCGGAAGGATGTAGGCGGTCGCGAGTCCTTGAAGCCGTTCCGAAATATACAGATTGGAATCCAGTTCGTGCCCCTTGCGAAGCATGTTGAGATCGCGGTAGCGCAAAGCGAAGCGGGCCCCCGTGTCCGTTCCGTAGCCGATGCCCGGTCGCAGGCTTCTGCGCGGAAGAGGTTTCAACAAAATGCGAACGGGTATTTTGTGATCCGGCTCCCGGGGCTTTTCCGCGAGCAGGGTCACTTCGCGGAACCTCTCCGAATTGTTTAACTGAAGTTGGGATTCGGCAAGCTTCGTTTGAGAGAACACGTCGCCCGCGGCGAAGGTGAGATAGCGGCGCAAAAAGGTATCGGGGTAATCCGGAGCGCCTTCGAAGGTGATATCCGAAAAGAAATACCGCTCACCCGTTTGCAGGACCAGATCAATTCGTCCGGTCCTGGCGCTCGTGTCGATACGAATTTCATGAACCGTGTATTCGGCATCCAGATAGCCCAATTCCTGCGCCCGGGCCTGCAGCCTCTGTTTGGCTTCCTCATAGGGCTGATGCTGCAAAAGGGAACCCTTCTGCAGCGGAAAGGCGGAGGCGAGCGCTTTAAGCGATGATTCGGATGCGCCGCCGCCGATAACGGAGACGCGGACATCCGTTACAATGACGGGCGCGCCGGCTTCCACTTTTACCCTCACCCGAAAGGTGTCCGGGGTGGGTGTCTCCAGGGTGACCGTGACTTCTGCGGAATAATATCCAAAGGGCTCCAGGGCGGCGACCACTTTTTGATCCGCCTGGCGGACAAAGCGTTCCAGCCAGAGTTTGTCGACTTTTCCGTCTGCGACCAGCCCCGGGGGCAGGCTAAGCGCGGCCAGGACGTTCTTTTGTCCGTCCCCGACGACGCCCTCGACAACGATTTCCACCGGTTCGGCGCCGTGGGCTGTTGCTGCAAAATCCGGTCCGCAAAAGAGGCCCAGCAGAAAAATGATCACCCAGAGTCGCCGCAGACAAAGCCGCCCGATCGACATGATCTGATCCGGAATTGCGTCTGAACCGCTCGCGGTATGGAAAGACGGCCCCGCACGCCGTCGGCTGCTGATTCTAACCGGCCTGAATAATGTGTTCATTTGCCATTTGACCTTATTTCCCGTCGTCGTCCCCGGGCAGATGTTTCCGAGCGACCACGGGGGAAAGCGGCTTTGGGAAAGTTTAAGGCATGCTTCGCGGGAATGCAAGGGGCGTTGTACATCCACGGGAATAAAAAACGCGTTTCGGCTGTGGTGGTTTATCGCTCGCGGAATATCAAGGCCGGGCGGACATCATTTGGTGACGGTCAACACAGCGGACGACTTATTTCCCCACATGTTGCAGGTGGCTTTGACCTGAAACGTATCTTCCTCGATAGCGGGTATTGTGTACTGATAGGTGAAGGTCTTTCCCGTCGGCTGTTCGGTATACGTGTTGATGCTCACGACGGCGCCGTTCTTCTTGATTTCTATGTATTTGATATGATGTGAACCCTTCAGCATCGTGTCGTGCGTAACCGTTACACTGAGGGTTTGCGTCGCTAAAGTATATTTAAGCCCGATGCTTTCCGGAGGTGTGGCCGATCCCGCCCGCGGCGACAGGCAGGCGATCAGCGCCATGAGGCCCATGCAAGAAAATAAGCAGACTGTTTTGAAATATTTATTCATTCCTGCCCCTCTCATGATTGATTCCCGCTTACCAGGGGACGGGCGCTGATTCCCTGTCGCCGGCTCGGAAATCATGACGTTCATTTCGGGCCTTGCCCCCTACGGCGAGGCGGTTCGATTCCCGGTCCGCCGTTTGTCAGCCCGGGAATTTGGCATCCAAAAGCGTGGCGCCGATCCACCCCCGCCAAGCGCCGCCCAGGGAGATGACC
>SBEK01000086.1 GCA_009668925.1 Deltaproteobacteria bacterium
GTGGAATATCGGATATATAATTAATATGAATTCAAACGGATTGGAATTAAGAAGTTAAGGGATATCGAATTCTTGTTCACCCGGCAAACTGACGGGCAAGGGCCTGGCGCCCGCAGCCTTGAAACGGCGGCCGGCCCGGCAAGGCCTGTGCCCGGGGCGGAAAGTGCCCGTCGGTCTTATTGCAGGCATCCCTCTTGCGCGACGGGATGCAGACGCGCGCGCCCTGTTCGAGAAAACCTTCGGCGATCAGGCGGCCGATCCCGCGCGAACCGGCCGCGAGGATGGGAAGATCTCCGGCAATGCACTTATTGCGGTTCGGTGATGTCGAGAATCTTATCCACGTTGAAAATTCGTTTCTCTTTGCGCTCGGTGCAGAAGGCTTCGAGGCCCAGGTAGGGGTATCCTTTATATTCCATGTCGCCCATGAACAGGGGGCGAATCACCCGGCGCGATTTTTCATCCTGCCCTTTGAGGTAAAGAATTTCGATGCTCTTCTTTTGAGTGATGGCGTCCGCAATCATTTTCATCTTGTCTTCGCGGCCCAGAGTCCTGGCGGACTGCGCGTATTGAATGCCCGTGAGAAACTTCACGACCTGCCAGTCCATCAGGATATGATTCTTCCGGAGGGGCTGTTTCAGGATAATACCGGCCAGCGTCGTGCAGCGCGAGAGGGCGACGTACATCTGACCGTGCGCGAATGTGCCGCGCCCGACGTCGATGACCACGTTTTCAAACGTCTTCCCCTGGCTCTTATGGATGGTCACCGCAAAGGCCAGGCGCACCGGGTATTGTCGGAACGATCCGACTTCCTCGGAGCGCAGCTCTTCGTCTTTCAAAAAGAACCGGTAGATTTTCCAGGTGTAGGGCCCGATGCGGGCGGTATCGCCGTTGTCGAGTTCAGCGACGATCACGTCTTCGCCTTCGTCATCCTTTTCAAATTTGCGGATCGTGCCGATCGTGCCGTTGATCCACTGGCCGAGGGAATCATTGTTGAGCAGCATAATCTGTGCGCCTTTTTTCAACTTGAGCTCCACGGCCGTCGGTAGATATTCTTTGCCGAAATCCCCCTCAACGACGCCCGCGGCTTTCCAGGCTCTACCGGGAAGCTCGGCCAGACGCTTTTCATTGATCGCGTCCGCGAGATCGTTGGTGCTGGTGAGCGACAAATAAAAAGAGCCGGGAGGGGGTTCAAACTGCGGGTCGCAGCGCGCATTGAATTTGGCCAGATCGTCATCCGTTACCGAGCGGTTGCGGATCGTGTTTAAGAGCCGGACGAATTCATCGTCTTTCTGGCGGTAGACTTTTTCGAGTTCGACATATTCGATGGGCAGAGCGTTGAAAACCTTCGCGCTGAAAAAATAGGGCGTCGGGTAGTGGCTTTTGAAAATCTCGCGTTCGGCCGACGTGACGACCGGCGGCAGTTGATACAAATCGCCGATGAAAATCATCTGGACGCCGCCGAACGGCGCTTTTTCGTCCGAACCGTTCAAGCGCAGAAACTTGTCGATGCAGTCGAGCAGATCGGCCCGCACCATCGACACCTCGTCGATGATGATGGTGGTCAATTTCTTGTAAACGGTGGCTTTGTCTTTTTCGGATTTCTTCTTCCTTTTGATCGCCGCCGGCGTTACATTCGGTTTGAAATGAAAAAAGGAATGGATCGTCTGACCCTCGACGTTGACCGCCGCCACGCCCGTGGGGGCCAGGGTCACCACTTTTTTGCGGGTGCTCCCCCGGAAATACTGAAGCAGGGTGGATTTCCCCGTGCCCGCGCGCCCGGTGACCAGGATGTTCTGGTCCGTTTCCTCCATGAGCGCCAGTGCGCGTCGGAATTCGGGATTGAAATCAATCTCGGGGGACTTGGATTTGGGGGTCATGAAATATTTTTGCCTCGCAGGGTTATTCATAATCACAATTCGCCGCCGTATTCAATGATCATTGTTTGATTTTGACTAAGGACTGGTGTAAAAATGCGGCGTCGCGTTGATTCAGTCAATCGGTCGCCGGGTTTGGGCTTCCTGAGCCCGCCCGATATTTACCTGAAGCCATGGAATCGTGAGCAGGATAAAAGGAGAGGCTATGATCTGGAAAGCGGTTTTCCCCGGGAAATACATTCAAGGTGAAGGAGTCTTAAGGGAGCTGCCGGATTGGATTCACTGGTTCGGCAAAACGGGGTTGATCGTGGCTTCGCGCTCGGCGCAGAAGCTGCTCGCGCCTTATGCCGCCATCCTGCAGGCCGGTGCCGTCGCGGTGGAACCGTTTCCCGGCGAGTGCTCGGAAAAAGAATTGACGAGCGTTGCCCAGGCGATGGCCCGGACGAAGCCCGACGTCATCGTCGGCATGGGCGGAGGCAAAGCGATTGACACGGCGAAAATTTCCGCCGACCGGGCGGGCCTGCCCGTCATCGTTGTGCCCACCATCGCCTCGACCGACGCGCCGTGCAGCGGCTGCGCCGTCGTCTATTCGGAAGCGGGCGCGTTCGCCGGGGTCCTCTATCAGAAAATGAACCCGCAGGTCGTCCTCGTGGATACCGCCGTCATCGCCAATGCCCCGGTGCGCTTTCTGGTCGCGGGCATGGGCGATGCGCTCGCGACCTGGTTTGAAGCCCGCTCGTGCAACCGCACCTGTTCGCCCAACGCCTGCGGCGGACTTTCCACCCTGACTGGGATGAACCTGGCGAAGCTCTGCTACGACACGCTGTTGGCTTACGGCCCGGCCGCCAAAACCGCCTGCGAAGAGCACCTTGTCACGCCGGCGCTGAACCATATTATCGAAGCCAACATTCTGCTTTCCGGCCTCGGCTTCGAAAGCGGGGGCCTGGGCGCGGCCCATTCCGTGCACAACGGCCTCACCGCCCTTCCCGAAACGCACCGTTTCTACCACGGCGAGAAAGTCGCCTTCGGCGTGGTGACCGGTCTGGCGCTGGCCGACGCAGCGCCCGAGGAAACCGATCGGGTGTATGCCTTTGCCGAAGAGATCGGCCTGCCGACGACGCTGGCCGACGTCGGCCTCAAAAATGCAGACCGGAGCGCGCTCTTGATCGCGGCTCAAAAAGCCTGTGCGCCGGAAGAATGCATTCATCATGAAGCGGGCGAGATCACGCCGGAAAAAGTTCTGAATGCAATGCTGGCCGCAAACGCCCTGGGTGAGAAAAGAAAAAGAAACCGCGCTTGAGGGTTATTCCCCGGACAATCCGGCGCGATCGATTGTCAAGGCGTTCGCTGTACCCGGACGCACAGGAATCTCCACGGTGTTCATCAGGTTTGATCTTCCATGAAAGTTCGGTTAAGCAGGCGCAGGGTGGCCTCGTAGATCGCCGGGTCTTTGCCGGCCTTGGGGCCGGCCACGTTGAGTGTTTTGACTTGCTGTGTTGCGATCCAGGATGCGAGCATCGCGGCCGCTTCACCGCAGGCCAATTCTTTCAGGTCCAGATGAAGCCACGGTTTTGCATGACGCTCCGCAAATTCCCGGGTCAGCGCCGATCCCCCGGTCAGGCGTCCGTGGGAAACGATCACGGTGCCGTCGGCGTCCAGCACGTTCTGCTCGGTTCTCCGGGCATATTCTCCCGTCGGCATTTCCCGGAGCTGATACTTTGCGTCGAGCGGGCCGTCCTCCGTTTTCCTGCCCTTCGGCAGCCAGCCGCCGTGGGGTATGCGGCGACCAATGGCGAAGTCCAGGGCCGCCCGGTCCGCACCCGTCTGTCCGCCGGAGATGATTTTACGGATCATGATCCCCCTCCAGCAGATCGCGCAACACCGGTTTCATGTAAATGTCGTCAAGATTAAACTGGCGGAGCGCCTTGAGTGCGGCCTGGATTCTTTCTCCGACGTCGGCGCGGGAATTGAGGATCAGGACGTATTTGCCGGAAATGCGGCAAAGGCCGCCGGGGCTCGCCGCTTCCTCCAGTGTGATGCTTTCTTCACGGACGGCGATGCCGAGCCTTTCGGCCACCTCTTCGAGGCTTCTTAAAAGAATTTCCTCATCCATCATCGATTGCGCCCGGCCGTTTTCAGCGGCCTTGTCCTTTCCCGTGCTCTTCTGCCGCAACCCTGAATACCAGATTCGATTATTTATCCGCAGCCGCGAAAAATCCACAAAAATTTCGGACGCCGACGTCCCGGAAACTCGCGAGGTGTTCCGAAAAGAATCGTCCGTAAAAGGTGGGTGCTGCTCCCCGCGTCGCGGCATCCGATATGGGGCAGCCGGGCGTTTTAGCGGTGAAGCAGGTGCCGGGATGGAGAGAAAAATAAAAGTGTGGCTGCCGGTTGTGTTGGGGGCCCTGGCCGGCCCGTATTGGCTGCGGTCTGGAAAGAGTCCGCCGGGAAATTCCGGCGGCCCGCGCAGGGGCTTGCTCAAAAGAACGTCGCGGCGTTCGCGGAACTAATGAAGCGCCGGGGGATGCGCCCGGTACTCCGGGTTCTTTTCCTGCCGGTTCATCCGGATAACCGGCGTCTATTCCCACTCGAAACGGTTGAGTTCCAGGCGATCGTCCGCGGGACCATCCGGCGCCGGGGAAACCTTCGCCAGTTCTTCTTTCCAGTGTCCGCCCAGCCCGTTTTGCGTCGCGACTGAGCGGAGCCAGGAAATTTCCGCCTCATGCATCTTCCCGTCGGCCGCGGACAGGCTAAGACCGTCGCGGATGAAGCCCGTCGCAACATCCTTCGATGCGAAAAGAGGCGGCTCGTCGATGATGCAGTTGTTTTCGAGAATTTCAGCGATTCTTTCGGCGCAGAACTTGGCGTTAAAGCCGAGCCGGTTTCCGATCTCCAGCATCAACTGCTTTTCCCGGTCATGAATTTCGTGGTCCTTGCGGATGAGGAGGAGCAGTCCTTTGTAATAGAGGCTCCGGTCCATCAAAGATATTTTCACCAGGCAACACTCCTTTTTCGAAAGCACCCGGCGTCCGGAATCGGGGCGGGCGAGACCGCCGGTGCGTTTCGCTGCCGCCGCCGGTCAGGGCTTCGGGACGTGGGGGGAGCTCACCGTCATTTTGGCTCCCAGATGATAACCGCCGTCGAGCACCAGGATTTCTCCGGTGATCAGAGAGGCCTCCTCAATCAGGAAAAGAACCGTCGGTGCGATCGTTTCCGGTGTGGCGGTTCTCCGGAGGGGGTTTACCGCCTCCAGATAATTCTTCAGCAATTCGTAATTTTCACGCCCCATGCCGCCCTGGAGCCATTCGCCCTGGATGAACCCGGGGCAGACGGCGTTGACCCGTATTTCCGGCCCCAGCGCACGGGCGAGGGATTTGGTCATGGTCACGAGCGCCCCCTTGGAGGCGCAATAGGCAATGCAGCTTCCGTTGCCCGTTAATGCGGCAGTGGAGGCGATGTTCACCACGGCTCCCTTTCCGGTCTTTTTCAGATGCGGGGCCGCCGCCCTGATCAACTGGTAAGGTCCCACCAGATTGACATTGTAAATGCCGATAAAATCTTCCTTCTGCAGGCCTTCGAGATTGTCATGGGCGCAGAATTTTGTCGTTCCCGCATTGTTCACCAGGGCGTCGAGGCGGCCCCATTTGGTTATCGTTTCCTCAACCATGCGCCGGCAATCCGCGTCGTCTGCAACATTGGCGCGGCAAAGCAGCGTTTCCGCGCCCGCGGCAGTGCACGCCGCCTGAACTTCCAGCGCTTCCTTTTCGCTTTTCGAGTAATTGATCACGACGTGGTAGCGGTTTTGAGCCAGCAATGTTGCGACGGCGGCGCCCACGCCCCGGGAGGATCCCGTGACAATGGCGACTTTGTTTTGACGTTCGTGATGGGACATGAAAATTCCTCCTTATACGGCAGCGACGCTTGGCCCTGCCTTCTGCTTTCTGTTTTTTCGTTGGCCGTGCCCGGTCGAAATTACGATCCGCGCAGCGCGTCCAATCTTGCACATTTCATCAATTTCATCAACCCCAAGACGCCTTAAGGAATGCTTTGCAGAGTGTCGCGATTTTGCCGCGCCGCAAATGACCGGAGAAAACATTTTGATTCCATTTCGGCGATCGGGCATCGTCAGGACGCGGGAGTTGCCGGCCGCGCCGCGTTTCGGGCCGGTTGGCGGGGAATCATCCGCACAATCTCTTTGACACGGACGCGCCGGCTATGGTTTACTTTGCCGCCCTGGTGGGCAGAAGGGGAGCCGGAATCGCGGCGGGCCTTTTTGCGGAACTGGTGCTGCAAGGCGGACTGATGAACCGCCCGCGGGTCCGGGAGCAAAGAATGGCGGACGTGCGGGGCGGGAGAAGCCGGAAGCGGTGATCCGGCCGGAAAGACAGCGGGGGTGCCGTGTCATGAAAGATGAAGAAGACGACAAGTTGCCGGTCGGCGTCTATATCATTCAAAAGGGACTCTTCAGCCATGTCGACCAAAGCCTCGCCCGCATTTTGGGCTTTCAATCCCCCCGGGACTTGATCGGCAAATCCATCTGGGACATTATTCATCCGGATGACCGGAAACTGGTCAAGCTGGAGATACGCGAAGGAGCGGACGAGGCCGCGGCGGATCGGCCCGTCATCCGTGTCGTGAGGAATGACAAAACCGTGCTCTGGGTGCATATGGGCGGCAGCACCACAACGTATCAGGGCGGCCCGGCCAATAAGGGCTATCTGATCGACATTACGCCGTTCAAGAAAGCGGAACGGTATCTCAAGTATCATCTGGCGAATTCCAAGAGCATCATCGAACAAATTGAAGACGGGGTCAGCGAAGTGGATCTTCAGGGAAACGGAACCTTCGGCAATCTGGCCAACCGCAAAATGCTCGGGATCGACACGGAAGATGTGGAAGCCCTGGGCAGGAATTTCCGGTCTTACATGGACGAAGAAACGGCCGAAAAAGTCTTCCGGGCGTTTCATGAGGTTTACCGGACGGGGATTCCGGGCAAGAATATCGTCTATGACATCATCCGGAAAGACGGCAGCCGCCGGACGGTCGAGGCTTCCGTTTCTTTGATCCGCGATGAAGATGGAAAGGTCACCGGGTTTCGCGCGGTCAACCGCGATATTACCGAACGCCAGAAGGCGGAAAAAGAATTGGCCGAACACCGCGTCCAGCTCGAGGCCATCTTCCGGAGCGTCAAGGACGCGATCATGACGCTCGATGCGGAGCAGCGAGTCATCCTGGCCAACCAGGAAATCGAAAACTGCTGCGGCATTGCCGCAAAGGATATTACCGGAATGACGTTTCCGCAATCGCTTGGCCGCTGCAGCAGGGCCTGCAATGAAGTCATCCGTCGGACGCTCGAAAGAAATGAAACGGTCAAGGAATATCGGATCGAATGCGGCCATGCCGAGCGCCGCCAGCAGCTGGTCAGCCTCACCAGTTCGCCGCTCATGGATCAGGAAGGCCGGCCCACGGGCGCTTTGCTGGTCATCCGGGACATGACGCTTTTGCGGGATCTCGAGCGCGAGCTGCGCGAGCGGCACTGCTTCCAGAGTATGATCGGCAAGAGCAAGAAAATGCAGGAAATCTATTCGCTCCTGGAGGATTTGTCCAATCTGGAGACAACGGTCCTGATCACCGGAGAAAGCGGAACGGGCAAGGAGCTTGTGGCGCGGGCCCTTCACTACAGCGGCCAGCGGGCTTTTCATCCCTTCGTGACGGTGAATTGCTCCGCCCTGACGGAGAGCCTCCTGGAAAGCGAACTCTTCGGTCACGTCCGGGGCGCCTTTACCGGGGCGATCCATGACAAACAGGGGCGGTTTCAGGCCGCGGACGGCGGCACGATTCTGCTCGATGAAATCGGCGATATTTCCCCCCTCATTC
The DNA here is from genome assembly GCA_009668925.1 of Deltaproteobacteria bacterium. Next base: position 7,752 of record SBEK01000086.1, read on the forward strand.
AATTGAAGCTTCTGCGGGTGCTTCAGGAAAAGGTTTTTGAACGGGTCGGGGAATCAACGCCGCAAAAAGTGGACGTCCGGATCATCGCCAGCACGAATAAGGACCTGAAGGAAAAGGTGAAGAGAGGCGAGTTTCGGGAAGACCTCTATTATCGGCTGAAAGTTGTTGATGTTTCCCTGCCGCCGCTGCGGGAGCGGCTAGATGATCTGCCGCTGCTGGTGGACCACTTTTGCGATATGTTTAACAAGCGGTTCAAAAAAGAAATCGAAGGGATATCGAACGAGGTCCTCAATACCTTCATGTCTTATCTCTGGCCCGGGAATATCAGGGAACTGGAGCATGTCATCGAACACGCCTTCGTCCTGTGCCGCGGCCGGGTCATTACACTGGAGCACATTCCGGCGGAAGTCCGTCAAAGCGGCCCTCCGGAAAAATTGCTCCGGCAAAGAAACTATATCAAAGAAAAGGTCAGTGCCGGCGATATCGCGAAGGCCTTGAAAGAGACGAAAGGAAACAAGGCCAGGGCCGCGCGTCTTCTGGGCATCAGCCGTCCGACCCTCTACCGCAAACACAAATAAAATGATCGAATTTCTATCGGGTGAAAGTGTAAATATTTACACTATGTAATATTACATTTAGTGTAACGCGTTACATCCGCAGCCTTCCCTGACGATTCCCACTTTTTATAATTATCTGACATCACAAATTAAAATGTTATTATGGCGCGAATCCGCCTGTGGCATGATTTGTGTTATTGCCGTTACAGATCACCGGAAGCAAGGTGAAGAAAAGACATTTTTGCCCGTTTAGAATGAGGTTTACGGATGAGCCCAAGCGATGCAAAAGACACCATAAAAGGAGGGTCCAAAATGAAGTATTTGAAAATGTTGGTTTGTTTGGTTGCCGCGGTATTTGTTCTTTCCTGGATCAGAAGCGGTCAGGCCGATGAAATCGTCGTCGGTTTCAGCGGGCCTTTGAGCGGCCCGGCCGCCGAGTACGGCCAGGACTGCGTAAACGGTATTGACATGGCGGTTAAAGAACTCAACGCCGCAGGCGGCGTCACCGTCAAAGGGAAAAAATATACATTCAAACTGGAAAAACTCGATGACCAGGTCGATGCGACGCGGTCCAAGACCAACGCACTGCGCTTTGTCAATCAACAGAAGGCCATTGCGGTTTTCAACCCCATCGCCACAACCCTGGCCTCGATCATGTCGATCCCCGAACATAACTTCATTATCGCTGCTTACTCCAGCGTGCATATGATTAACGACAAGGGGCATCCGATGATCATCAATCCGGTCCCGAGCTTCGCCAACTATGCGCAGCAGATGGCTTCGATCGCCTGGGACCGCGGCTGGCGCAATGCCGGAATGATCGTTACCCTGGGGCCATACGGCGATGCGTGGCGTGAAGTTTTCAAGCATGTCTGGGCGGGCAAAGGGGGACGGGTGGTCGCCGACTTTCCCGCGAACCTGTATACGGAAACGGATTATTCATCGCAGTTGACCGCCGCCTTGTCCAAGAAGCCCGATTTTCTACTGGTGGGCGGTCCTTCGGCGACCACGGCGCTGCTTATTGAACAGGCGAGGAACATGGGCTACAAGGGCGGGCTCGTCCTGATTGATCAGGCCAAGCCGGATTACATCGCCAAAATGCTCAAGAACATGAAACTCCTGGAAGGGATGATCAGTACGGTAAGCATCGGTGATGTCACGCTGCCCGCCATGCCCGGCTTCAAGGAAAGATATGTCGCGGCGTATAAGAGAGATATCACATCGGAATGCACGATTAATTATTCCATGATGTACATGATCGCCCGCTCCGTTGCCGTGTCGAATTCTCTGGACCCCCGGGTTGTCCGCAACAACATCGCGAAAGTTCTGCCCTTCCTGGGCGATAAGTATCCGGGTGAATATTACAACATTGAAGACAACGGCGTCATCAACCAGGCCATCACCATGCAATACGTCAAAAGCGGAAAATTCAGCAGGCCTGATTATGTCCTGACGTTTCCCCAGACGCGGCTGGAATTTGAGAAGATCATGAAGCTCAGTAAGATAACGGATAAATCGCAGGTTCGCTGGCTGCCCTTGAAATTCTAGGCCGGATCGTCTGTGGTGAGCGCCGCCGGTTGAAAAATCCTTCTCCGTTCCCGCTGCGGGAACGGGGGAGGGTGGTTCATGTGATGCATTATCTCGAAAATTGACATTCATACAGGTGATTCAGGAACCATGGAGTCCCGGGTTTGCTTAATTCGGCCGGAAAATTTTAGCCGGGAGGTGCTCTTGGAAACAAGACCGGTTCTCCTGGTCTGCACAGTGCAGGATGATAGTTATGCCCGGCAGATGAAGGTTCTGGAGAATGTGGCGCAAACATACGAAAAAGAATTAAAGGTAGGCTTACTGGCGCAGGACTCAACGGAGATTTTCAAGCGGAAACTGAACATTGCCGGGACTCCCACTCTTTTGCTGATGAGGGCCGGCAGGGAAATAAACCGTATTTTAGGCGTGACCGATCTCGAGACCTTGATCGCCTTACTTGACCGGCATCTGTTATCCGAACCCCGGGAAGTTTGAAAAACAAACCATTCCCCCTGACGGTTCTCTTCATTCGGGACGGTTTGAGAAAGCGGCCAAGGGCCGCCCTTATTCCCCCGGGAAATTTCCTTGTGCAATTCTTCGATTCAATGTACTTGAACAAAAAAGGACTAGACGAAGAAATGACGGCAAGAATGAAGACATTCAGCGAGTCTCAGATCGACAAAAGAATATTGAAAGCCATCGGCGAGATGGGATTTGAAGCGCCGATGCCGGTGCAGGAGCAGGTCATCCCTTTTTTGCTTAGTGAGACCCGGGATCTGGTTGCCCTGGCCCACACCGGAACCGGGAAGACCGCGGCCTTCGGCATTCCGATCATTCAGCAGATCGATACGGCTTCCCGGAAAACCCAGGCGCTGATTCTGGCCCCCACGAGAGAGCTTTGCCTGCAGATTACGGACGATTTGACGAACATCGCCAAATATATAAGCCATTTAAATATCGTGCCGATTTACGGCGGCGCCAATATCGTCACCCAGATCCATCAGATCGCGGCCGGAGCGCAGATTGTGGTGGCGACCCCGGGCCGGATGCTCGATATGCTCAACCGGAAGAAGGTCAACGTCTCCGCCATCCGCTGGCTGGTGCTGGATGAAGCGGACGAAATGCTGGACATGGGGTTCAAGGAAGAGTTAAACGGCGTCCTGGCCTCAACGCCCGAAGACAAACGGGTACTCCTATTTTCCGCCACCATGCCGCGCGGAATTGAAGCCATCGCTCACGGCTACATGAAGAAGCCGGCGGAAATTACCGTCGGCGCGCGCAACACCGGCGCCGAAAACGTCTCTCATCAATACGTTGTGGTGCATGCCAAAGACCGCTATCTGGCGCTGAAGCGCATCGCCGATTTTTATCCTGACATTTACGCAATCATCTTCTGCCGAACACGCACGGAGACGCAGGAAGTCGCCGACGCGCTCATGAAAGACGGCTACAATGCCGACGCGCTGCACGGCGATTTGTCGCAGGCGCAGCGCGATTCCGTCATGAACCGCTTCCGCTCGCGAAACCTCCAGATGCTGGTAGCCACCGGCGTCGCCGCCCGCGGGATCGATGTGGTCGATCTGACCCATATTATCAATTATAATTTGCCCGACGATATCGAAGACTACACCCACCGCAGCGGCCGCACGGGACGGGCGGGCAAATCAGGCATCTCGATTGTCATCGTCAATGTCAAGGAAGTGTTCCGCATCGCGCAGATCGAAAAGCAGATCGGCAAAAAATTTCAGCAGGCTAAGATTCCTACCGGAGTTGAAGTTTGTGAAAAGCAGCTGCTTCACCTGGTGGAGAAACTCAAAAATACGGAGGTTCAGCACACAGATATTGACCCGTTTCTGCCCGCTGCCATGGCCAGACTTGCAGAACTGAGCAAGGAAGACATTATCGCGCGGTTTGTCTCGCAGGAATTCAACCGGTTTTTGAGCTACTACCGCGACGCCGCCGATATCAATGTGCCGCAGAAAAAAGAAGGGAAGGCAGCGCCCGTTGCTCACGCCCGGCAAGCGTCCGGCGGCCAGGTGCGGTTGTCGGTCAACCTGGGAAAGATGGAAAATTTCAACGCCAAAAAGCTGACGGCTTATTTGCTGGAGGCCGCCAACATTGCCCATCTGCGCATTGCCGATGTGGATGTAGAACTCTGCAATTCCTACTTTACGGTCGAGCCGCAGTTTGCCGAAGCCGTGATGGCCCGGTTGGCGAGCGAAAAGTATTCCCGGCGGCGGGTAAGAGTTGATTACGCCGAAAGGGGCGGCCGCACAAGCTTCCAGGGCAAACGCTACGCCGGCGGCGCCAGATCCCGCGAATCTTTCTTCTTCAACAAACGCAGGAAGAAAGAAGGGAAAGGGCGGCGGCACTAGCAGGCTGTTGAAAAAGCCTCATCTGCGGCGTTACGCTTCGGCTCTCGCTGCTCACGTACCTCTAAAGTACGCTCCGCTGCTCGATCCTCGCGATGCCTTGCAGCTAAACCTTTTTGAACAGCCTGCAAACAGGGGCTTCTTAACACCCTGTCAGGGTCAGGTGTCGTGCGTCAACAGTGCGGTCGCCGGTACAGGCGGAAAGGTTCCGCGTATGTCTAAAAAGAGCGCAGGTCTGCTGATGTATCGCGCCGGCGCGGACGGGCTGGAAGTATTGCTGGCGCATCCGGGCGGGCCGTTTTGGGCGAAGAAGGATGAAGGCGTCTGGTCGATTCCCAAGGGCGAATTTGAGGATGCCGAGGAGCCCCTGGCGGCGGCCCGGCGGGAGTTTGAAGAAGAAACCGGTATGGCGCCTCATGGTGATTTTATCCCGCTTACCCCTCTGCGTCAGCCAAACGGCAAAATTGTTTTCGCCTGGGCTGTGGCCGGAGACTTCGATCCGGCGTCGCTTAAGAGCAATATGTTTAGCCTGGAGTGGCCCCCCGGGTCCGGACGGATGCGGGAGTTTCCCGAGGTGGACCGGACGGCCTGGCTGACGGTGGATGCCGCGGTGCGCAAGATCCTTCCGGGTCAGGCGCCTTTCCTTCGCGAGCTTGAAGAAATACTCGATCGCCGATCGCGGCATTCCCGGCAAACCGGGTGAGAACGAGGCCGGGACACGGGCGCGCAGCCAAAAAGGCCGGTCCTTTGTTCCGGGTTTTTGAAATGCGCCGCCCGGTTGGGCGATGATCGCTTGGGACCGAGGCTATCCGGAAGCCGTTTCGTTCCGCCGTGACGACAGGGATTGAAAGAAAGAATGAATGAATGAACGAATGAATGAATGAATGAATGAAAGGAGGATGTCATGCCCCACATTATCATCAAGCTTCTTCCCGGACGCTCGGAGGAGCAAAAGAGGGAACTGGTGAGCGCAATCGCCGGGGATGTGGTGTCGATTGCCGGCTGCGATGAAAAAGTGGTTTCCGTCGCCGTCGAGGAAATCAAGCCCGAAGACTGGGCCCGGAAAGTCTATAAGCCGGACATCCTCGATCAGGAAGACAAACTTTATAAGAAGCCGGGGTACAACCCGTTCGATAAATAAAGTCGGCCGTCCGCGGTTCGGAGCGGGAAAAAGCAGCCGATTTAAGGACTAAGATACATGCTGGATCAGAGAGGGGCCCGGGAATGCCGGCGCTGCGGACGCTGCTGTCTGGCTGATTTTGCGGCCTATGCGACGGATGAGGATATCCGGCGCTGGAAGACCGAAGGCCGGGATGATATCCTGTATATCCTCAAAAAGGAACACGGCACCTGGGAGGGAGATCATCTGGTATCCGCCGACTCGGGCAGTCCCCTGCACGGCTGCCCCTTTTTTGCGTTTGACGGGAAAGAATTCGGCTGCGGAATTTACGAAACCAGGCCGGCCACATGCCGTAATTACCGGGCCGGGTCATCCGAGTTGTGTCCGCAGTTCAGGAGAAAATAGCCGGGAAATCAGCCATGGGGCAGCGGCTGCCGTTCATTTGTCTCTGATGACCGGAAGGTAAACCGTGAAAATGCTTCCTTTGCCGGATTCACTCTGAAAGTCGACGTATCCCTCGTGTTCGCGGACAATTCCCCAGACGACGGCCAGTTCCAGTCCCGTGCCGCCTCGGCCCATGACTTTCTTCGTATAAAAGGGTTCAAATATTTTCTTGGCATCCACGGGGCTGACGCTCCGGCCGTTGTTTCCGACCGTGAGGACGGCATACCGGCCTTCGCGGACGTCTCCGTGACCGGGAAGGGGCTGATCGAGATAGGTCTGACCGGTGCCGACCGTGATCTCGCCTTCCTCTCCGGCGGAGTCGACGGTGCTCTCGATGAGGTTAATGAAGGCCTTCTTCAAATTGGCCGGCGATCCGTAAATATCAGGCAAATCCGTGGCGAGTTCCTGCTTAAAGGTTATCCGGGGATGCGCGGCTCCGAGATGTTGAAATTCCGCCGTCTGAAAATAATCCGTCAGGATCCGGTTGATATTGACGATATCCGATACGGCTACGTTGCGTCTGGCCAGCGTCAGCATATCGTGGATGATGGCCGTTGCTTTCTCACTGGATTTCATGATGCCGTTCAGATGCTTTTTGAGGGGATCATCCTCGGTCGTCTTGATGAGCACGAGCTCGGTATATCCGATCAGGACGCTTAAAACATTATTCAGCTCATGCGCGATGCCGCCGGCCATGGTTCCCAGAGATTCCATTTTTTCCGCCTGGTGCAACCGATCGATCAGAGCCTTGCGTTCTTCCTCCGCCCGCTTGCGTTCGTTTAAGTTGACGAAAACCATTTGCGCGCCCACCGGGGCTCCATCCTTCCGCAAAATCGTGGTGATGACTTCAACCCAGACGCTGTCGCCTTTTATCGTTTTTATCGGCATTTCAAAGATCTGCGGCGGATCGCCCTTTACCCGTGCTTGAAATCTTTCCAGCATCGACTGCCGCGCCTGGTCGTCAAAGACTTCGAGGCCAAACCCGTTTTTGCCGATGATTTCATCACGCGACCACCCCATGATCTGCTCGATCTTTTTATTGACGAACTGGACTTTCCCTTCAAGATCGACGATGGCGACGCCGATGGGAGCATTATCGATAAAGTCGCGGTATTTTTCTTCGCTGGCTTTCAGGGCTTTCTGCATTTCCTCGCGTTCGGTGAGCTGCTCCAGAAGCTGGGCATTCGTCAGGGAAAGGGCCGCCGTGCGTTTAGCGACCATCTCTTCCAGATGTTTGCGATAGGTGCCGAGCTCTTCTTCTATTTTGCGCCGGTCCGTGATATCGCGGACGTTCATCACAAACCCTCTGACGATGGGATTGTACAAGAGATTGACGCCGACGCCTTCCAGAACATGGATGGAACCTTCTTTGTGCCGGATCTTAAATGCGTTGGCGATCTTCGTCTCGCGGGTCAAAATGGATTTGCCGAACTCCAGAAGCGCCCGTGGAAGATCGTCGGGGCTGATATAATCAAAACCGCTTTTGCCGATGAGTTCTTCCGGCCTGTATCCGAGAAATTTTTCAATCGAGGGATTGACGTAGGTGATGATTGCTCTGGAGTCGACGATGATGGTGATGTCCGACGAGTCCTGATTGATCGTCCGGAAGAAAGCCTCGCTTTTCCGCAAGTCCGCAATCTCCCGTCTTAATGCCTCCGTCGTTTCTCCGGGCGGATTGGAAACCATGCGGCCCAGCAATTCATCGATCGCGGCCAGGCAGGTCTCGGGAGCGGACTGCAAAATGAAATGAGGGGCCTTTATTTTTTTGACGGTCAGATACGCAAGGTTGCGTTCAAAGACGCTGAGGCAGTTGGCCGGCACGATGCGGTCATCCGTGGCCTGAAGGTACAGGCACGGGATGTCCAGTCTCCGCAGGTCCCGTGTTACATCCACGCGATTGAGGAGGGAGAGGCGGGACGCAAGGACATGCGGGGGAACGGCGGCATGCACTTTCTCCCATAAGGGCCGGAGGGCGGCCGCCTGCCGGGGGTCGCCCATGACGTAGTTGAAAAATGATCCGGACGTCAGCGGCCGGATGAAAATCGGGAGCCTCAGGAGGTGGACGATGCGCCAGATAAACGGATGCGGCGGGCGGGCAAACGTTGCGCACAATACCAGCGCCTGCGCTTTCACCCGGCCGGAAGCGATCATGCGCACGGCGACCGGACCGGAAAAGGATTCCGCAATGACCACGGGAGGAATGTCGTCGGGAATCTGCCTCGCGGCGCTCTCCACTGTCTCCTCGAACGACAGGATCCGGTCGGCGGGATAGCTGACAACCGTGACGCGGTTATCATCCGCAATCAACGGAAGGAGCGGTTCAAAGGATTTTCCCGTGCCGTCGAGCCCGGGCATCAAGACCAGATGCTGGTTGCGCGGAAACGCCATGGTGGTTCCGTTTCTTTCTGGGTAATGTCATTGCCGGGGAGCGCAACAACCACGGTACTATGCTTCAATTCGCCTGATGCAATATATCGTTTATGAATAAACATAATCCGTCGCCGGTGGGCTGTCAATCATTTTATTCCCGGTGTCCCGGCAACAAATTCAATATTGCGTTTGCAGTGATTTCGGTGAAGAGACTATCGGCGAGAGGAATGGGTTGGCCGGGCAATTTCATTTTTAGGTTCACTTCTTGATCGAAGCAGAAATTTTATTGAGCTCTCTGCCGCAAAATAACGGCCGCGCTTCAGGGGAATTTGGGCCGTTTCATCGTCCAAGGATGATTACGG
>SBEK01000087.1 GCA_009668925.1 Deltaproteobacteria bacterium
TAGTAATACTAGGAATGAAGAACAAGTTATGAAATTATCAACAAGATCAAGATACGGCATGCGGATGATGACCGATCTGGCGGGCCACTACGGCGAAAATCCGGTGCTCTTAAAAGATATTGCCAAAAGAGAGGATATCTCTGAAAAATATTTAAGTCTCATTGTCATTCCGCTTCGGGGAGCCGGTTTGCTCCAGTCGATCCGGGGCGCCGGCGGCGGTTATCGCCTGGCGCACAAACCGGAAAATATTACCGTCCGGGACATCTGGCAGGCTCTCGAAGGTGAAATTTGCCTGGTGGACTGCGTGAAGGACGCGAAGAGATGCCCGAGGGTCAGCACCTGTCCGACGCGGGATATGTGGGGTCTGCTGGGGCAAAAGCTGAGCGAGACACTGCAATCGATTACGCTCGCCGATCTGGCGCGCCTGCGCCGGGAGAAAGCGGATAATAACATCATGAACTGCATTTGAGTGGAAAAATGGATCAAACGCGCAATGCTTCAAAGAAAAAAGCTCTGGTGGCTATGAGCGGTGGTGTGGATTCGTCGGTTGCGGCCTTGCTGCTCAAGGAAGCGGGCTATGCGGTAACCGGTGTGACGATGTGTCTGGGCATCAAACAGGAGGGTGATCGCACGAGCTGCTGCGGCGGCGATGCCGTCGAAGATGCGAAACGCGTCTGCGGCGAGCTCGGTGTTCCGCATTTTGTTTTTGACTTTGCCGAACTCATGGAAGATCTGGTGATCAACAAGTTCACTTCCGAATATTTAAAAGGGAGAACGCCGAATCCCTGCGTGGATTGCAACCGCTACCTCAAATTCGGGTCGCTTCTGGCAAAAGCCCGGGGCCTGGGGTTTGATTATCTGGCTACCGGCCATTATGCCCGGATTGAAGAGCAGGAGGGAAGGTGGCATCTTTTGCGTCCGGAAGACAAAAACAAGGACCAGACCTATTTTCTGTATCCGATTCAGAAGGATGATCTCCAGCGGGTTCTTTTTCCTCTCGGGAATCTCAGCAAAGCGGAGGTGCGCGCCCGGGCGAAGAATGCCGGACTGCATGTGGCCGGGAAGTCGGAGAGTCAGGATATTTGCTTCGTAACAACCGGGAACTACAGGCATTTTTTCGAAGAAAGAAATGTTACAGCCCCGGCGGGCGATATCGTCGATCAGGAAGGCCGGGTTTTGGGACGGCATCAGGGCATCCTCTATTATACGATCGGACAGCGCAGCGGTCTGGGCGTGAGTGCCAAAACCCCGCTGTATGTTCTTCGTTTTGATTTCCGGACCAATCAGGTTGTCGTCGGCCCCAAAGAGGATTTGTTTGCCGCCGGCTTGATGGCCGGCGATCTGAATCTTCTGACGGATCAGTTTCCCGAAGACGTGCGAGCCAAAATCCGCTACCGCAAAAAACCGGCGCTCTGCACCTTGACAAAAGAAGGCGGAAAACTAAAAGTAATCTTTAACGAAGCGCAGGAATCCGTTACGCCCGGGCAGGCGGTTGTCTTTTATGCGGGTGACGACGTGCTGGGCGGCGGCGTCATCGAGGACGTTATCCATTGCGCGAAGTGAGAACCACTATGGAAAAGATAAACAATAAGAAAGCAGTGGATCGGCCATCCCGGCCGGTTCACGACATTCATTCCAGTTGCCGGAGAATATTGTCGGAGACCGTGTCTGGCCGTCTCCGATGTTTGATGCCCTCTGGTCGGTAGGATTGCGGCGCACTGATCCTCCGTCTTGCTGAACGGAAGCGGAGGGGATCGAACACTAAAACACAGATCACCGCGGACATTGTTTTCGCGGGAAAGGATAAATGAACATGAGCAAACTGGATGCGAAATTGAAAATAGAAACGCTGGCGCTGCACGGCGGACAGGAGGCGGACCCGACGACGGGGTCGCGGGCCGTGCCGATTTATCAAACGACGTCTTATCAGTTTAAAAACACCGATCAGGCGGCGGCGCTTTTCGGACTTACGGAGTTCGGCAACATCTACACGCGGCTTATGAACCCGACGACGGACGTTCTGGAAAAAAGAGTCGCGCTTCTGGACGGCGGCATCGGCGCGCTGGCGGTGGCAAGCGGTCAGTCCGCCATCACGCTGGCGCTTCTTAACATTGCCCGCGCCGGGGATGAGATTGTTTCGGCGGACAACCTTTACGGCGGAACCTATACGCTTTTCCATTACACATTCCCCCGCCTGGGCATCAAGGTGAATTTTGTCAAATCCAACGATTTAAAAGCGCTGGAAGCGGCGATCACGCCCCGGACAAAAGCGGTCTATGCGGAATCCATCGGCAACCCCAAAATGGACGTGGCCGACCTTGAAGGCATTGCCGCGGTCGCCCGCAAAAACGGAATTCCTTTTGTGCTGGACAATACCGTATCGCCTTACATCCTGCGCCCGTTCGATTTCGGCGCGGATATCATCGTCTACTCGGCAACGAAGTTTATCGGCGGCCATGGAACGTCGCTGGGCGGCGTGATTGTTGATTCGGGAAAGTTTGACTGGACCAACGGAAAGTTTCCCATTATCGCCGATCCCGATCCGAGTTATCACGGCCTCAATTTTGTCGAGGCCTTAAAACCGGTGGGCAATCTGGCGTATATCCTGAAGGCGCGCGTCACGCTTTTGCGCGACCTGGGTCCGGCGCTGTCTCCGTTCAACGCCTTTCTTTTCCTGCAGGGGCTGGAGACCCTGCATCTGCGTATGCCGCGGCATTGTGAAAATGCGCTGGCGGCGGCGCAATATCTGGAGAAGCATCCGAAAGTCAGCTGGATCAATTATCCGGGGCTGGCCTCGAGTCCGGAATACGACAGAGCCGCCCGATACCTGCCGAAAGGGGCGGGCGCGCTGATGGGCTTCGGCGTTGCGGGCGGGATTGAAGCGGGCAAGAAGTTCATCAATTCGCTGGAGCTCGTTTCCCATCTGGCCAATATCGGCGACGCCAAAACACTGGCGATTCATCCCGCGTCCACCACGCATCAGCAATTGTCTCCGGAAGAACAGCTGGCCACAGGCGTTACGCCTGATTTTATCCGCCTGTCGGTCGGGATCGAGCATATCGACGATATTCTGGCGGATATTGAACAGGCTTTAGAGAAGGTTTAGGTTCAAGGTCCAAGGTCCAAAGGTCAAGAAAAAAGGGAAACCAACCATGAAAAAAATTTATGAAGATAATTCGCAGTCCATCGGCCATACGCCGCTGGTCCGACTAAACCATGTGACGGACGGTGCCCGGGCGACCGTTCTGGCAAAAATTGAAGGCCGCAATCCTGCTTATTCCGTGAAGTGCCGCATCGGCGCGGCGATGATCTGGGATGCCGAGGAAAGAGGCGTGCTCAAGCCTGGTGCGGAAATCATCGAGCCGACCAGCGGCAATACCGGCATCGCTCTGGCCTATGTCGCGGCGGCGCGCGGCTACAGACTCACGCTGACCATGCCCGAGACGATGAGCATTGAACGACGGAAAGTTCTGGCGGCCTTTGGCGCCAATCTGATCCTGACACCCGGGGCGGAAGGCATGAAAGGCGCGATCAGTAAAGCGGAGGCCATTGCCGCATCCGACCCGGCCAAATATTTTCTGCCGCAGCAATTCAAGAATCCGGCCAACCCGGCCATTCATGAGAAAACAACCGGTCCGGAAATCTGGAATGATACCGAAGGGGCCATTGACGTGCTGGTGGCCGGTGTCGGCACCGGCGGCACGATTTCCGGCATTTCCCGTTACATTAAAAACACGATGGGCAAGAAGATTCTTTCCGTGGCCGTGGAGCCTGCGGAAAGCCCGGTGATCAGCCAGAAGCTGGCGGGAAAAGATCTGCAGCCGGGACCGCACAAGATTCAGGGAATCGGCGCGGGCTTTATTCCCGATACGCTTGACTTATCCGTTGTGGACCGCGTTTTGCAGGTGGAGAGCATGGAAGCCGTTGAATTTTCCAGACGCCTGGCCCGGGAAGAAGGCATGCTGGTCGGGATTTCCAGCGGAGCGGCAGCCGCCGCGGCGGTGCGGCTGGCCAAAGAGGCCGAGTTTGCGGGCCGGACCATTGTGGTTATTCTGCCGGACGCCGGAGAGCGTTATCTCTCAACGGTATTGTTTGAGGGCATCGGTGTTTAACCCGGCCCCGGGCGAAACGTATCGGGTGGAGCGACTGCGCCTGGAGGGGCCATCGAAAGGCAGGGAGCCGGATGACGGATGAAGGAAACATGGACGAAAGACTATATGCGACGTTTGACGTAAAAGAGATCGTTTCCGATAAAGACCAAACGGTGCGTTTGGAAGACAAAGAAAAAGACGTCATCGGCGAAATCTCGCTGAAAATATATATCAACGGAACGGAATACGCGTCGCTTCTTTGCCTCAATCAACTGACGGAAGAACTGGCCCTCGGATTTCTCTACAGCGAAGGCGTCATCGACACTATTGCCGATGTCGCCGCCATCTCCTACAACGAGCGCCTCTTCGCCGTCATGATCACCCTGGCTGCCGGCAAGTCGGTCGAAAAATGCGAGAGTCTGCGCAGTGTAACGTCCGGCTGCGGCAAATGCTTTACCTACATCAATCCTCTGAAGCACGAAAAATTTCTGCCCGTCGCCGGTCAGGATCGATTCCCGATCGCGGATATCCTCGCGGCCATGAAAGAATTCGAGCGGCGGTCGGAAATTTACAAAACGGTGGGCGGTGTGCACAGCGTGCTTTTCCGGCATCCGGATTTTTCCGTTTTCAACGAGGATATCGGGCGGCATAATTGCTTCGACAAGATCGCGGGTGTTCTCTTGAAGAACAATAAGACAGCGCTGGTTCAAACGGGAATGCTGCTGGTCAGCGGGCGCGTTTCTTCGGAAATTATCACCAAAGTCATTCGTCTGGGCGCGCCGGTCCTTGTCTCCCGGTCGACGCCCACGGCCGCCGCCGTTCATCTGGCCCGGGAATACAACGTGACGCTCCTGGGCTATGTGCGGGGTAAATCCGGTTTTGTCTATTCCGGGGAAACCCGGTTGACATGAAACGGGCGGCGTCCTGTTGATCTCTCCCGGATCCGGGACGAGCGGGAAAATATTCTGGTATTCCTTTTTTGCAGAACACTCGTTATGCCGGGTCGCAATCGGGTCCTTGCGAAACCCTTGGCCGCCGCGGCCATCTCCTGAGATGGCTTCACTTCCCCTTCGCGTTGCTCAGGGCTTCGGTTCACCGCAATGACCCCCTGCCGTGTGCAGCTTTATGAGCGCAACCTGGTGTTGGCATCTAATCGTATGGCGCGGGGCTCTATGATCGTGAGGATCTGAAACCATTTGTTCGTTTGCCCTCCTGCGCAATTTGCCGGATTCTTTCAATGCCGGAATGATCACGTCCCCGTGTTTACAAAAATTCTTGACAAAAGACCGAATTAGTGTGAACGCTCATTCATAATTTGAATAAACGTTCAAATAAGCAGCCGGGGGCGGGAAGATGGACAGAAATCAGAGACGGAAGCAGGAGTTTAACGCGCGCCGCAGCGCGATCCTTCTGGAGGCGGAAAAGTTTTTTTCCGACAGGGGGTATCATCATGTGACCGTGGCGGAAATTGCCAATGCCTCCGGTTTCTCCACCGGCGCGCTGTATCAGTTCTTCGAAAGCAAAGAGCATCTCTACGCGACGATGATCTTCGAAAAATTGGACGTGATGTATCAGGCGATCGAACGGGAGGTCAGGGCTGCCAGAAATCTGCGCGACAAACTTCTGGCGCTGATCGATACGCAGCTGCGGTTCGTGGAAGCCAACGCCGATTTCTGCCGGATATTTCTGAGGGGTGAAAATGAACTCTCGCCGCAGACGATGAATGCGATTCGTCAGCGGCTGCGCGACGACTATTTTAACCATTTATCTTTTATCGAAAATATACTAAAAGCCGGTATTAAAAGCGGCACATTAAGGAGCCTTCCGCCGCGCGAAATCGCTTCGGCCATTTCTCATTTGATTCGTGCAGCTTCCATGGACTGGATGATCATCCAGTCCAAAGAGTCGTTGGTTTCCAAGAAAGAACTCATTCTGGACATTTTTCTAAATGGGGTGAAAAACCATGATCACTAATATCCGGAACCTGGTCCTATCGGCGACAGTGCTCTTCCTTTGTCTTCCCCTGCCCGTCCGGGCCGCCCAGCCGTTGACGATGGAAGAAAGCATCTCGATTGCTCTCAAGAACAGCCTGGTGATTAATATCGCCAGGGAAGGAACCAAAGGCGCCCAGGCCAGAAGACGGGAGGCGTTCACCGGATTTCTGCCGAAGTTGAGCACGACGTACAGTTATACGCGGCTCAACGAAGAGCCGAATTTCTTTTTTTCGGGATTCCCGCCCCTGATTCCGGCGGGGACGATGGTGACCGGGACCATCAACAACTATAACTGGGTTGTCGAAGCCCGTCAGCCGCTTTTCGCGGGGGGCGGCATTCTGTATAACTATCAGGCCAACCAAATTGCCGAGAATGCTTCGCGGGTCGAAGAGACGGCGCGGTCTCAGGACGTGATCCAGGACGTTCAGATCGCTTATTTCAATATCCTGAGGGCCGGGCGGCTGCGGGACGCGGCCCGGCAGTCCGTGGGAATGCTGGCCGCCCATCGCGACGTTGCCGAGAATTTCTATCGCGTGGGTCTGATGCCCAAAAATGACCTGCTGCAGTCGGAAGTGGAACTGGCCAACGGCAGACAGACGCTGATCAAGGCGCAAAATGCGGTTGAACTTGCGAAATCCCGTTTTAACACCGTCCTCAAAAGGGAGTTGCTCTCCCCTGCGGAGGTGGTTGATATCCTCGACTATAAACCGATCAATCAATCCTTTGAGGACTGTCTGGACATTGCCAGGCGAGAGCGTCCGGAACTCCGGATATCGGGGCTTAAGGCCGAACAGGCCGGCCGTATGGTCCGCGTGGCGCAAAGTGAATATTTCCCTTCAGTCAACCTCGTGGGCCAGTACGCCCGGTTCGGGGATACGCCGGCGCTTTCCGGCACGGAGTTTAAAGAAAGTGAAAGCTGGCAGGTCATGGCGGTGGCCAGCTGGAATTTCTGGGAATGGGGGAAGACGAAGTACCGGGTCGCCGCCGGGAGGGCGCTTGAAAACCAGGCCCTCGACCAGACCAGGGAGTTGAATGACCAGATCGCTCTGGAGATCAAGAATGCGTATCTGGTCCTGCAGGAAGCCGAAAGTCAGATCGCCGTTTCGCAAAAAGTGATCGATCAAGCCGAGGAAAATTTTCGGATAGCCGAGGCCCGTTACAAGGAAAGGGTGGCCCGCTCGACGGAAGTGATTGACGCCCAGACGCTGCTCACCCGGGCCAAATCCGAATATGCCAATGCTCTGGCCGATTATAATATCGCGTTTATCCGTCTGCAGAGGGCGATGGGCGTCATCGGCCGGTAAGCGACGGGGCTTTTATTCACGGAAAGGATTTTTAGTCGATGAAAAGAATCGGTTTGTGCCTGTGTCTTTTGCCGGCACTCATGTTTATGATGCCGCGTTTGGCAATGGCGCAGGAATATACGTTGCGGGATCTGTATCAGCAGGCACTGCAGAATTCTGAAAAAATGAAATTTGCCGAAGAAAACGTCTATATCGCCCGGACGGGCAAAGAAAAGGCCTGGTCTCTCCTGATTCCCAAAGTGACGGCCTTCGGACAATACAACCGCTATTCGCAGGACAAGTATGGTGATCCTCCCGCGTACAGCACGGTCGTCATCCAGCCGGAACAATACGGGACATGGGGCGTCCGCGCCGATCAGGCCTTTTCGCTGTCTGTCCGCGAGCTGGATGCCTTAAAAATTGCCGGGCAGTCGATTACGAAGAGCGAGTTTGATCTGTACGCGGCCCGGGAGGATTTCGTTCTGGCCGTCGCGGCTTCGTATTATGATGTGCTCAAGGCGAAAAAGGGGCTGGAAATTGCAGCGGCCAATGTGGAGCGGCTCACCCAATACCGGCAATCCGCCGAAAAAAGGGTGAAGGTCGGCGAAATGACCAGGACGGCCTTGCTGCGCGCCGACGGTGAATTATCGGGGGCGCGCGCGGACTATCTCCGCGCGGTCAACGGGCTTAAGCTGGCCCGCGCCGCTCTGATCCGTATTACGGGCGTGGAAGAGACCTTCCGGCTGAAAGAGGTGGCGGTCCCCGCCTCCGATGCGGATCCGTTTGAACAGCTGCGCGATACGGCTATGCTCTCGAGATCGGATTTGAAAAGTTTCGACATGCAGACGCAGATTACCGGCCGGCAGGTCAAATATGCGCGGGGCGCCTTCTGGCCCAATATCGGTTTGTTTGCCGTCTATAGCGGGATGGATCAAAGTCCCTCATCGGGCACGTTCAACCGGGAAAGTATTTGGGGCGGCGTTGCCCTGAACTTTCCTTTTTTTGAAGGCGGTTTAAGAATGGCTGAACTGAAGGAAGCCAAGGCCCGGGAGCGGCAGGCCAAACTCGCGTACACGGACTTCAGGAAAAGCGTTGATGTAGAACTGCGCGGAGCATACCTGGATCTGGAAACGCAAAAAGGCGCGCTGAAATTTTCGGAGGATCAGCTTGTTTTTGCCGAGGACAATTACAATGCCGTCTTAAGGCAGTATGAAAACGGTCTGGCCACGAGTCTGGACGTGATGGATGCCAATTCCCTGCTGTTATCCTCCGAGAGAAATGTGGCGGAAGCTTTATACGGATATCAGCTGGCTCATCTGAAGGTTAAAAAATCAAGCGGCACGTTGCTGAAATTTGTTCAAGAAGGCAGTTAATCCATCGATGCGCCGGCGTTATGAGGAGGATAAAACAAAAATGAGTGCACAAAACAGCGTAGCCGTCCGACAAAAATCAAGCCAGTCCCGGGCCAGGACCGTGCTGGCTGTCGTCCTGATCGGGCTCTTGATCGTTTCGCTCCTGTCCTGCAAGAAAGAAAAGAAAGCGGAACCGGAGCGGCTGGTGAACGTGCGGACCTGGACCGCTGAAATCAAGCGCGTCCAACCTTATCTGGAGACGACGGGAACCCTGAAGGCTGATGAGGAAGTCGTGGTCAGTTCCGAAGTGGACGGGATCATCAAGAAGCTGTTCGTGGAAGAGGGAAGCCCGGTGGGCGTGGGATCGCTTCTGATCCAGATCAATGAGACGGACTACATGCTGGATTGGAAAAGATCGGACGCTCAGCTACGCCAGGCGCAGGCCTCGCTCGCCAATGCCCAAGCCGAGTACAAAAGAAAGTCCGCGCTGTATCAGGATGAGTTGATTACCAAGCAGCAGTTTGACGATATCAGCACGCGGGTCACGCTGGCCGAAGCGGAGCTGGAAAGGGCAAAGGCGACGCTGGCCATTTCCCGGGAGAGGCTGGCGCGGACAAAGATTTATTCCCCGCTCCCCGGTGCGGTAAAAGAAAAGAAGGTATCCGTGGGCGATTATGTCCGCAACGGGATGCCGCTTTTGCAGCTGATCAGAATCAATCCCTTGAAGCTTAATTTTACCGTCAGTGAAAAGGACGTTGCCGGTTTGAAGATCGGGCAGGAGGTGGCGTTTACCGTCGATGCCTTCCCGGGCAAACAATTCCAGGGAAAGGTCAGCCTGCTGTACCCCCATGTCGAGGAAAGAACGCGGACGCTTCAGGCCGAAGCCATTGTGCCCAATGCGGATCACGTTTTAAAGCCCGGATATTTCGCGCGGGTGCAAATATTTACTCAGGCGGCGCGGGACGTCGTCGTGGCTCCGATTACGGCATTAATGTACGACGGCTCCACCATCCGGGTTTTTGTGGTCAACAGCAATAAAGCCAAGGAAAGAGTTATTAAAACGGGCAATAAATACGGCGAATATGTGGAAGTGACCGAAGGACTCAAGGAAAAGGAAGAGATTGTCGTGGTCGGGCAGAACAATCTGTCGGAAGGAGTGAAGGTCCATGTGGCTCGCTGATACCTCCGTTAAACGCCCCGTTTTCGCCACGATGGTTATCATGGCCCTGGTGGTGCTGGGCGTTGTCAGTTATCCGTCCATCGGCGTCGATCTTTTTCCGAAGATCGATTTTCCGATTGTGACGATTACCACGACTCTCAAAGGAGCCAGTCCCGACGTCATGGACGTCGACGTGACGGATCGCATTGAAGGCGCCGTCAATACCATTAACGGCGTTAAGAGTATTACGTCCACAAGTTATGAAAGCATGTCGCGCACGACGATCGAATTCGTTCTGGAGCGGAACATCGATCAGGCTGTTCAGGATGTGCGGGAAAAAGTATCCGGCATCCGCAACAAGCTGCCCGATGATATTGAGGAGCCCAAGATAGCCAAAGTGGATCCCGACGCTCAGCCGATTTTGTTTCTGAATCTTTCCGGGAACCGGTCGGTGCGCGATCTGTCGACCTACGCGGATGAAGTTCTGAAAGAACAATTGCAGCGCATCAACGGCGTGGGCGACGTTATTTTCTATGGGCTCAGGCTCCGGCAGGTGCGCATCTGGCTCGACACCGCCAAGATGCAGGCCTATCAGGTTTCTCCCGGGGACGTCGTTGTGGCCCTGAAACGTGAGAATATCGAGTTGCCGGGAGGCCGCATTGAAACCCAGACCAAAGAATATACCGTCCGGATTAAAGGTGAGTTTGCCAAGATTCCCGATTTCAACGATTTGATTATCAGTTACTATAAGGGCGCGCCGGTGCGCATTCGGGATATCGGCCGGGCGGAAGACGGCATGGAAGAAAAACGGACCCTGGCGCGTTTCAACAGAATTCCGGCCGTCGGCATGGCGATTCAGAAGCAGTCGGGGACCAACACGGTGGAAGTGGCCAACCGCGTGAAAGAGGAAGTGGCCAGAATCAACAAAACGCTGCCTCCGGGGATGAAGGTCAATACGGCCGTGGATCAGTCGCTTTTCATCGTCCGTTCGATCGATGAAGTGCAGTTTCATTTGATCATCGGCAGTATTTTTGCCATTCTGGCCGTCTTTATTTTTCTCAAGAATATACGCACGACTTTAATCAGCGCCGTCGCTTTGCCTGTTTCCGTGATTTCGACTTTCGCGCTCATCAACGCGTTCGGCTTTACGTTCAACAACATGACGATGCTGGCCCTCTCGCTCTCGGTGGGTTTGCTCATAGATGACGCCATTATTGTCATTGAAAATATCTACCGCCACGTGGAAGAGGGGATGGAACCCCGGGAGGCGGCAACGTTCGGCACATCGGAAATCGGTCTGGCGGTTATGGCGACAACGTTTGCCATTGTCGGCATCTTTCTGCCCGTTGCTTTCATGAAAGGAATTATCGGCCGCTTCTTCCTCCAGTTTGCGCTGACGATCATCTTTGCGATCATGGTCTCCTTGCTTGTTTCCTTTACCCTGACGCCCATGATGGCATCGATCTTTCTTAAATCGCACAAGAAGTCCATTCCCAATCCTCTGGCCGCCGGCGCGGGCGGCGGCAATGCCAAAAAACACATCTGGACGAGAATCGGCGATCGCATGGAGTATTATTATGCGAAGCTGGAATCGCTTTATCGGGTGGTTCTGAAATTTACTCTGGGCTACCGCAAAACGGTGCTGGTATCCGCCATGATCATATTTCTCTTAAGCCTGGGTCTTACGGCTTTTATCGGAAAGGAATTCAACCCGCCCGAAGATCAGGGCGTCTTCATGATCCGGATGGAAGCGCCGATTGATTATTCCGTTGAGCAAATAGAACAGTATCTGGGGAAAACGGAAGCGATGATGCAGGAAATTCCGGAAATCAAATCCGTGTATTACGTTCAGGGATACGGGGGGTACCCCAATCGCGCATTGATGATGCTCAATCTGAAACCAAAGGCGGAACGTGATAAAAGTCAGGAAGATCTCAAAAAAATTGCGCGAACGAAATTGCGGACGATTCCCGGACTCAAAGTATCCGCGGAAGATATTTCGGTTGTCGGAGGCGGTATCCGGAATGTGCCGATTCAATACAGCATCCGCGGACAGGATCTGGCCGCCCTGCAAAAGTATGCCAAGCAGATAACGGGCGAATTCTCCAGGCTGCCGGGAATTGTGGACGTCGATACGTCGCTGGAAGTGGGCAAGCCGGAATTCAAAGTTTACATTGACCGCGACCGGGCCGCAGCCCTAGGTGTGGACGTGGCATCTGTTGCCGAGGCGATTAATCTGCTGATCAGCGGGGAGTTGGATATTGCCCGCTATAAAGATGAGACCAAAGGGAAGCGGTATGATATCCGGGTGAGATTAAATCCTCAGGATCGGGCAAGCGCCAGCGGGATGCAGCGGATTTCCGTGCGCGCCCGCGACGGCAAGCTCGTGGAATTATCCAATGTGGTTAAAGTGGAGGAGGGCACGGGGCCCAGCGTCATCAACCGTGTGGACCGGCAAAGGGCCATTACCGTATTTGCCTCACTGGAGAGTAAGCCCCTCGGACAGGCCAAAGACGAACTCGATGCCATTGCCGGCAAAGTCCTGCCTTCGGATTATTTGCCCAAGTATCAGGGGATGGCGGACACCATGACGGAGTCCTTCGGCTATCTCCTTTTCGCCCTGATGCTGGGTGTTATCATGGCCTATATGATTCTGGCCGCGCAGTTTGAAAGCTTTGTTCATCCCATTACGGTTTTGCTTTCGCTGCCCCTGTCGTTTGTCGGCGCTTTCGGCGCTTTGTTTATCACCGGCAAGACGCTCAATATTTTCAGTTTTATCGGGCTCATTCTGCTCATGGGGCTGGTAAAGAAGAACGCTATTTTGCTCGTGGATTATACGAATGTCTTGCGAGGCCGCGGCCTGTCGCGCCGTGAAGCCATCCTCCAGGCGGGGCCTGTTCGGATGCGTCCCATCCTGATGACGACGTTCGCGATGGTTTTCGGTATGCTGCCGATTGCGCTGGGAGTCGGGGAGGGTGCGGAAACGCGCGCTCCGATGGGCATCTCCGTGATCGGCGGTCTCTTAACGTCACTCGTTTTGACGTTGATCGTTGTTCCATCCGCCTATGATATCTTTGATGACTGGCAGGAGAGATTCAAGAACAGAAAAAGCAGGAAAGGGAAGCTTGCGCAAAAATAATGTATTGACCCTCAGGGAGGTTCCCCTATGAAAATGTTTTTAGTGGTTTACGCCGAGGCCTCCGATGAAAGCATTACGGACGCCTTTAAAAGCGCGGGGTATAAATCCTATACGAAAATGCACGGCGCGACGGGCGAGGGCGAAGAGAGCGAACCCAAACTGGCCACGCATTTCTGGCCCGGGAGGAACAACACGCTGATGTTTGCGGTGCCCAACGAAGAAGTTGGACGCCTGATTGATCTGGTGAGGACGATCAGGGCGGAGCAGCCGCGCGCCGGGTTGCGGGCCTTTACCTTTCCACTGGAGGAGTGCATTTAGCAGGATGTTGAAAAAGGCTCATATACTGCGTTGCGCTTCGGCCCTCGCATGCTCACGTACGTTTGAGTACGCTCCGCTGCTCGATCCTCGCGGCGCCTTGTCTCTAAGCCTTTTTGAACAGCCTGCCCTAGCAGGGTTTTTCAATACCCTGTTAGCGATGACGGGCCAAAGAAATACGAATAGACAAAAAGACATTTCCCGGCTCCTGAGAGAGAAGAAGACTATTCGGCCCGTGCCGTTCAAAGGAAAGAAGCAGGCGGCGCCCGGGAAGCAGAGCAAATAGAACCGTCTGCCAGCCGGCCGGCGCACCGTTCGGATGGCGGACCGTTCGTCAGGTTTTGCGGTAGAACATCCTCAGGTATTCTTTTTCCATCTGCTGAAGATCCTTGGTGCGTTCTTTCAGCATCCACTCCAGAAAGTCCCGGTGCCTCTTCAGTTCCAGCTGGGCCCTGATTCTGGCTTTAACGACGATGGGCTTGAACGGTTTGGTGATATAGTCCGCGGCATCCAGCTCAAACCCGAGCGCCTCATCCTCTTCCTGGCCTTTGGCGGTGATAAAGATAACCGGGATCGAACTGGTGTATTCATCGCTCTTGAGACGTTTGATCACCTCGTAACCGTCCATATCCGGCATGACGATATCCAGGAGAATTAAATCAGGTCGGGCCGTGGACATGGCAATTTTTATTCCGACATTTCCGTCTTTGGCAAACAGAACATTGTAATCGTTCTGCAGCAGTTCGTTGAGGACGGAAATATTGGAAACCTCGTCATCGATGATCAAAATAGTCTGCATAAGCTTATCTGTCTTCAATTTTCAATCCCTCCTCTTGGGTTTGGATTAATTTTTCGGCAAGGCTGTCGAGCAGGTGCAGCGCACCGGTGAAATCAAGGTTCGAGAGCATAGACTCGAGGCGGTTCAATTCCGTTTCCAGCGACTGGTCCGGGATGTGGCGTCTCAGGGCTGCAAATTGCTTGGCGGCGCGCAAATCATTTTTTTGCAGGGACAGGGAGAGGTCCGCCAGGAGCGAAGCAAGCTGGGCTCGGTCCGGTTGTGCCGCTGCCGGAGGGCGGCCTTCCTGATTTCGATTGGCGTCGGCGAGCTCCGTGACGGAGCGGAGCGCAACGGCAAACGCATCCTCAAATTGCTGTATTGCGGAGATCATGTCTTCCGGGGAGCCGGTTCGGATCTTCTGTTCCAGTTGCGTTGCCGAGCGGGCGACGTCGGAAAGCGACAAATTGGCCGCGGCGCCTTTTATCGTATGGGCCTGATCGGCTGCGGCGTGATACTCTTTCGCCCCGATGGCTTTGGTGATTTCACCCGCGGCAGACACGTAACGATCGACGAAGGAGCTGAGCAACTTAAGATACAGACGGTTATTGCCCTGAAGCCTGGCCAGTCCTTCTTCGAAATGAATGCCCGGCAGCGACTCAGGGACATTGAACCCGGAATCGGCCTCTTCCGGACTCCGGCCCCGGGGGCCGGGGCTTTTTTCGTTTCTCCCCGGCCGCGGCGCCAGCCATCTGACGAGAACGGACATCAAGAGTTCGACGTCGAGGGGCTTGGCAATAAAATCATTCATGCCGGCGGCGAGGCATTCCTTTTTGGTGCTGGCCGTGTCATGAGCCGTCATGGCCACGATCGGGATGTCCTTGAAACGGTCCATTTCCCTGATGCGGGCCGTCGCCTCCAGACCGCTCATCCCCGGCAGCTGTATGTCCATGAGGATAAGATCGTACGCCGCCGCCCGGAGTCGCGTGAGAGCCTCGGGTCCGGTATTGGCGATGTCGACCCGGAGTCCCATTCCTTCCAGCAATTCGGTTGTGAGTTGCTGATTGATGATGTTGTCTTCCACGAGCAGAACTTCGGCGTCTTCGATGCGGTCGGACTCGCCTTCCTCCGCTTTTTGATCTGCGGGGCTTGCGGATGCTGCGGCGGCGTCGGGAGACGCTTCGGAACCCGGCCGAGGGCGGTCAAACCCGATGGTGAAAGAGAAAATGCTGCCCTGGCCCGCTTGGCTTTGCACCTCGATTTGGCCGCCCATGATTTCCACCAGTCGTTTGCAGATGGCCAGACCGAGCCCCGTTCCGCCGAATCTCCGGGTGATGGAAGAGTCCGCCTGAGAAAACGGCTGGAAAAGCTTGGACATCTGGGCTTCCGTCATGCCGATGCCGGTGTCTTCAACGGAAAATGTCAGCCGGCAGGATTCCGGGGATAGGTCGCGGGCGACCACGCTGATCCGGACGGAGCCGGACGAAGTAAACTTAACGGCATTGTTGGTGAGATTGAGCAGCACCTGGTTTAAGCGCAGCGGATCTCCGATGAGCGCCCCGGGGACATCCGGTGCAATGGACAGGGTGAACTGGATGCCTTTTTCCTGAGCCTTAAGCGACGCGATTTCCGATGTATTCCGGATGATCTCGTCGAGTTGAAAATCAACCCTTTCCATTTCCAGGTGTTCGGCTTCAATTTTGGAAAAGTCGAGAATGTCGTTGATCAGATGCAGAAGGTTTTGCGCGGATCCGGAAATCATGTTCAAATAGCGCCGCAGTTTGGGCGTCAGGGTGTTCTGAAGCGCCAGATTGGAAAAGCCGATGATCGCATTCATCGGCGTTCGTATTTCATGGCTGATGTTCGCCAGGAATTCATTTTTGGACTGCGCCGTCTTTTCGGCGGCTTCCTTGGCGATGCGCAACTCGTCGAGCCGTTTCCTTTCGGTGATGTCCCGCATCATGCCTTCGTAGTACAGGACTTTTCCCGCCTCGTCATGGATCACATGCGCGTCGACAAGGGTTGTGATGGGCGTTTTATCCTTCCGGTGGGCGAGATACTCGATATCTTTCACATAGCCGTATTTCCCGATCAGCGACAGCATTTCTTTGATTTTTACCGCATCGGTGTAGATATCCGGAGGCGGGTGCTTATAGACTTCGAGCATTTCATCGACCGAGGCATATCCCAGAATCTCCGCCAGCGCGGGATTGACGGTCAGCATCCGTCCGGACGGAGAGATCTGAAAGACGCCTTCATTCGCGTTATAGAAGATATCCTTGTATTTGGCTTCCGTTTCGCGCATGGCGATTTGAGAGGAGTTTAATTCCCGGTA
>SBEK01000088.1 GCA_009668925.1 Deltaproteobacteria bacterium
CCTTTGAGGCGTCTCTCCAGCAGGCCAGAGGCGCGCTGGCCCAGCAGGAGGCCAAACTCATCAATGCCGAAGCCACGCTCAGGCGCGTCCGTCCGCTCGCGGCGAAAAACGCCGTCAGCCAAAAAGATCTGGACGACGCCATAAGCGCGGAAAAGACGGCCCGGGCCGCCGTGTTCTCCGCCCAGGGAAGCGTCCAGGATGCGGAACTGAAACTCAGCTATACCCGGATTACCTCCCCCGTCGACGGCCTGGCCGGACGTACGAAAAAACAGGAGGGAAGTTACATTTCCGCGGGCCAGGACAGCCTGCTCACTTACGTGGCCAAGATCGATCCGATCTGGGTCGATTTCAGCATTTCGGAAAATGAAAATCTTACGCTCAACGATCGTCTGGCCAAAAGACTGTTTATCATGCCGAAGGGTCAGTCTTTCGAAGTTGAAGTCCGCATGGCGGACGGATCCGTCTTCCCCCACAAGGGCCGGCTCAACTTCGCCGATCCCTCCTTCAGTTCCGAAACGGGCACCTATCAGGTGCGGGCCGAGATTCCCAATCCCGTCCGTTCTTCCAAAGTTCTCCGGCCGGGCCAATTCGTGCGCGTGCATCTTAAAGGCGGCATCCGCCCGGGCGGCATCCTGATTCCCAGAACTGCCGTCAGTCAGGGCGCCCAGGGGTTCTTTGTCTGGATTGCCGGCCCCGATGGGAAGGCCGAATTTCGCGCCGTTGCGGTCGGAGACTGGCAGGGGAATCATGTGTTCATCGACAGCGGACTGGCGGCCGGTGACCGCATCATTCTGGACAATCTGCTCAAGATGTCGCCCGGGGCACCCGTCATGATTTCCGAAGCGGCAGCGGCTGCCCAAGGCTCCTTATCCGGGCACAATCAGCGATCGCCGGCGCCGCCGGCGAAGAAATAGGGGAGGCAACCGATGCTCTCCCATTTCTTTATCGACCGTCCGATTTTTGCGTGCGTCATTTCCATCATCATCGTCATCGCCGGGCTGGTGGCCATGAAGAACCTGCCCGTCGCCCAGTATCCGGCCATCACGCCTCCCGTGGTCACCGTTTCCGCCGTTTATCCGGGTGCCAGCGCCGACGTCATTTCTCAGAACATTGCCGCGCCTATCGAGCTGCAGGTCAACGGGGCCGACAACATGATCTACATGGCCTCCTCGAGCTCCAGCACGGGTATGATGAACCTGAACGTGTTTTTCAACATCGGCACCAACCCGGATCTGGCCCAGGTGGACGTCCAGAACCGGGTCAACAAGGCCCTGCCCCAGCTCCCCCAGTCGGTGCAGCAGCAAGGCGTCTCGGTCAGTAAAAAATCAGCGAGCTTCCTCATGATCATCGGCATTTACTCGCCCAACGACCGTTATGACGACCGCTATGTCGCCAACTACGCCAACCTCTATGTGCTCGACGCCATCAAGCGCGTCCCCGGAGCCAGTGAGGCGGCCATCCTGGGATCGCCCGACTACGCCATGCGCATCTGGCTCAAACCGGATCGGCTCATCGGGCTCGGCATTACCGCCTCCGATGTCGCCAATGCCATCCGAAGCCAGAACCAGCAATTCGCCGTGGGCACCATCGGTCAGGCCCCCACAAAAGGCCGCGTCGAGCAGACCTTCTCCGTCACGACCAAGGGGCGACTGCTTGCGCCTTCCGAATTCGAAAACATCATCCTCAGGACAAACAAAGAAGGCGCCGCGATCGTCCGGCTGAAAGATGTGGCCCGGGCGGAACTGGGCTCGAAAGACTACGGGCTGCGCTGCCGCCTGAACGGAAAACCGTCGACGGCTATCGCGGTTTTTCAGCAAGCGGGCGCCAATGCCCTCGACGTATCGGATCAGGTGAAAGAGACCCTGCGAGACTTGAAAACCGGCTTCCCCGACGGCATTGATTACAAAATCGCCATGGATACGACAACCTTTGTCCGGGCCTCCATCAAGGAAGTCCTCATCACGTTCTTTGAGGCCTGTCTCCTCGTCATTCTCGTCGTCTTTTTATTCCTCCAGAGTATCCGGGCCACCATCATCCCCGTCCTGGCCATCCCCGTCTCCATTATCGGAACGTTCACCGGGATGACCTTGTTCGGCTTTTCCATCAATATGCTCACGCTTTTCGGCATGGTCCTCGCCATCGGCATCGTCGTCGACGATGCCATCGTCGTCATTGAAAATGTTGAACGCAACATGACGGATTTCAATCTGTCTCCGAAGGACGCCGCCAAAAAAGCCATGGGGGAAGTTACGGGCCCCATTGTCGCCATCGTCCTGGTCCTGTGCGCCGTTTTCATCCCGGTCGCTTTCCTGGGCGGCATCACCGGACAGCTCTATAAACAGTTTGCCATGACCATCGCCATTTCCGTCATCTTTTCCGGCATTGTCGCCCTGACCTTGTCGCCGGCGATGGCGGCCCTGCTCCTCAGGCCCCGGCCCGGGAAGAAATACTGGTTCTTCCGGCAGTTCGATGCGAAATTTGCCGGCCTGACGCACGGCTACTCCCGGGGCGTTAAGTTTTTAATCAAGCGCACTGCCGCGGCCCTGTGTATCTTCGCTGTCCTGATCGCCTGCACGGTCGGCCTTTTCAAAACCATTCCCGGCAGTTTCGTTCCCCCGGAAGACCAGGGCTACATCATCGGTGTCACGTTCATGCCCGACGCGGCCAGTCTGGACCGGACCCAGGATCTAAATCAAAAGGCGGGAGCAATTTTTGCCGCGCATCCGGCCGTGCAGAACACGCTGGAGGTGGACGGCTACAGCTTCCTGGACGGTCAATTAAAAACCAATGCCGGCGCTATCTTCGTTGCGCTGAAAGATTACGAGGAACGCAAATCAAAAGCGCTCCAGGCGCCGGCGGTTATCGCAAAGACATCCGCGGCCTGCCTGAGCCTGAGGGAGGGGGTCGTCAGACCCGTCAATCCGCCGTCCATTCCCGGACTGGGCGCCACCGCCGGATTTGAATTCTGGATCCAGAACCGCGGCTCCGGCAACATCGCTAAAATGGATGCCGTCACGAAGGACTTTATTGCCCGGGCGAAAAAAAAGCCGGAGCTGCAGGGTGTTGCGACTATGCTGAATGCCCATTCCCAGCAGCTCATGGTGGACGTAGACCGGGAAAAATCCGAGAATCTGGGTGTTGCCGTGGAAGATGTTTACAACACACTCCAGATCCTCTTTGGTTCTTCTTATGTCAGCCAATTCACGAAATTCAGCCGGCTGTGGCAGGTGATCCTCCAGGCGGAGCCGGAGTACCGGTCCCGTCCGGGCGATCTGGACCAGATCTACGTCCGGTCCAGAAGCGGCAGCATGGTTCCGCTCAAAGCCCTGATCACGAAAACCTATGTGACCGGCCCGGACATTGTTGCCCGGTTCAATAATTTCCCCGCCGCCAAAATTATCGGCGGCGCCGCCCCCGGCTTCAGCTCCGGGGAAGCGATGACCGCCATGGAAAAAGTCGCCAAAGAAGTCCTTCCCGATGATTTTGCCTATGCGTGGAGCGGAGAATCCTTTGAAGAAAAGAAAGCGGGCGGAACAACGGCGGTCGTCTTCATTTTTGGGCTGATCATGGTTTTTCTCATTCTCGCCGCCCAGTATGAAAAATGGTCGCTGCCCCTGGGCGTCCTGCTGGCCGTGCCCTTTGCCGTTTTCGGCGCGCTCGTCGCCGTCTGGCTCCGAGGCCAGGAAAACGACATTTATTTTCAGATCGGCCTCGTCACCCTGATTGCGCTCGCGGCAAAAAACGCCATCCTCATCATTGAGTTTGCCGTTCTGAAACGCAAAGAAGGATTAAGCGCTTTCGACGCGGCCCTCCAGGCCTCAACCCTGCGCCTGCGGCCCATTGTCATGACCTCGCTCGCCTTCATCCTCGGCTGCGTCCCCCTGGCGCTGGCCAGCGGCGCCTCCGCCAACAGCCGCCACTCCATCGGCACAGGTGTTATCGGCGGGATGCTGGGCGCGACATTGATCGCCATCTTCTTCATTCCCCTATTTTATTTCGTCCTGGAAAAACTGAATGAGCGGCCGGGGAGATCGGGCGGCGAGACGGCGGCGGCGCCGGCGGAGATAAACCGGGATAAGGAGGATGCTTAACGTGATCCGGAAAATCCTCATCTTCTCCATCACCCTCCTTTTGATCGGCTGCACCGTCGGCCCCGATTACCGGCGTCCGGATGTCCCGGCACCCGCAAAATGGCGTGTGGAGGACGAAGACGCGCAGATGCTGGTCAACCTGCGCTGGTGGGAGCAGTTTACCGATCCGGTTCTCGACTCACTTATGGAAACAGCGTTCCGGGAAAACAAAGATGTCCTTATCGCCGCGGCCCGGATCGAGGAGTACACCGGCCGCTATGTGGCCACCCGCGGCGAACTCTTTCCCGCTTTACAGGGAAGCGGCTCGGCCGCAAAACAGCGGGTTACCGAATCAGGGGCGACGCCGTGGCCCGCCGGCCTGGACAATCCTTATACCAGCTATCAAGCCTTCCTCAACGCCAGTTGGGAAATTGACTTCTGGGGAAAATTGCGGCGGGGAACGGAAGCGGCCCGGGCCGATCTCCTTTCCCGGGAGCATGCCCATCGCGCGGTCCTCTTGTCTTTGACGGCATCGGTTGCCGGCGGCTACGTCGACCTCCTGAGTTACGACCGCCAGCTCGCCATCGCGCGGGAAACGCTCAAGACCCGTGAAGACTCCCTGGAAATTTACAAGCTGCGCTTCGCCGCCGGTCTCATTTCAGAGCTGGAGCTAAATCAGATCCGTTCCGAATACGAGAGCACGCGGGCTGCGATTCCTCAGATCGAAAAGAGCATCGCTTTGCAGGAAAATCTCCTCAATCTGCTGCTGGGGCGCAATCCGGGTCCGGTTGTCCGGGGCAAGACCATTGATCAGTTGAAACTTCCCGCCGTTTTGGCAGGATTGCCGTCCGATCTTCTGGAGCGGCGGCCCGACATCCGGCAGGCGGAGCAGGATCTGATTTCGGCCAATGCCAAAATCGGCGTCGCCAAAGCGGCCTATTTCCCCTCCGTATCGCTCACAGGAACGTTCGGGCAGGCAAGCGCGGGTCTCTCTGATCTGTTTACCGGACCCGCCCAAGTCTGGAACCTGGGCGCCAACGTCACCATCCCCATTTTCACCGCCGGGCGCACCTCGGGAAAGGTCCAGGCATCCGAGGCCGTCCAGAAGCAGGCCCTGTATTCTTACGTCAAGACGATTCAAACGGCTTTCCGGGAAGTGGAGGATTCCCTCATTTCTCAGGACCGGACGAGAGCCCAGCTCGACGCCCTTTACAACCAGCTGACCGCTCTGCGCAACTACCGAAGCCTGGCCATTCTGCGTTATGAAAACGGCTACAGCAGCAACCTCGAAGTTCTCGACGCGGAGCGGAATCTTTTCACGATTGAGCTGAATTATGTCCAGACGCGCGGCAATCTCTTTCATGCGATGATTGATCTGTACAAGGCCATGGGCGGCGGCTGGACAATGGATGCGGCCGCCGCGACGGTCCGACCCGCGGCGTCCCAAGAGTAAGGGAGACGACGGCAGGGCCTTTGAATCCGCGATGGCCCGGCGGGGCGGTTTTGCGTTTTACACGGACGAATCGGCGGCGCTGACATAGGAGATTTGCGCCGTCATGCGCCCGGATAAGGTCGAGAGAAGTTCTCCGATATTTTTCCTGTTCAGAACGATTTCCGACACCTCTATACCATGACGCGCGGCGAGTGTTTTGAGATGCTCGTTGGCCTTATTGCTGATAATAGGATCGACGCCGAAGCGCAGAAGCTGTATTTTATCCACCAAGGCACTTTCGTCTCCCCCTCCGGCTGCAAGCAGGGTACGCTCGATCAAATGTTCAACATTAAATTGCACAACACTGCGCAAAACGACACGGTCCCCTCCATCATACCGCCCCAGCAGCCTGTCAAATTGCTGCAAAATCCATTCATCGATGTTTCCCATATAACCGGCCGCAATACCGGCGATCATCATCACAAAATGCTTCTGATCCCAATCGACGCATCGCTTGATCAGATCGCGGACGAGCTGCCTTTCTTCTTCAGCGATCACAGTATTTCGGGCAAATCCGTCACGCTCATCGGAAATGATCTGGGCCAGGACCAGAAGAAGCATCGCCCCTCCCATATTCGCCTTGCCCGGAAGCATGGCTGCTTGAGCCCACTTCAGCAGTTGGGGAAAATAGCTGCGGATTCTATCGGTGAGCTCATCGTGAATACTGCCCCAGCGGTACGCCTGATAAAGATAGAAACCGATAAGCCCGCTGTTGCTTGCCCTGATGACATGGATCAGCCCGTCGACATCTTCAGGCGTCTGAACACTCAAATGGGCAACCACGTTCTTCGTTAAGCCCGCGAGCGTGTTGATGGCCCAATGCCTCTTTTCCGGCGTAAGGCTGGCCCAGTTTAAAAGATATCCGGTTACGGCCTCAGCCTCCAGACATTCCACGGGATCGGCCACGATGTCATAAATCTTCACGCGATTGAAAACAAAAATATCATACATCTGCTTGGCGATGTAAGCGCTGACCATTTCATAGCGCGCATCATTATTCGCGCCCAACATCCAGACATAAACGATCAGGCTTTTACATACTTTCGTCAAAACCTTCAAAAGCATCTTGTAGTCATTGCTGAAGACCTTGGGCGCATTAATCAAGTCATACAAAAGCGTCCGGAGCGACAGCCATTCGCTCACATCCACAACTGTCACGCCGCCCAATTGCCCTTTATGCAAAAACTCCGTCAACTGCAGGTGATCGATGTTGTCATTGCGCAGGATTTCGATCAATTTGCTGTAATTGATGTTGTTCCTGATCAGGGAGGCATTGATATTCCGGACGGAACGCGATAATTGTTCAAAATAAGAACCTGTTTTTTCCCCGTTCCGGATGGCGGTTAAAATCTTCAACTTTTCCACAATGGTATCTTTAGAGGAATAGTTCATAAGCATCGTAAAATCATCAACCAGTTCCCCCCTTCTCTTGCCGATCGTGCACTCCATCAGACTGCGGCACTGGAGGTCTTCGGTTGACGGAGGAAACCCGTAAAGCTCACGAACACTTTGCTTCTCAACAGATTCATCAAAACTCAAAAAACGATTCCAGGTCTTTTGCACGGCCAGATAGATATATTCTTTCTTATCGTCCCTTCCCGCTGCCTGGAGGATGGCCAGCATGATGGCATAGCCCAGGCTTAAATAAAGCGCCGGCTTCCACAAGGGTTGATCGATTAAAGGCTCCAGGTGAATGACAATGTCTTCCCCTTCGCGCGTCACCAGCCCCGCATCGGAGGGGCTGCCGAAGCTGATTTTGTACTGTTGCGTCCACAGATAATCCGCATAACGGAAAGCATAATTTTTCACGACTTTATGGACAAACTCCGTAACGTCCTCCAGCAATTCAGAACTCCCGGACGGGACGGCTCCCCGAACGGCAACGCGAATCTGGAAACGATAGGTGTCATTGACCGCAGAGATTCTGTTGAGCCAGGATCTCGTTGGCTGGATATGATAGATGCTGGGTTTGTTAAAGATGTCCAGCGATGCCAACAAAAGCTCAGGCTGCGCCTTGTAGGCCTCGACAACGAAGCTTCGGGGCTGGCTGTCCGCAACTTTAGGGTGCTTCGCGGCCAGAGCCATGTACCGGAATACAGCCCTGGCGAAAATATCCAGGACCTCGGGATGAATGATGGGAAGGGCTTTGATATGTTCAAAATACGGGATGAATAAATTCCAATGCGCCTCAACCATCACATTCGTCATGTCTTGGGTGATCTTTAAAAGGGGTCCGCGCCGGCCGACGATCTGGAAAGTAATGTTCGACGCCGCGATTATGGGACTCATCGGGGCCAGCAATGTCTTTAACTTCAAATCGTCAAACGCCATCATTCTCTCATAGATGATTTGATTCAAAGGTGTGCAATGCCGGGTCGACGACAGCATGACAAACGCATCCTCGTCTTTGTTCTTGCCGAATGAGAGATCCGGCAAATCCACACCGTCGGCAGAGGCGGGGTAGGAAATAACTTTCGTCGGTTTCACCCTCACCTGAAGAGGGTTTCGTTTATGAACAATTGTTTTTGCCATAGGAAGTCCGCACAGGAATGTTCCGTTTCTTATTTGCTTTGTTTATCCTGCCCCCAGCTTGAGGACTGCACTTTCGTCTTGCCGCCCAATTCCCAAATTAATCCTATTCCCAGTTGTTTGCACAATTCCTGTTCCTTGCTCGGTGTTGAAATAACATTTCTATCCCCGCCGTTGCCAAAATAGATCCTGTCGTATTTTTTTTTATATTTCGTATAGGCGCTCTTGATGCCGTCACAGGCCGTATCATCGTCGTCATTCATGGGTAACACGTCAATGACATATTTCATATTGCCGACAATGGTCGCCCGTTCGATCCAGGACATGAAAGAACTGCCTTTTTTACGGATCAGCCAATCATCGCTATTCAGACAAATCACAATCTCACCCAGCAATGACGCAGCCTCAATCATATACACATGGCCCATGTGAATGGGATCAAATCCACCCGATAAAATCACCAGATTTTTCACTTACTGCCCCCCTGTCATCAGACTATTTGATCCTTTACCTTTATTATCACGAATTATTCAACGAAGAAAATTTAATAGTCCACTTCCAGTCAATGACCTTTATCGCGGCGGACAGCCCTTTTTGTTCGCCGGCGCATCTCGAAAACCGGAGCAGGGTTCCTTTGCGGACGAAGCACGCCCCACCCGTTAAATGATCCTTACGGACACGGCTTTACATATTCGGCACGGATCTTTTTCATGGCGGAGAGAATGACATTAATATCTTTCCGGTCCAGCAAGCCGTGTTTCTTCTGAATCAGTTCACGGATGGGAGCAAAAACATTTTTGCGATCAGCCTGTTCCAGGGCTCTGCCGTAATCGGAATTATAAAATTCCTGCATCCTGAGATCCAAAGCGTCGACACGCAGCAGATAATCGATGAACAATGCGTACAGTTTGTCGCCGCCTGTGCTGTGGAGCGCAAGATGGCACAGTACAAAGCTGCTTTCGATCAAAGAACCATACCAGTTGTCCAACAGCGCCTCCATGAGTTCGGGATTTCCGGCCGCTTTCTTCATGTTGGCATCCATTTGTCTTGACCAGTATGCTTTATATTTTTCCAGATTCCGGGGATCGGTTATGTCCACGAGGAGCTTTTTGGTTTCATCGGCGGCAGCTATATTGGGGTTTGCATAATCCGCTTTCTTTAAGCGTCCCAGGACCTCGGCATTCAGAAATTTCATGCCATTCACAAATTCTTTCTTGCGGCCGAAGACCAGGGCATAGTTGACGTCAAAGCCATGCATGCCCACCAGGACCCGCAGCTGGATCTCATTCTTGCACGCATAGCTGCCTTTCGCCGGCAGAGTCAGGCTTTCCTGATAAGAGAGTCCGGCATCCTTGATGGGACCG
The DNA here is from genome assembly GCA_009668925.1 of Deltaproteobacteria bacterium. Next base: position 9,456 of record SBEK01000088.1, read on the forward strand.
GCATGATAATACACTGCCGCCGCATCTTTTTTGGAAGTCTTTCCCGTCATTAAGGGCCAAACATTTTTGTCCGAGGCGTCCGGTTTGTCCGCTGTTCTTTTTTGAGGATGCGGCAGGTCCGCAGCCTGGGCCGGCAATATCCCGAAGAAAATGATCGCAAGCAAACCGATGAACAGCCCTGTCTTTCTTATCATGACGTTTCTCCTGTCACTGTAATGTTCTCCTCACGCCGGTGAGCCGCGGCAGCAGACGCGCCGCCAGCGCCCAGAAGAGCAGAACGGCCATCCCCCCCAGGACCAGCAGATTGAAATACTTCGTCTCCATACGCCACGATCCCACTCGTTTTGACGACGCCAGAAACGGCGCACCGCCCCATTTCGATTCCGGCTCCTCAAAGACCGGGGCCGCGACGCGCACCAGCCGGTTGCCGGAAAGGCGCACAGCCTCCAGGTCTTTTATGTTCAGGGCGAGGTTGGCAATATCCTCATTGTAATAAGTGTTTTTGAATTTTTGTGCGCCTGCGGCGCCCAGGGAGTCATGCAGCCTTTTTTCCGTGGCCCGTTTGTTCGCAACGGCCCGGGTGTGCAGATCCTGATAATATTTTTCTATGCGTTCCAGATATTCCCTGACGCGCCGGCAGGTATCGAGGGTATAGGCCGGCGCCGCAAGCAGGGCCGGCGCGAGACCCGAGGCGATCCCGGTTCGTTCTTCGATAATCTTTAATTCCGAGGCGAGCACCGCCAGTTTGCGCCGGGCCTCGCCGGCATGATCCGGTTCTGCGGATTCGAGCAGAGGATAATCGGCCAGGGACTGCATCCGGGGAATATGGACCTGGAGCATATAATCGCTGTTTACGGCCTGGCGCTCATCCGCGAAGAAGAGGCGCATATAGCGGTTTTTCCCGTACTGTTCGACCACCAGAGCCTCATACCCCCAGCGCGACGGCATGATGTTGGCAATGACCGGCGCATTCCGGGTAGCGGCCTCGCGGTCCCTCAGTTCATCAAAAGGCACGGAAGCTCCGCCGAGCATGATCTGGGGAACCAGCAGGATGGGAATAATGATATAAATATTGACGGCGGAACGGACGCCGGCCGAAATATTGAGTCCCAGAATACAGGAAACCAGGGCGCAGAAAAAGAGCACCAGCCACGATGCGGCGTTCATATCCGGTATCTGGAGAATGCAGTTCCCCACCCAGACAAACAGCGCCATCTGCAGAGCCGCCGCACCCGCCAGATAGAAGGTTTTGGCCGAGATATAAGCCGTCCAGTTGAGATGAAGCAGCCGCTCGCGATTCAGCATTTTCCGGTCGCGGTTGATTTCCTCGGCGCTGATGCTGAGGCCCATGAAGATGGCCACCACCACACTGATGAAGAAGAAATTGGAGAGATTTTTGTTCTCCATGAAAACGTATTCCACGCCCCAGGAACCTCTGCAGACCAGGGCGGCGATGCAGGCCAGCAGCGGCGGTTCGAGCAAATTGATGAAGAGGTATTGCCGGTTTTGGACGTGGCTCTTGAGTGTGCGCAAAAAGAAGATCCAAAACTGACCGGCCACCCCGGGCCGCCACAGGCGCCGCTCCAGCGGGTCTGTCGTCATCAGCGGCCCAGCGGGCATCTCCGACGGCGCGCGCGCTGCCCTGCGGGACAGATACCGCTTGTGCCATTCCTCCGGTGTCCGGCGGCGCTCCTGGGTGAAGCGGCCGTTTTCATCGACGGCCCGGGCCTGGATAATTTCAAAAAGCTGTTCGGGATTAACATTCCCGCAGGCGGGACAGGCGTATGCCTCCGTGTCGGCCTGCTGGGCCTCGGTCCGGAAGTACACAATCGCATCCAGGGGATTGCCGTTGAATATCGGCCGTCCGCCCGCATCCAATATCCACAGGGCGTCAAACATCCGGAAGATGCGCGATGACGGCTGGTGAATGACGGCAATCACCAGCCGGCCCTTGGCGGCCTGAGCCTTGAGCAGCGCCATGACGTTTTCCGAATCGGCGGAGGACAGGCCCGACGTCGGTTCGTCAACCAGGAGGATAGAGGGTTCTCTGAGCAGCTCCAGCGCAATATTCAGCCGTTTGCGTTCACCGCCGCTGATGGTCTTTTCCAGGGGCGATCCTACGATAAGGTCGCGGGTGGAGACCTGCTGCAGTTCAGCGAGGAGGTCTTCCACACGGGCGGTGCGGGCTTCTTTGTCGAGATTGGCCAGACATAGTGCGGCGTTGAACGCCAGATTGTCAAACACGGAGAGATGCTCGAAGAGCAGGTCATCCTGAGGGACGTAGCCGATCACGCCCTCCAGGCGTTCGGCATCCCGGTAAAGGTCCAGTCCATTGATGGTCACCCGGCCGCGATCCGGGGAGAGTTGTCCGGTGAGAATGCTGAGCAGCGTGGATTTCCCCGAGCCGCTTTGTCCCATGATCCCCACCAGAGCGCCGCCTGATTGGCGAAAGCCGAACTGATGCAGGCCCGTATCGGTTCCGGGATAGCGAAAATCAAGGTCTTCCGCGCACAAGAGGAGCGGCTCACGGGAGGCATTCTGAAAGGCTGCGGCGATCTCCTGATAGTAAATGCCGTTGCCGTGTATATCCCGCAAAATGGAGCCGGGCCGCAACAGGTGCGGCGTACCGGAGGTCAGCGTCAGGGAGTCGGCGGATAGACTGCCTTGCTCCCCCCTGAGAAAATAAGCATCCCCTTCCTGAAGATGGTAAACGGTAAAGGCGGCGCAAAAGGCCGGCCGGGAAATCCTTCGGCATGTCCGCTGCGCTTCATTGTCCGCAGGGTTCACGCACAGAAAATTGTCGGTGAGCAGCGCCCTGTCTATTTTTGCCGACGTCAACAAGGACAACTCTCTCGTGACATCGGGAGTGATCCGGAGTTCAGCTGAGACGACGTCACCGAGCGCGGCATGACGGCATTCTCCCATGTTGGCAAGTTCGAGGTAGCGGATAAGAAACACATACTGATCAAAACGGGGCAGCAATCGCTTTAAATTCGCGGTGACCGCACGGGCCTGCGCCAATTTCGCCTGCTCGTCATCGGATTGATGAATATCCAGAGCCTCCTCAAACAATTTGAGGTAGTCACCCGAACGGGTGATGCGCAGATAGTCCCGGAGATAACGGCGGACGATCGCAAAGGCCTCGGACCGCCCGGATGATGAGATCAGGGAAGTCTGGATGGCAAATAGATTCAGAATAGCATTGAGCAGAATTTCATTCATCGTGGTCATTCACTTCGCATGGCGGCGAATCCCGGAATCTTTGGTTGTGCGGCCAACATTCCGCCTTGGGTGTCTGTTATGTAGCATAAAATGAAAGAATGGAGAAACGGGAATTACGGAAGTGCCGCGCAAAACGATCCATTCACGGTTCGAGAAGCCTTCCTGATAAGAATTGTCTTGACAGACATCATCGTTGGGTCTAGCTCATTAGCCATTGGCAGCTATTCACAGACTTCGATGACACATGCCTGCTCTGCGATCATTCGCATTTCAGAGGGCGGGATAATGACTTTCATGAAGGAGAATTGCAGCGATGATAAAGAAGATTTTCAGCGTCATTTTGTTATGTGTGCTCTTCTATGCGTGTGCGGGTTCGCAGGCGACTCCCGACAGCGCCCAACCGGCAACGCCGGACAGCGCAAAAAATGCCGGTCCTGATCCGGCCGTGAATGAGCGGGAGCAAAGGAATATTCAGCAGCCCCAGAGCGCCCCGGAGAGCCAGCCGGTAACGCCCGTCGTCCAGTATTTATACATTACCAAAGACGCCAAAATGAGGAAAGAGCCCAAACCGATGAGCAAGATTATTGTGACTCTGAAAAAAGGAGAGCTCGTCGAAAAAATATCGGTTTCCAAAAATTGGATTCAAGTAAAATCCGCTTCAGGCAAGACGGGCTGGGTTTTAAAGAAATTTGTATTTGAAGGCAAGTAGCCGGACTTGATCAACCGCCGCGCAGCCGGCGACAGGCAATGAACGCACGTCCCGCGTGAGCCGGATTCAATCATCGCAGGCGCATGTCTTGACCGCCGCCTGCGGCGACACGGACGCAGGTTCGTTACGTCTCGCGTCAGGCCGCGGCGTATGTTTTTCTCAGTTCAATCTTATTGATTTTGCCGACGCTGGTTTTGGGAAGCGTCGCGACGATCTGCACTCTGTCCGGCACGCCGTACTTGGGAATTTTTCCGCTTTGCGCACCCAGCAGCAAGAATTGGCGAAGGTCGATTTCCCTGATTTTGTCTATAAACGCCGGCTTCAGCACGGCAAGCATCACGGGTCTTTCCCCCCACTTGGCATCGGGGACGCCGATGGCCGCCGACTCCAGAACCGCTTCATGCTGGCTCAGTAAGTTTTCCAGATCCAGGGACGATATCCATTCTCCGCCGGTTTTGATGACGTCTTTGATCCGATCGGTCACCTGGAGATACCCGTCGGGGTTGATGTAGCCGATGTCTCCGGTATGCAGCCAGCCGTCCTTCCAGAGTTCCTTCGTCCGGTCAGGGTCTTTGAAATAGGTTTCGGTGAGCCATGGCGAACGCACGCAGACTTCTCCAGTGGAAACGCCGTCCTGTAAAACCTCGCGCCCGGCTGCGTCAAACAGGCGAACGTATACAAACGGCGCGGGAAGCCCCGTCATAATCAGGTTATCGATCACTTCCGCCGGCGGTTTCCCCAGCATCCCGTGCTTCAGGTTGGCGCGGCAGGTTAACGGACACGTTTCCGACATCCCGTAAGACGCATAGATCTGGATGCCCTTTTCCATGGCGGCCAGCGCCAGACCTTTGTTGAGCCGCGCACCGCCGATGATGACTTTCCAGCGGGACAGATCCGCCTTCGCGGCGGCCGGATGATTCAAAACCATCTGCAGCACGGTGGGTACGCAATGAGAATACGTGATGCGTTCCGTCTCGACGAGCTTTATAATCATCTCCGGTTCGTAGCGGCCGGGATAGACTTGCTTGGTGCCCATCAGCGTCGCGCCGTACGGAACGCCCCAGGCGTGGACATGGAACATGGGCGTGAGCGGCATATAAACATCATTGGACCGAAAGCGACAGACGGATTCAAAGGCCCCCTGGCTGATGACGCCGGCTTGCGTATGCAGGACGAGTTGGCGGTGCGAAAAATAGACGCCCTTGGGCAATCCCGTTGTACCGGTCGTGTAAAAGGTGGTCGCCTTCGTCCGTTCGTCGAAATCGGGAAAGTCGTAAATGGGAGAGGCCGCGCCCAGCATGGTTTCATACTCAGCGTCAAACGGAATCTCCGAAGCGGGCCCGGGCCCGCCCTCTGTGATCAGGATGAATTTTTTTACCGTGGTCAATTTTTTCCAGAGCGGTTCCAGCAGAGAAAGAAAATCGGCGTGAACCAGGACGACCTTATCTTCCGCGTGATTCATCGTGAAGAGAATTTGCTCGGGTGAAAGCCGCCAGTTCTGGGTGTGCAAAACGGCGCCCATCATGGGCACACCCAGGAAGCATTCCAGGTACCGGTGGGAGTCGTAGTCAAACATGCAGACCGTGTCTCCGAATTCGACGCCCAGATTGGCCAGAGCGTTGGCCAATCTTTGAATCCGGTCGAATAAATCCCGGTAGGTCAGGCGAACTTTGTCCCGGTACAGGATTTCCTGATCCGGCGCATAAACGCGCGGACTTTCCAGAATGTGTTTGATCAATAACTGGTAATCATAGCTTTCGCCGGGGGCATACGCTTTGCTTTTTTCAGTCACGTGGTTTCGTCTCCATCATGTGGATCGAATAGCGGATGGGGCTGTAGACCGTTACGGACGAGGGAGAGACGGTTACACCCATCAGATACATAGATCCCGCGCGGTTTTTTCAATATAACAAATCTGCCGAAATATAAAGTTGAAGATTCCACTTTGCAGATCAGACTGTGCCGTAACGACATTCGGGCCGCCTCTGCCCTGCAGGGCGGAATCCGCTTTTGTCATTGCGAGCCTTGCGAGCCGCCGTGCCACCCGAAGTGGTGGTGGCAATCCCAAGTATTCGCCTCCTCATGAGATTGCCACGTCCCCTGCGGGTCTCACAATGATGAAAAGGCAATTGCGACAAGTCTCGATGGCAGAGATCCGGATGAACTTCCGGGATGATGATAGAGCCGGGATCACCACATTGGGCGAAGAAGCCGATTGTCATACCGGGAGGCATGATGGGGGAAATGCGTATTGGCGTCTTGCAGGGCATGGACAAAGCGGATAAGGAAGCCAGAGGGGAAAGTTTTTCTCTTTGTTCCGGGGCGGTCCGTCCTTTGCTCTGCGTCAATTGCAGCCCTCTGATCCGGGAGGCTTGCTTCCGGATCAGAGGGTTTTGTGAGTTTCACGTTTCCCGGCCCCGGCGGATCATATCCTCCTCAGGCAGGGAAAAGACGAATCGGAAATTCCTAAATATTTGAGTTTGCGCGGGAGCAAACGGCTCCGGTGCTTGCTTTTTCCGATCTCCTTTTTTCCTTCATCAGCGAAGCAGCGCCGGCTTTTCACGCAACTCTTTTAGTTGACCGCGGGACGGCGAAATGTTGAGATCGACCGACCCGCTGTGACGAGCCGTTTGGACGAATGATCCTCCGCCCACAACTTCGCTCAGATCGCCTACGTAGCTTTTCATCTTTTGAGCCTGGACATTCAGTTCCTCTGAAGCGCTCGCCGATTCCTCGGCAGTGGCCGCCGAATGCTGGGTTACTCCATTCATCTCGGCTATTCCGGCACTCACTTCGGAGATGCCCTTGGCTTGTTCCTGTGAAGCAGTGGCGATTTCATCAATTAACTGGCTGATCTTGCTGGAAATGGAAATATTTTCCTTAAAGGCTTCCTGGGTCTTTTTCGTCAGCTCGTTCCCGGTCTTTACAGCCTTGATGGTATTGTCAATGAGGTTGGTCGTATTTTTCGCCGCCTCGGAAGACCGCAGGGCCAGATTCCTCACTTCATCGGCGACCACTGCAAACCCCGCCCCGGCTT
>SBEK01000278.1 GCA_009668925.1 Deltaproteobacteria bacterium
TATTATTTAGTATACTAGATAAATAAACGGGCAGGCTAAGTCAAGAAAATTTTTGCACAAAAAAAAGGGCCAACCCTGATGGTTAACCCCTTGATATAAATGGTGCGCCCAGCAAGATTCGAACTTGCGACATCCAGATTCGTAGTCTGGCGCTCTATCCAGCTGAGCCATGGGCGCACATCGTTCCCCGATGACGAGGGAGCCCTATAGCACATAATTGGCGGTATGCAAAATGAAAATATGCCGGCCGGCGAACGGTGAAAATCAGTAGATTTCCGCGAAGGGATCCCATCCGGCGTCTTCTTTCCAATCGTATTCGATTTCAATGCTCTGTTGCCTGGCGATGTCCCGGCCCAGTATGTCCGCGACAAATCCCAAAGTCATGTCCAGGCCGGCGCTCACCCCAGAGCTGGTGTATATCTGCCCGTCTCTGACCCAGCGGGCTTTTTTTTCCCAGTGGACATCGGGAGATTCCTGAACCACCCACGAAAAGAGGCGTTTGTTGGACGTTGCCCTTTTACCGGATAGCAAACCTGTTTTGGCGAGCAGGAGGGAACCCGTACAAACGGTCAGGATGAACGAGGCGCGCTGGGCCAGGAATTTCAAATCGGTTAGGAAATGTTCATCGCGGATCAGGTTCGCGACGCCCATTCCGCCGGGAATCAGAAGAACGTGACCCGATCCGGACATTTCCGACAACGGTTCCGCAACAATCGGGACATTTTGCGTGCTGGTGGTGACGCCTCCGGTTTGAGAAACGAACCGAAGGGTGAAGTCATCTTTCAGCCTTCCCAGAATTTCAACCGGTCCGAACACATCCAGCGTTTCAAAATCCTTAAACAGAATGACGACGACATCTTTCATGGACCGACCTGCGCTATTTCAACTGCCACAACTGATTATCGCCGCCATGGCAATCCCATTGATGGGCATTGTCGCCGTTTCCTTTGCCGACTCCCGCGATGTCCAGACATTTGCCGCTGTGCTTGGCCTTGACGAGATAGTAGCCCTGTCCCTGTGGAATAAACATCCACTGCTGGTTGGGTCCGCTGTGGCAGTCCCATTGATAAATATTGGCGCCGTTGTCGTTGCTGACGCCTGCGACATCCAGGCATTTGCCGCTGTGTCGGGCGGTTAAGACGTAATAGCCGCCGCTCTTATCGGTTAGAGTCCATTGCTGGTTGGGGCCGCCGTGGCAATCCCATTGAAAGACATTTGCTCCGGTGGCGGTGCCGGCGCCGGCGACGTCCAGACATTTGCCGCTGTGTTTGGCAACCAGTTGATAAGACTTCCCCGATTGAATGCCGGGCGGCAGGAAATTGGCGGAGGAATCCCTCTGAAACTCAATTCGCTGCACGCTGTTCAAATCAATGTTCTGCGTGTTTCCGTTTTTAAAATGAATGACCATGCGATCCACACCAAACGCCGCCGCCGCGGCAGCCAGGGTAACCCCAAAGGCCAGAGCAAAAATAAGAGGGAATCTCTTCATAGCAGCCTCCTTGATCGTTTCCGCGTTCCGTTAATGATAAAGATCCGGCATGACGAAAACACCCTATTCAATTTTTCTTCGCGCCGCTTCATCGCTTATTAAACGTCTATTGGAGTTTCTGTAAAGCAGAATCTTCCGCTTCGCCGAGCTAAACGTGAAGCGGCGGCAAACAGGCGATCCGCCGCCACTGCCGGGATCATTTTGCCGAACCCAAAATACTCATGTCAAAGGGTCTCATGCCGGTAGCCAGGTCTTGCGTTTTCGTAAGCGTTCCCGTGGTCTGATCGATGCTGAAGGCTGAAAAAGAGTTGGCGTGCCCGTTGGTCGTGTAGGCGAATTTACCCGACGGATCAGCCACGACGCACCACGGCGAATAATCGGCATGCGTGGCGGTTCCCGGCGTCAGCGCCCCGGTGGCCGAGTTAATCGAATAAGCCGTAACATTATCGCCCGAGCCGCCGGACACATAGACGAACCGGCCGGTCGGATCAACCGTCACGGAGTCGGGTGAACCAACGCACGGAGCGGTCGATACCGCGAGCAGAGTGCCGTTGAACAGATTAATCTCCAGGCACCGGACGTAGGCCTCATTACCGATCACATAAGCGAACCGGCCTGCCGGGTCAATGGCGATCTTCCTGGGCTGCGCTCCCGCCAGCGCAGTCGCCTGCGGCGTCAAATTTCCGGTCAGCTGATTGATTGTGTAGACGGAAATATCGTTGGACGTGTAGTTGATCGCGTATACGAACCTGCCCGTCGGGTCGACAGCCACGATCGATGGTCCTGTGCCTGTCTCTTATACCCCACTGACGCCG
>SBEK01000089.1 GCA_009668925.1 Deltaproteobacteria bacterium
TAGGGAGGCTTGATGCTGTCCAGAACGGCGCCGTCTACACCTTCGCTGCGCTTGGCGACCCAGAATAGCGCCATAAAGACCGTCCAGAAGAAACCCCACGTGTCATAGCTCTCCACCCGCAGACCGGATGCTTCCACCAGACGGACAAAACGCTGCCGGTCAAAGATTTGAATATGGTTCGGCTCCGAGAAGTAGCCGGGCTGCGCCACCGGCTTTTGCAGCGCTTCCGAGCGGGCATCGGGCACGGTGATCAGATACCCGGCGCCGGGCCTCCCCACTCGGACAAGTTCTTCAAGAATTTTTTCCGGGCAGGACGTGTGTTCGAGCATCTCGGTGGACAGGATCTTCGTTGCATATCCGTCCGGCAGAGGGAGCGGCAGCGAATCGCTCACGAAGCCTTCCACTTTTCTCGCGGGAGATGCATGGGCCAGTTGGATCAGCGCCGCAACTTTTACCGGATCGACATCCGAAAAGACGACATGGGCGCCCTGTCGTGCGCAAAACAAAACGGCGTTTCCCTCCCCGCATCCCACATCCAGGACGATATCGTCCGCGGTGACCTGAAAGCCGGGGAACACTTCTCCGGTTTCCACACGGTACCACCCGCGCCGGACGGCGTCCCGCAGGCCGCACATTCGGGGATCGACATCTCCGGGTGTGATCGCGGCCGGTCCGCTTCTTTTCTGCGGCGTTTTTTTCCCTCTTGATCCGGACGAGGTCCGCTTGCTTTTTCCCGGCATACTCGGATTTCCAAATTTTATTCTTTGATCACTTCCCGGGCGATGACGATTCGCTGGATTTCGGAGGTGCCTTCATAGATGGTCGTGGCGCGTGCGTCGCGGAATAAGCGCTCGACCTTGTACTCCTTGGTGTAACCATAGCCGCCGTGCACCTGGAGGGCCATGTATGCGCTCGAATTGGCGGTTTCCGAAGCGAACAACTTGGCCATTGAGGCTTCCCGGGTAAATTTCAACCCCCGGTCTTTACGGTCCGCCGCCGCCAGAGTGAGCCAGGAAGCGGCTTCGATCCCGGTGGCGGCGTCGGCGATCATAAACTGAATGGCCTCAAACGAGCTGATGGATTTCCCGAACTGGCGCCTTTGCTTCGTATAAGACACGGCTTCATCGAGACAGGCCCGGGCAATGCCCACAGCCTGCGAGGCGATGCCGATTCTCCCGCTGTCCAGCGCCCGCATAGCGACCTTGAAGCCTTCGCCGGGATTTCCAAGCAGATTCACCGCCGGGATTTCACAATCCTCAAAAACCAGCTCCACCGTATTGGACGCCCGGAGCCCCAGTTTTTCTTCCCTGGACCCGATGCTGAAGCCGGGTGTGCCTTTTTCGACAATGAAAGCCGACAGCCCTTTCGTTCCCTTCTCCTGGCCGGTCCTCGCGATCAGATTAATGACGTCGGCATACTGTCCGTGCGTGATAAAGACCTTGGTCCCGTTAATGATATACTTATCTTTTTTGAGAATGGCGGTCGTCGTCATCGAACCCGGGTCGGAGCCCGCGCCCGGCTCCGTAAGCGCAAACGCCCCCAGCAATGATCCTTCGGCAAGTCCGGTGAGCCATTTTTCTTTCTGCTCCCTGCTGCCGAATTTAAGGAGAGGCTCACAGGAGAGATTGGCCACCGACATGGTGACCGCCGTTGATGCACAGGCGTAGGCGATCTCCTGCAGGGCCAGCGAATAGGCGACAGTCCCCGCTCCCGATCCTCCCAGTGCCTGCGGCACCATCATGCCCAAGAGGCCGAGTTCGCCCATTTTCTTGACGGCTTTCATCGGGAAAACACCCTGTTTGTCCCATTCGGTCGCCATCGGCTCCAGCTCCTTTTTGGCGAAATCTGCGGCCATGAGCCGGATCATTTCCTGTTCACTTGTGATTTCAAATGCCATAACCGTCTCTCTCAGGGAATGTACAGAACGACCAGCAGTTCCGTCTTTTCATCGCCGGGATTGCTTAAAGCGTGATGAAGCGCCGAATTAAAATGGATCGACTCACCCCGCGTAAGAAGGCTCTTATTTTTGCCTACCAGAATGGAAAGCTTTCCTTCGAGCACGTAGATGAATTCCTCACCTTCGTGATGGTAAGCCACGCCCTGGTGCGCCGTCTTCGGTTCGATTGTAACCCGATAAGCGCCAAGGTGCTTGTCCGATCCGGATTTTGTGAGCTGCGCGTAGGCGTATGACCCGGCGCGGATCTTCTGGCTTTTCATCCGTGAGGATGCCTTTTTGGTTTCGGTGGCGCCGAGGACTCCCACATCCACCTGCAGCGTCCGGCTCAGTTGCAAAACCAGCGCCACGGGGGGCGTGGCGTCATCCTTTTCAATTTTTTCCAGGAGGTCGGCGGGATATCCGGTTTCATGAGCCAGGTCCTTGATGCTCATTTTTCTGTCTTCCCGATACGCCCTGACGCTCTGGCCGAAGGACTTCTTCTTGGCATTTTCTTTTGGCATGGTCCGTTTCCCGAAAAATGATGTAGACGTTAATTTGAATTTCTGGAACCCGGAGGTGATTCTAGCGATTTATTTTACGGATAGCGAACATTTTTTTAATGTCGGGCGATTTTTTTTGAGTATATAATGATTGAAGCGCCGGTCACGCTACGCCGGTATAGTGTGTCGTAAATTCCTTTGCACAGGTCCAGGATGCAAAAAGTAGAACAAGGGCTTGCAACTCCTTGTTCTACGCGGATTGATGTTTATACGGCACAAAAAGTATATTTAAGAAAGCCCCGGACGCGCTAAGCTAGATGACGCCGTTCTGCGTCAATTTTTCGAGATCGGCGGGCGTCAGTCCCAGCAGTTCATGATAGACTTCCGCATTGTGCTGACCGAGGAGTGGAGAGGCTTTGTATTCATAGTCGCTTTTAGACAAACGAATCGGACAGCCGGCCATTTTGAATTTGCCTCTCTGCGGATGATCGAACTCGACAATGGTCCCCCGCTGGTTGAAGTGCGGATCGTTTAAAACTTCCTTTGTATCCAGCACCGGCGCCGTGGGAATGCCCAGGTCGGCCAGCGTCTTAAAGACTTCCATTTTGTCCTTCGTCCGGGTCCAGCCTTCAATGGCTTCCTTGAGTTCATGATACCGTTCGATGCGCAGATAAATGTCGTTTTTCAGTTCTTCCGTCGCCAGATCCTTCCGCCCGATCGCAATCATGGCCATTTCGTATTGCTTGGGCGTAATCATGTTGATGTAGGCATAGTCGTTGGGGCCATCCCCCTTGCATTTCACGACTTCCACAAAATCACGCCGGGGCGCCGGTTCTCCGTCGTCCAGCGGATGCAAAGCGGTCGGCACCCGGTTGAAATTGATAATGGCATCCGCCATGGATTGCTCTACAAACTGTCCTTCACCGGTCTTCAGCCTTTGAATATAAGCGGCGAGAATCCCGATGGCGAGATGCATGCCTGCTCCGGTATCACCGATGTTCGGCCCGGGATTCAAAGGCGGCGTATCGACCGTTCCCGTATTGCTCATGGCCCCGCCGATCGCCTTGGCCACCAGATCCATGGACAGATAATTGCTGTAAGGCCCGCCTTTGCCAAAACCGACATTCTCGGCGTAAATGATCTGTGGATTGACTTGGGAAAGGACATCGTAACCGATCCCCATTCGCTCCATCACACCGGGCGCGAAATTGCTGACGACGACATCGGCCTTCTTGACCATCTCCTTGAACATGGCTATGCCTTCCGGCCTCTTGAGATTCAGCGTGATGCCGCGCTTGTTGGCGTTGAGCGAGAGATAATACCAGGCATCCAGCCCCTTCCGGGTATCTTCGGCACTGTTCATAAGGGTCCGGCCGACCTCTCCGGTTACCGGAGGTTCGATTTTGATCACATCGGCGCCCAGAAAAGCCAGCTGTTCGGTGCACGACGGTCCGGCTTCCCATTGCGTCAAATCGAGTATTTTCAATCCTTCCAGAGCTTTTGCCATAGTCATCTTCCTCTTTTTGTATTTCTTTAATCAACCACCCCAAAGCCCGCTGCCGCGGTATGAAATGAACATGTTTGTTGCCGGGCAGGCTTTGGAGAATTACCTCTCGCCTTGCTAAGCGGGTTTTAAAAGACCCGATGTACAACAATTTAAGGCTGCACATCGGGCCGTGTCAACTTCTTTGCTTATTCACCCCAGCCGTTTTTGCCCTTGCATCGTTCCAGCTTCGGATCCATCCAGGGGAGAACCTTTTCGGCCGGCAGCCTGATGATTGTGCCGACGTACGAAGCTTCCTTGAACCAGTAATAAGGCGGAATTGTAAAAGACGCCTTCTGCTGCTCCGGCGGCGCATAGACCTCGGCGGAAAGATCCTGGATCGCCTTATGATCGCAGGCCCGCATTTTGATCACCTTTCCGTTGGCCTGGCGATACGTATCACCTTCCCAGATCTGGATAATCTTCTCGGCATTCGTGGTTTTGGCCCGCTCTATGATGTCCAGCAGCCAATACGTCTGCATGGCCCAGGAACCTCCGACACCGGCCATACCGTGCTGGAAGGCGTGACCGTTGTAAGGAGGAGATTTGAATTTTTCCCACTGGGTGCGATAGGTGGTATACAGTTTCGTATATCCCGGAGCGGCATCAAAGGGAACCGGGGAATGATAGGGGCCCACGTGAACCCAGTCCGCGCCGCCATTGCGGCCCAGTTCGTGCTGCATATTGGCTTCCGTCATCCAGATGTTGGCGAAGGGAAGTTTGAGTCCGCTCTGCTGAGCCTGTTTGGCGAGATTGGCCGCATCAGGCACCCAGTCTCCCGTAAAGATAACCTCGGCGCCGGAGGCTTTGATTTTGGCCAGATACGGGGCAAAATCCGTCAGGAAAAGTTTATGATAATCTTCGCCGACGATCTGTGCATCAGGGAAGTATTCCTTGAGCCCGTTCTTGAATCCATCCGCAAAAATGTGACCGAATCCATAATCCTGACACAGGATATAAAATTTCTTTTCCTTCTTTCTGATCTGTCCATAAAAATAGGCAAGGCCGCGGGCGACCTGATCAGCGGAGAAAGATCCCTGGAAGGAGTAGCGCCCGAAATTCTCGGCATTCTGGATATCATCGGAGGTGTTGCTGGCGTTCAAAGCAATGACCTTGTGCTTGTTGGCCACTTCATTGATGACCTTCATGATGTGGCTGCCGTCGCATCCCCAGAGGACATCGACTTTTTCCTGAAGGACCATTCGCTCGGCGACTTTCTTGGCCTGGTCCACTTTTCCCATCGAATCCGCCTGGATCACCTGGACTAATTTCTTCTTGCCGTCCACCCAGATGCCGCCGCGCTTGTTAATGTCGTGCGCAACCCAGCTGACTGTGCCCCAGTAGAATTGGCCGTTGACCGTCGACGGCCCGGAAAAAGAAGCAACGATGGCGATTTTGATCGTATCTCCCGTCGGGCTCACCCAGGTCGACGGATCAAAGCCGGTCATATCGCCCATCTTCTTGGCATCAAAAGCCGAATTGGCTTTGCCCAGTTTATCCGACGGGTCCGCTTTGGCTTCCTTGGATTCTTTTGCTTCTTTCGTTGCTTTCTTCGCCTTGGCCGCCGCGGCCGTCGCCGGATTGTAGGCCACCAGTGTGAAAGCAACCAAAGCCATCACCATGAAAATAAAACTTCTGCCGATGAACTTCATTTTAACTATTCCTCCTTCCGAAAATTGTTTGGTCGTTAACCTATCCCCATCCCTGACTTCAGACGCCTGCTTACTCCGCTTACAAAACAGAGACCAGCCCGGCGGTTTCACGGACCGCCGGTTTTTGGTCGAACTCCCTCATTTCCGCAAGACACGCGGCGCCGAAGGCCGCGGTGAAGCGCGGCCCTTCCGGAACCAAAACAGAAATCCCGAGAGCCGCGTTGATCGCCTGTACAAGTCCCGCATCCTCCCCCGTCCCGCCGGTCAGAACGACATCGGGCTCCATCTTTACCCTTTTCGCCAGCATCGCCACCTTGGAGGCCATCGCGCGGTGCACACCGGCCAGAATGTCCTCGGCACGGGCGCCTTCAGCCAAGCGGGAAATCGTCTCCGATTCCGCGAAGACCGCACAGTTCGTCGAGAATTCAACGGGAGCGGCGGATTTTAACGAAAGCGGTCCGATGTGTTCGAGGGGAATATGGAGAATACGGGCAATCACCTGCAAAAATCTTCCGGAACCGGTGGCGCATTTTTCGCTGATCAGGAAATCGGCAACCCGTCCCTCGGCTGTGATACGCGCTGCTTTGGTGAATTGCCCGCCGATATCGACCACGGTCCGGGCGGACGGAAACAGGCAGTGACAGCCCATCGCCTGGCAGGAGATATCGGAAACCGTAAGCCCGGCAAAGGGCGCGCTTTCGGCGCCGACTCCCGTCACCACAAGGCCGGACAAACCGTCGCCGCTGATTCCGGCGCAAGAGACCACCGACTCCAGAACTTTGCGGGCGGCTTCCTTGTAATTTCCTCCGGAAGCGACGAGGTCACTCGCCACGATCTTGCCGCCGGCGGTGAGCACCGCCGCAATGGAAACCGAACCGATATCCAGACCGGCGTAATATTTTATTGAATCGTTCATGTGAAAAAAGTCACCTCTTCCATTTTCCGTTCGCGGCTGCGGACGACGCCCCGCCGCGCCAAATCACTGCCGATGAGCGCGGCCCCCAGAGCGCCGGTAATAAAGGGCTCCGGCGGGACCTTGACCCCAAAGCCGACTTTGTCCGCAATGGCCTGAACGAGGCCTTTGTTTTTGGCTCCCCCTCCGGTGACGACCACGTCTTTCTTTAATCCCAGATGCCGCGTCATGTTGACGACGCGGCCGGCGATCGCCACATGCAGGCCGGCAACGATTTCCGGGATGGTCGCCCCCTCCGTCAGCCGGGAGGTCACCTCATGCTCCGCAAACACTGTGCAGATATTCGAAATCTTGACGTACGTTTTGGCCGTCTGCGCGAGATCGCCCATCTCGGTCAGTTTGATTCCGAGGGTCTCCGCGATCACTTCCAGAAAGCGGCCCGTTCCGGCGGCACACTTGTCGTTCATGACAAAATCGGCCACTTTGCCTTCGGCATCCAGTTTGATGCCTTTGGAATCCTGCCCGCCGATATCAATGATGGTGTGCGTCTCCGGGAATATCGACCAAATCCCCCGGGCGTGGCAGGTGATCTCCGTCATCTGCTTGTCGGCAAACGGCACATTGATCCGCCCGTAGCCCGTCGCCACAATAAAATCGAGGCCGGAAAAGGAAAGGTCGCACTTCCGCACGGCGTCGTCCATGACCTTGAGGGCCAGGTGGCGATGTTCCGCGCCCGTGGGGCCGATCACCGTCGCGAGTTCCTTCCCCCGGTCATCCACAATGACCGCCTTGGTCATGGTCGACCCGATGTCAATTCCTGCAAAAGGCATAGTTCAGTTCACGCTTTCCCTTCTTCATTTGCCGGCGCGCCCCGCGAGCGATTCCAGGAAGGCGCCGATTTGCGCTTTCCATTGCGCCTCCGAGTAGTCTCTGAGGTCCACCATGTCGGAAACCAGCTGCATCATCGGAATGTCGGTATATTGCCCCAGCAGATTCTTCATATGAATCTGGCCGACCGTCGTGGCCCGGCAGGAACGGCAGGCGTGGAAGACGACGCCGTCAATCTTGTAGTCCCTGATCTTTTCCAGAAGCTGCTCCACAAACGGATGGCCGCTCCCCGCCTGGGCCTGTTCATGCCGCTTCGACAGACGCAGGAAACTTCGCCAGGCCATATATTCGACGGGATCCTTCACATGAGCGGGGACCTCCACCGGATCATACGAACGATAGACATTTTCGATCACGAAAACGGCTCCGAAGCTTTCAAAGTAATTAAAAATCCAAAGCGTGTGCCACGGCGGAAGACCGCCGCCGTAAAGAATGCGGTACTTCTCATCCGGAATCACGCCGATCTTGTTTTCCACCTTCTCTTTCACTTCATCATAGAGGCCCTGGTAAAAATCAACGGCCACCTGCGTTCCGGAATAATAATAGGCGGCCGTCATGATGCTGAAATGATCCTGGGCCGGCATCGGGCAGGGAACGGCGACGCGCAGACGGTCGACGTCGTACCAAAGGCGCCAGGCCTTGTCACTTAACCGAATCGCTTCCCACAGACGCTCCGGATCCAGTTTTTTCCCCGTCTGCGCTTCTAAAAACTTAATCAGCCCCCGGAACTGCTCCGTCTGGTAGCGGACATAATGATCGCGGATGTCCCCAAGCGATGCGTCTCCCGGCGGCCAGGCGACGTCAATGCTGTAAGTGGGAATATCCAGGAAGCGCCGGGTCGCCTGGAACCACTTGAAGCGGGGGTCGCACACCGCGCTGGAGCCCAGCATCATGTCCGGCATGGCCATGCCGCCGTCAGGGGAGTTTTCCGGAATGCCGCCCGCCTCTTTTCTCAGGCTGTCAAACCCGAGGCCAATCCGGGCGTAACTGCAGAGGACCTGAGAGTAGCCGTCCGACTCCGCCTTCAGCAGAAACCGGTCCATTTCGCGCTTCGCCGCGCACAGGCCGGCGTAGTTTTCCGTGGGCAGCGGGACGATGTCCATGGCCCGGAGAATCTCATCGTATTGCGAGCTCACCATCATATAGGCCACCTTTTTCCCCGCGGCCTTGGCTTCATGGGCGGACTGGTAGATGTTTTTCACCAGCGACCGCACCTTACGGGCCGTATTCGTGCCTTTCACTGCCGTCGTCTTCGTTTGTTCTTTTGCTTCCATTATGTTCTCCCTTATCCAATCATTTCCAGAAAGGCCTGGACCCTGGTCCGCAACTGGCCGATCGTCGAGGTCGAGTAGTCGTCTTCGATCATCAACACCGGTATCTTCAGGCCTTCGAGATATTCGCGCAGATCAGGCCCTTCCAATTCGCACGTATCGCAATAGCGGACGATATAAAACACCGCCGCTTTCGCCTGCCAGTCTTTGATAAACCGGCCGATATAGGCGTAGCGGTTTTCCAGGTCCTGCTTGCGGTCGCCCATTTGCGGAACATTGCTGCGCGGACAGTGCGTCGCCAGGTAGCGGGCCGCAATCCCCGTGAGCGGGTCCGGCGTTTCGGGAACGTCCTCCCAGAAAAAACGCGTGCCCGTGCAGAGATCATCCATCACCACCCGGGCGCCGGAATCTTCCACAAGCTTGATAAAAGCGATATCGTCGATTTCATTTCCCCAGATGAAGATGCGCGGCGCATCCGGGGCTTGGGCCGCCTTGCGCCCCTTGACCTCGTCGATGAACTCCCGGATCAGATCGATGTGCTCCGCTCCGGGGAGACCCATGCCGGCCACCAGCAATTTCGTGATCTCGACGCCTGAAACCTGCGGCGGGTCCGATTTTCTGAGCTCGTACAATTCCCTGAGCAGGGCCCGGCGCCGGTTGTAGAGCTGCACGGCCCCGGCCAGTTTGGCCGGTTCAAGTTTCCGGCCGGACCAGTCCTCCAGGTGTTTGATGAAGTAGTCCAGTTCACTGCGGTAAAATGCTTCGGAGCCGACTCCCATCATGTGGGGCACATTGATGATATGGTTGAACGGAGACGGCCGGTTGTGACGCCAGATTTGATACAGTCGGTCCACGGTATCGCAGCTGTGCGGTACGACGAAGCCGTCGAGAAAATCGTATTCACCCTTGAGCGCCATATTGAAGCAGCTGCGGGCAAACGGACAGGCCATGGGTTCGAGAAAGGCGTCCGCCTGATCGATCGGCTCGCTCTGGCTTCCCTGAATACGGTAAGGCACCATATCGAAGGCCGCAATAATTTCGTCGGGGACAAAGCAGCAAAAGTAGCCGACAATTTTCTTGCCGGCATCATGCAGTTCTCTGGCCCGCTTTCCCCTGTTTTCATAAAGTTCGTTGATCTTTTCACTCGCTGTCATGGCGTCCATCTCCAGTCTCGTTTCAAGTTTTTGCGCCTTTGCGCTTAGTGCAGTTTCCTCCGGCTGCGAGCCCGGCTTTCCCGATTACTTGCCGCCGGTGTATTTGCCTTCCCGGCGGAGCTTTTCGATCTCCTGCTTTTCCAGTTCGGTGTAGGCGATCTTGCCGACTTTCGTGACAGGCAGTGCGTCCCGGAATTCAACCTCCCGGGGGCAGGACCATTTGATGAGGTGCTTCTGGCAGTGCGCGATTAAAGCCTGAGCCAGCTCCGGGCTGGCTTTGGACTTGTCTTTCAAAACCACAAAGGCCTTGACCCTTTCGACCTGAGCCTCATCGGGCACACCGATCACGCAGGCGGCCTGCACATCGGGATGCTGATCCAGAGCGGCTTCCACCTGGACGGGGTACACATTCATCCCCGAGGATTTGATCATTCGTTTCAGTCGCAGTTTGAAATAGAAGTAGCCGTCTTCGTCCATGGTGAAGATATCTCCCGTATGCAGCCAGGTGCGTCCATCGTCATGTTTTTTAATGACCGCCGCCGTTTCTTCGGGGCTCTCCAGGTAGCCGAGCATGACCGCCGGACCGCTCACGCAAAGCTCGCCTTCCTGGCCGACCGGGACTTCCTGGGTCGTGCCGATCGCAACCACCTTGGCCAGCATGTCCGGAAAGGGGATACCCACACTGTTCTCGCGATAGCCGTCAAGTGGTGTGGACATGATGCCGGTCACAGCCTCCGTCAGTCCGTAGCCCTCCACAAGCTGGACGGTCCCGCCCTGACGTTTCACGAGTTCTTCGAACCGCTCCTTCACCTGCCGGGGCAGGGAATCAGCGCCGCAGGAAGTCGTTTTCAGGCAGCTCAGATCCGCCGTCTGAAAATCGGGATTGCGGGTCAGTGCATCGTATAGAGTTGGCACGCCGGTGATCAGTGTCGGCTTCTTCTTCTTGATGAGATCGGCCACGATCTCGGGAGTAAACTGCGGGACAAGGATGCTCTTGGCTCCCCCCATGAAGGCCGCATTGCAGCAGATCCCCAGACCGAAGCCATGGAAAATGGGAAGAATGGCCAGAATGGACGCCTCTTCGGCGTGCAGGCCTTCGCCCCAGTTGGCGACCATCAGCCCTTCACTGATAAAGTTATAGTTGGACAGCATGATCCCCTTGGGGAATCCTGTTGTGCCGCCGCTGTAAAGGATAACGGCCAGCTCGTCCGTGCCCATGTCGGCCTTCGGCGCCTCGGGATGCTTCGCGGCCATCAGGGGCTTCCACCATTTGACCATCGGGTCTTCGTGCGTCTTGTCGGCGCCCTGAGAAGGCGGGGTTATCTGATCGAAGATTTCGGTCAGGATCAGCGTTTCGAGCGCGGTTTCACCCTTGATCTCTTTAAACTTGTCGTAAAAGAGATCCAGCGTCAGGGCGACGCGGCTTTTGCTGATATTGAGATAATAGACAATTTCTTTGGCCGTCGAGAGCGGATGAATCATACTGGCCACGACGCCCAGTTTGTTGGCGGCATAAAAGCAGATGATGCCCTGAGGCGAGGTGGGCATCGAAATGGTGATCCGGTCCCCCCGCTTCAAACCGATCGCGGCCAGGGCATTGGCGCACAAGTCGATTTGCCCGGCGAATTGACGGTAGGTTGCCGTGTAATCAAAAAAATCGTAGGCAATGCGATCAGGGAACTGATCCACCGTTTTCATCAACGCTTCGTACATGGTCACCCGGGGATAATCAATGGTCTCCGGCACGTTCTTATAAAACTTCAGCCACGGTTTCTTTTCTGATATCATGGAAAACCTCCTAATCGGGGATGTGATAACTTTATAAGCTCCAGAGCCTAAAGCCTTGACAAGTGACATTGTGGGTGAGTAAATATGCTGCACGGTGAGGATAATCAAGGTTT
This sequence comes from Deltaproteobacteria bacterium, assembly GCA_009668925.1. The sequence continues at coordinate 11,759 of SBEK01000089.1, forward strand.
TTGGCCTGTTTCACGATAAATATCATTTCATGTTGAAACAACACCTTTTCATCATGAAAACGTTTTTCAGGTGAATAATCCGGCAAACGCTTACAGAGTGAAGACCGGAAACCAAAGGAGCAAGGATCACCATGAAAAGGCAGGATAAGGCGGCGGCCGCTGTTTTAGCCGTCTTCCCGACAAGGGAAACATTTGTCAAATTCGCTGAAAACAGCGAGAACAAAAGAATCATCCAGTCTTTTGTCGATTACGCGGTGAGAAACAAAATTATCGAAACGGCCACGCCGAAAGGCCTCGAAGAGTTTATCGCCGCCCACGTGAGGCCCGCCGAAGACCGGACACCGCCCGATCACCTCACGTTCGAAGAGCTTCTCGAGAAGAAAGAGGAAATGCTGCAATTCCAGCCGTCGGTGCGGGCCCTGGCCGACCGGATCAACACGTTGATCGCATCAAGCGGCATCGATTTGCCTAAAGTCAGTAATTCCATGCTCACCAGGCTCAAGACAAAGCCGGCGGACAACGCCCACAAGCAAAACGTGATCAGAAGTTTTGCTTTCTGGCTGGGTCATGAACGAACCGAGCTGGGCCGAAAATTGAACTATGAGACCCTGATGAAGATCTGCCCGGAAGATAAACCGGCGGAAAGCTACAAAGAAGGGATTCGCATCGGGTTTACTCTGATGAGCCGCGGAGACGTTATCGACCATCCCATCACCAACTGGCTTAGGACGTGCATAAAGCATTACCTCGACAAAACCATGGAAGAGTTTCTTCAGGGAACCTGGGGCAAAGTCCGGTCCCATGATTTCACAACGTTTTACGTGGACATTCCGAAGAAAGAGGAATCGGGCGACCCGGCGGCCTACCGGTCCTGCCTCAAACACGCCGTTTCGCTTTGCCACCATGTCGCCATTCGCTGGGCCATTTCCAAATATTATACCAATAACCGGTTCTTATCCATCGGCATCGTCGCCGGCAAGTTTGCGTCCCTGGACAACTATCTGCTGCCCATGCTCAATGCCAAGCTGTCGGGCGATCCCATCATCCGCGTTTCGGATTATGTCCGCCAGTGTCTTCTGATCAATGATACCCGGGTCATTCTCTGTCGGACGCCGAGCGAGACGATCCTGTTCAAGGGAGAAACCTTCAGCATCTGGTGGATCGTCTCCTTCTGGAGTCCTTTCTATTTTGATTTCATCCCCGACCTGCTCGACGCAAGCCGCCTGGTCAACAACGCCCTGCCCGAGGAAATCCTTTCCCGTCTGCGCTGGTTTCCGGAAGAGTCGCGTTTCCTGAGTTCGGATTCCGGGAAAACCAATGCGATCACGGCGTTCCTCAATTTCCCCCATAATTCCCTCCTCGGTGTCGAAATTGCGAAGACGCTGTACTACCGGAGGCAAATCCAGGAAGCCCTGGAAATCCTCCGCATCGCTCTGAGCATCGATCCGACCGATCTCACGGCCCGCACCCTGCGGATGGTGCTTTTCCGGGAGTTGGCGCTCAGTTCTCCCGCATATCACATTGCCGATACGTTTTTCGCCCAGGCGGAGCATGAAGCACTCTATGTTCTGGAAAATTGCGAAGCCAAGCACGAGGATTTCTACTGCGAATACGCCGGGATTTACATCGCCCGGGCCATGCTGATCGTCAGGTTTTTGCGCAACGGAAACAAGAGCCGCGAAGAAATGCCGGATATCGCCCGGGCCAAACGGATCGTCTTTGACTCCCTCGATCAGGCTGAATATCTTTTGAGAAAGGCCATGGCCGTTTCTCTCTCGGCCATCCGGTCCTACTATGCGCTCAACGCCACCCGGGTGATGAAAGCCATCCTGAAAAACGACGAGGATATTTTTGTGAATCCCAAAAAGGCGCTCAGCGGAAAATATGAAGTCGTCGCCAATTCCTCGGCGGGGTTTCGCCTGCAGATCAAGCAGATCAACCTGGGCACCGAGGAATACCGGCAGCAGCTTCAGCACGATTTCATCGAGGACATTCTGGCCAAGCGGTTCCGGATTAACGACGATTCGATTTCCCTCCAGGCCTTTCGGGCAAGCTCTCATTTCTGCCATGCCGTCGCTCTCTGGGATTTCTCACCCCGCCGGACCATCGCCATCGCCAAAAGAGTCCTGTGGGTATTGAATGTCGCGATGGATATGGCCAGAGAGGAGGCCAAGCAGGGCGTCTGCATCTATTCGGCCACCAGAGGCTACAGCGAAATGATGCCGGCCAAAGATTTTATCCGGCATGTGAAAAAGGGCATTCAAATGGTGACTCAGGCCGCGGGAAAAGACCTCGCGGAAAGAAACGACAGCGACGTGATTGAACCGGAGGGACAGATAATGTCGCTCTTAATGACGCTGAATTTCTGAAGCAAACAACTGCCTTTGCCGGCCCGGGAATAAGACCGGCCCGTGCATCGTGCTTCCCCGGACTGCAAATTCCGGCGAGGAAACGAAATCCCGGCGCCCGCGCTTACTTCAACTGTCTGGCCACCACTTCGCCCAATACTTTTTGCGCCTGGGCCAGCTTCTTGTATTTGGACCTGATCTTCGCCAGATCACCGGAGAGAATCGCCTTGAGCAGGTCTCCCTCGATTTCCGCCACGTCGATCCGGCGGTAGTAGTCCATCGTTTCCTTCAGATGGGCCAGAACGATCATTCCGGTGATCAGAGGATGATTATTGGTGACGTTGGCGTCTTTGAACCGCGTCCCGTGCTCCAGTTCGACTTCCAGGCCGATGCGGAAATCCTCCGGGGGAATTTTCATCTTTTCCACATTCACGATTTTGAGAATTTTGGCGGCCTCTTTGGCCGAAACGGCGTCCGTTTTCCGTTTGGACCAATCGGCGAGGCCGATTTCTTTGCAGACGCGCGCGACTTCTTTGGCAGTGACATATTCCGGCAGCTTCATATTCTTTTCTCCTTCGATGTATTTTTTATATCCATTTCAGGATGCCCGCGAAGATGATCATCAGGAGGGCATCGACGACCAACAGGGTTCCGATCACGGCGGCTTGAACCTTCGGCTTCCAGTCGTAGCAGAGGAAGGAAACGACGAAGAAGGGAATGTACACCGTGACAAAGACCGGGAAGGCGCCCCACCAGGAATACACCCAATGAAACGCCGGCGTTTTGGCTAGAAAGATTTCAATAATCGAAAACAGGGCCGCATTGACCACGGCGAAAAATATCCGGTTGTTCACCCCCAGTATTTTCATCTTCGGGTCTTGGGGCAGGAGTTTCGAGAGCACCAGACCCGCCACGGAGAACATGAGGCTCAGTTCGATTCCGACGCCGATCAGAATCAGGAAGGACGTGCCCGCGGGCACCGTCCAGAGGGCATGCCCGCTGCCATACTGAATGAGGGCGTTCAGAATTTCGTAAAACCAATGGACCAGGTACAGCGAAAGACCGGCCGCAATCCCCTTCCAGTTCCTTTTGCTGATCTCGTTTACGTAGACGTACATGACGAGGGCCAAAAGCGGAATGACGGACCATTGGAAATTCTGTCCGCTGCGCAGGATGTCGAGCGCCTGCTTCGTCAATTCGGGATGATTCATAAGGACTCCTCCTTGGCGTCTGGCTTTCGTCCCGGCGATACCCAGGACAATAAATAGCACAAACACGGTATAAATGAAAATCAATCCTTGCAGGGGAAACGGCCTGATCGCCCGGAAATACCTGACGCCGCAGGGCAGGGCCGCGGCCGCGGAGGGCGCAGAGCGATCCGCCGGGGAATAATTCATTTGACAATATCAGCGCGGGATATTATCCACACTCACGTTGATTTCACGCAATCAATCAAATCCATTTCAGAAGGAGTAAGAGATATGAGCAAGAGATTGGAAAACAAAGTGGCGATCATCACCGGCGGCACCAGCGGCATCGGTGAAGCAACGGCCGAGGTCTTCGTCTCCGAAGGCGCCAAGGTCGTCATCGCGGGGCGCTCGGAAGAGAAAGGCGCGGCCATCGCCAAACGCCTGGGCGCGAATGTCGTCTACCAGAAGATGGACGTCATGGTGGAAGCGGATATCAAGGCCGTGATCGACCTGGCGGTTTCGCGTTTCGGCAAACTGGACTGTCTGTTTAACAACGCCGGCGGCCCGGATCGCGGCACGCTGGAAACCGTGACCCCCGAAGATTTCAACTACAGCATGAACCTGCTTCTGGGCGCGGTCGTTTTCGGGATGAAACATGCGGCCCCCGTCATGAAGGCGCAGGGCTCGGGCTGCATCATCAATAACTCCAGCGTCGCGGCCATCCGGATGAATCAGGGCGGCTATCTCTACACGGCGGCCAAAGCGGCGGTCACCCACATCACCCGCCTGGCCGGAACGCAGCTCGGACCCTTCGGGATCCGCGTCAACAGCATTTCGCCCGGCGCGATTGCGACGCCCATTTTCTGGGGCGGATCGCAGGTGGCCAATACGATGACCGCCGAGAAAAACGCACAGAAAATGGAGAAACTGAAGGCGAGCCTGGCCAAGGCCACCCCCCTGCCCCGCGCCGGCCTGGACAAGGACATCGCTTACGGCGCGCTCTACCTGGCCTCCGATGAAGGAAGC
>SBEK01000279.1 GCA_009668925.1 Deltaproteobacteria bacterium
GCTCTCACATCAATGCTTTTCGGTGCCGGTGATCTCCAAACAGGAAAAAGCGAATTAAAGATAGGCCTTGTATCAGGCGGATTTCATGGCTCCTCCTGGAATATAGGACAATCGAAGGCCGTCGTCCCCTTGCGCCATGCCTTGCCTTAACCGAGCGTCTATTTGAACCTTTTTCGATTGGGGCCGATGCCGATGATGCCTGCCGAGGAGCGAAGCAACCGGGTGAAGAGTCCTTCGTTGAAGTTCAAATCCTGAAGGCCGTTCTTTTTTTTCAGAGCCTGTTCGCGCTTGATGTCCTCGATCCTGGGATAGTTGGCAAGATCATCAATCAATATCTTGGGTTGCACCCCGTTTTCGTGAATCACCCTGGGGATGACTGATGATTGATGATCTCTCGCGGATATTCTCTCCGGAACATCCTTTCGATTGGAAAAATGCTTCAAGGCGGGAGTCCTGTAGCCATGTTTTTTCAGAGATTGAAGCGCCTTTTCGATGATGACGGCATAACTTTCCCCGGTTTTTTCCTTTTCCTCAGCGAGGAATAATCGAGCTTCCCCAGAGAGCAGAACGGTAACGGAAGTCTTCCCCTCCGCTTTTTGCCTCGCGCGCCAATCTTTTATCCTATCTGATTGTTTTTTCATATTGTCCACCCGTTACAAGTAACGCACTTGTGCGTTGCTTGTAACATCGGCTGATCAATTATTCAAGAAATATTAAAGTACAGAAGGATAGCTTTTTTAAACTCGGGCAAGCGATCCCCGCTTCTGCAACTACAAACACCCGCAAACCATCTGCCGGCCCACCGGCGTTCATTCGAATTGGGATCAGGAGCTTCGCCCCATGATCCGCGTGACGCCCCCCGGCTATCCGAGGTCCACTTCCTTTAAAGCCAGATCCTGATAGGCGTGGAAAAATCTGTGGCAGAAGCCGTCCCAGCGTTTACAGATGTCGATGGTTGCGGCGTCGGCTTCAAACAAATGCGGATGCGCCACAATGGCTTTGATTTCCGCCGCCAGCTCGTCAATGAGCGGGGAATCGCCTCCCGTGAGAATACCGGCGACAAATTCCTCAGGCGGATACCAGGCAGCCGCTTCACTGAGGTCGCGGTGGATCTGCGTGAGCAGAACATTGCGCGGACCTTCCCATAATTCATTGATGGCCGAATCCCGATAGAGGCGCGGCAGTGCGGAGAAATCTTCCATCACGCCGTGGCCGCCGAAAATCGACATGGCTTCGCGGATCACATCGGTGCAGTCCCACGAGGCGGCGATCTTCTGCAGCATGATCAGTTCGCGGATGTTAAAGCGGTGCCGGCGCGCCGGCAGCGGCTCATCACCACTCTGGCTTCCTTTGAGGCCGCCTTCCAGCCCCAGAAAGTCGCGGTACAGTTTAAAGGCGCCGGCGGTTGTCCTCCGGGCGGTCGTCGTGATCCTGTCGAGCTGGACGGCCACAAGCGGAAATTGGCCGATCGGCAGCTCAAAGGCTTTCCGGAAAGATGCATATTTTTCGGCTTCCCGAACGGCGCGCGTCATGAAAGCGGCGGCGGAAAGACCCACCGTCAGACGCGAATAGGTGAGCACGATGCCGACAACGTTGGCAACGCCCTTATCGAGCGGCCCCACCGGATAAGCCACCGCGCCGTTGAAGGTCAGTTCGGCCGTGGTCAGTTCGCTGGTCCCCATCTTCCACTTGATCCGGTCGATGGTGTAGCCGTTTCTGATTTCCTTTTCCTTATTGCCGGGAAGCCATGACGGCACGACAAACAGGCCGACCTTTTCCGAACCGGCGGGCTTGGCCGTCACGACACAATAGTCGGCGTGGGTTGCGGAACAGAAAAATTTGGTTCCGTAGAGTTTCCAGGCGCCGTTATCGTTTTGCGCTTCCAGGACATTGGACGGCACATCCGACCCGCCCTGGATCTCCGAAAGATACTGGGCGCCGATCGCATAAACGCCGTCGACGCCTTCCTTGCAGTGCTGAAGAATTTGCTTTGTCTGGGGCGTGTCGGCATACTTTTCCAGAAGCATCACCAGACCTTCCGTGCACGTGATCGGACACGCCACGCAGGCTTCGCCGTTCTGGTAGATGATATACATCTTGATGAGCTTCACCCAGGGCGAAGTCCCGCCGGCAAAGAACGCCTCGGAGAAAATTTCCTTTTCCATAATTTCCGTATCGCGGGGCCGCACGATCCGGTCGATGCGATTATGGTGGCCGTCATAATGGAGCATGTAGGGGCGCTCCTCCGGACGGGCAATGCGTTCGGCTGCGTCGCGCCAGCGAAAGGAAGCCTTGGCGG
>SBEK01000280.1 GCA_009668925.1 Deltaproteobacteria bacterium
GGCCGTTTTCTTACGTTCTACATTTCGGACCCAAAACTTAACGCCCTGCAATTGCGTTGCCAGAAAAAGCGCACATTCATATTCTTCTCCACTGGCTTTCAGGTTTCCAATTTGCGGAAAGAAATGGCCTGGAAGTTCCACAAAGCCATTGTAAGTATAATCATAAGCGTACCGGCCCTGCTCAAAAATCACCTGGCTTTGATCGTTAACGACGAAATCATCGGGATTCAGTAGCAACGTTTGATAGAGGTTCCTCATGGCTTGCCGTTTAACATTGGCGATTTTGTCTTCCAGGACCGTTCGTAAACGGTATTTGTCATAAATCAACTCATCCAGGGTGAAAGAATGCGAAAGAAGCCACTCTATCGCCTTGTTTAAATAGGCCGCTTTTTCATCGGGAAAGATGGAAACATCGTGAATATTTTGCTCCAGCCAGGCCACCAGATCGACGCGCGTCCATCCCGAATGATAATCAAATTTTAATTGCTCGCGCATCCCTTCATCGAAATGCCGGAACTTGATTTTTTCAGCTTCCTGATCCACAAATAGCGTCCCGCCGTCTATTTGTTTATAGCTCTTGGTAAACATCGGTAATTCCGCCGGATCGTCCAGAAGCCGCCAGGAGCCCTGCAACAAGTGCGTGTCATCGAATTGTTCCCACAAGTCCGCCTGACGGTATTGCAAAAGCGGCACGGCAAACAGTTCGCCCTGTTCCGATGGAGTTTGCGGCGATGCTTTGCGCGGTTGCTGCATTTTAGTGATTGCCAGTTCGAAGGCATTCTTTCCTTCCGGCGTTTTGAAGGCTTCCTTGATCATTTTCTTCTGATTATCGGTAAAGGACCCCTTCAGCGTGATCGTGCCGTCTTCCGGTGTGATTTCGATTTTCTTTTCGAGGTTGGCCGGTATCTGTTCGGGTTGGGGCAGTTCGGGTGTGTTGTAGGTGATTGCGATTTGCGAGCTAAAGAAATCATCCGCCGGCTGACTATCCGGCAAATGGATCAAATCTTTTGTTTCCTGACGCTCGAAACCGTTGCGCACCAGGCCGTCCTTCAGACTTTCGACTGTTGCGGCGAAATTGGATGACGTCAAGTAAGCGTATGCCATGTTCAATTTCGCATGTTCTTTTTTTTCTGCGTAGGGCAGGCGCAAAATCCGGCCCAGAATCTGCTCCGCCGCCGTGGCCGAACTGGTATTGCGCAGCGAACAAAGGACATAGGCAAAGGGACAGTCCCAGCCTTCGCGCAATTTGTCCACGGTAATGATAAAACGCAACGGGCAATCCCGGGCAAGAATGTTTGTGCCGTCAATTTCATCCACCGCGCCCGTTGCGATGGCAATCTGATTTCCGGGAATGTTGAAATCCTTCAGCAAGGCGTTTTTCACGCGGTCGGGCGTCAGGGTTTCATGATCCGCGTCCTTGCGTTCCGCCTGGATCAGCATGACCGGACGCAGATACCCGTTGCCGGTTCCCTGCTCGGCTTGTGCCTGTTGTTGCAGCTCATCCAGACAGGCAATGGCATCGCGCAGCGCATCCATCCAGTTGGGGCGCTGAACCAGATTGATCGGCATCTTGATCATATCTTCAGAGTGCAAGACAGAAGCGGACACGCTGAAAAGCACATTGCTGGGCTGATGCGTGCGATCCGGCGTTGCCGTCATTTCCAAAATGGCGCAGGGTTCAAATCGGGACAGGGTTTCAAACGCCAACGGGGTGCCCTGGTTATGGGCTTCGTCCACGATGACAAAAGGACGGCGCAGCCGCAACACATCCACAAGTGAACCGTTGCCTCTCACTGCCGGCCGAGCCGCATCTTCAAAATGTTCCATCAAATAGCCGTTTTCTTTGTAAACGCTCAGACGCCCCGTGTCTTCCTGCTTGAAGGCTTGCATGGTCGCGACAATAATCGTATTGGACCCGTTGAGCACATGCGGTGTTACGCGGATGGCTTCGTCGATATCCAAAACCGTGAAATCGCCTAAAGCCGTGGCGACCGACCGGCATAAGAGTGTGGTCTTGTCTCGAAGCGCCTTAAGGGTTTGCTCACGGATCGGCTCGGAGGGCACCAGCCACAACGTCAGACTAAAAGCCGTCTCCAGCAGACTGCGATTGACCCTCTCAATCGCCATACCCGCCACCAGCGTTTTGCCGCCGCCAGTGGGAATTCGAATACAGACATACGGAACCTTTTCAAGGGTGGTTAAAGGATGATAGGTCAGCGCAAAATCGCGCCAGTCCGATGTCGTTTTCGCGTAGCTTTCGCGCGGATTTTGAGTCTCCCGGCAGCGTTTAA
>SBEK01000090.1 GCA_009668925.1 Deltaproteobacteria bacterium
GCTGGCACTGGGGCGGAAATTTTGAGCAGCCGAAAGATTATCACCATTTCGAGAAAACGTAATAACACCGTAAAACGCTCATAAGCTTCGTTGCGCTTCAGGCCGGGGTTGTCGGCGGACTCGACGTCTATCACTATTCGCCTCCGGCGCCTCCTCCTTGCCGCCGCGATATCATCTTTGACCGCGTGCCCTCCAGGGTATTTGAAAGCGGTGAATCTCCCTAAAAATACTTTGTGTCGGTTAAAATCTTCCTTCGATTGAACCGCAAACTTCCGGAGCAACCCAACCAAATTGCTCCAGCGCAGGAAGTTGCTCGTCCGTGCTCTTTTTCATTGCCCTCAAACCGGTCATCATGCTACTTAAATACAGCTTACCGGCATGTCGAGGAAAATAAAGGAGAACACAAATGAAACTCGGACGGTTGTATTCATTGCTCTTGATATTGCTCCCCCTCACTGCGCTCTATGGCTGCACAGGCTCCGACAGCAGCCCCGCCGCCAAACCTTTTAATCTGGTCATTTACTCAACCGGCGTCTTCGGGGACACGTCCATTCCGCTCGAGGACCAGAAAGGGAAGTATGTGAACGAGCTCATTTCATCTGGTTACACCACGCTCATTCACGCCACCTTTCATGTCTACCCCGGAGGAAAAATCGTGTTAAACGGATCGGATACATGGCTGATCGACGAGAGCGGCAACGTCAATTACGTAATGCTTTATCTGAAAGATATTTACGGCAACCTGAAGCAGCACGGGATCACGGTTTTCGCGTCCATCGGCGGAGGAGGCGGCTGCTGCTTCTGCGTTCGGGACGGCAATGGAGATTTAACGATCAGCAGCCCTCCCCAATCCAACTGGGACTACTCGCGAGTCATGACCTTCTATAACGACAAGGGCACAGACCATCAGTTCTTCAAAAACCTGGTGCTGCTCAAGACGCAGTTCGGGATCGACGGGATCGACCTCAACTACGAACCCAAAGAGACGCATTGCGGACAGCAGGCAAATCCCTACGCCGGCTATGACGCTGACTTTACCAAACTGCTCGTCGACTTGATAAAGTATCTCAAGCAAAACGATATGAAGGTGATTGCAACACCATGGATGGGAGGGATTCCGATGGGCCGCGAGAATTTCTGGCCGAACGTCATCACGCAGACCATTGACAGAAACGGCCCGATGCTCGACTGGTTGCAGGTTCAACAATACAGTGGCAGCGACGTCATCAGCGATTGGAAAAAAGTAGCTGAGGATGCGGGTGTCCAGAATCCACTGGCGTTCGTCGCCGCCGGTTATTCCTGCAGCCAGGATAGTTGCAACATTCAGGACCTCGATCACTTGACCACGGATATCAAAAATACGCCGGCTGGCCTCGACAAGTTTTTCTTATGGCAATACAAGGCGATGATCGGCCATGCGGGAGACAACAATTGCGATAACACGGCGGCAGAATATGCCCATGCCATCCGGCAGGGCTTTGCCTTGAAGCCTTAGCTGTAAACGGCAATCCAATTGCCGGAGGCGGAAAACGTCATCGGCAATTTCGGGTTTGCGAAAGCTTACGGTGACATCAGCTTCGCCAGCTCCAGCGCCCGCCGCATGATCAGCCTTGCGGATTGCAGCCCCGCTTCGTCGTTTTCAATGCCCAGCGTAACGCTGGGGTCGAAAGCGCCGCTGCCATTGAGGCTTGCGTAAGCCGATGCGCCCAGGGGGCTTACGCCTTTGTGGACGCTCGCCGGAATCATCTCCAGCGTCAGGAAGGCCAGGATGTGCGTCAGGTGGGTTGTCTCGAGGCCACCCTGACGCAGCCACGATACAGCCATGCTCACGCCGATTTTGTTCTTCATTTTTCCGCCCGACAGATTCCCGAAAACAAATACCCGGAAACGGTCAATGAGCGCCGCCATGTACGCCGACGACCGCATGAAATAAACGGGGCTCGCCAGCACCAGGATGTCCGCCGCCTCAGCTTTTTCAAAAACAGCCTGCGCGTCGTCCTTGAGCGAACAGTACTTGCCCGGCGTCTGTCTGGTCAGGCAGAAATTGCAGTGAATACAGCCGCGGATTTTCAGCCGCGAGAGATGAACCACTTCCCGTTCCATCCCTTCTTCCGGAAGACCATCCCACGCGCGGCTTAAGAAGTTTTCCACATTGCCTTTTTTGACCGGAGATCCGGAGACGCCTAAAATTTTGCAGGTCATAGATGGTCCCTCCAACCCCTTCTCTTTACAAGTGCCCAAAGCGCTCTTAAATTACAGAAAATGGATACAAAATTCAAAGGAGGAAATATGAAGCTCAGTGAATATTTTGATAAAGCTGAAGGATTCGGTGTTCTCGCTACCGCCGGGGCGAGCGGCCGGGTGGATGCGGCCATCTATGGAAGGCCGCACTTTTTCGACGAGCAAACGATCGCCTTCATTGCCGCGGACAGGCTCACGCATGCCAATCTCCAGGAAAACCCTCATGCCGTCTATATCTTCAAGGAAGCCGGGCATTATCAAGGCCAAAGGCTTTACATGACCAAGCTGCGCGAAGAAAAAGACAGTCCCCTGATCGATGAAATCCGCCGGAAGAAGTACCCTGAAGTGGAAGGCAAATACGCGAACACCCCGAAGTTTTTGGTCTATTTTCACGTGGACAACGTTCTGCCGCTGATCGGAGACGGGAAATAACCGGCGGGATTTAAATTCTGATGAGCGCAAAATGGCCGCCCGACGCGGGGACGGGAAAGACGCGTCATCGATCGCGCCTTTCCCGTCAGAGATGGAGAATCCTTCATTCGATGACCGTTATGTAAAATCTTATGCCGCCAGATGATGTATTTCGCCGCCGTTGACGACTTTATCGATATCGAGGAGGATTTTCACCCCCTGGCCGGATTTGGCCATGCCCAAAATATAGTCGATGTTCAGCTTTGTTCCAAAGCTCGGTGTATCTTCAATCTCCGCCGCCCGGATGTTGAGGACTTCCGACACGGAGTCCACGACAATTCCCATGGAGATGTTCTTGCCGCAAAAGACGATTTCCACCACAATGATGCAGGTGCGCTCCGTTGATTCCGCGCCCGACATGCCGAACTTCAGACGCAGATCCACTACGGGGATTACCTTGCCGCGCAGATTAATCACGCCCTTGACGTGCGCCGGGGTCTGGGGCACGGGGGTGATCGGCATTAACCCGATGATCTCCTTCACCTTGAGAATCCCGATGCCGTATTCTTCATCCGCCAGAACAAAAGTCAGATACTTTCCTTCGCGGCTGCGCTGTTTTTCAGTAACATCCATATCTGCCGTATTTGCTGTTGCCTGCATACCTGCTACCTCCTGTAGATAATGTAATGGGAGGCGGGAGTGAAGGGGAATCCTGCCGTCCCTGCCGATGGTCTTAAAAATCCTTGAAGCCGTCTTTCTCAAATGGAATCACATCCGCGGGGCGGGCCGGTCTGCCTTTTTTGGATGCGGCGTGCCCGGCCGGCAGCAATTTCTTGACCTTCGGCATTTGGCTGGACGCCCCGGGTTGAGGTTCCGCGGTGATGCGCCGGTGAGCCGCAGAGCCGCCATTGGCTTTCTTGCCGCCGTCAATGATGACCGCCAGCTTTTCCACATATTTCTTCATCTGCTCGGCCTGCGCGTTCATTTCTTCCGAGGCCGAGGCCGATTCTTCGGCATTGACCGCCGTACTCTGAACCACCTTGTCCATTTCCGTCACGGCGTTGCCGATCTGTCCGATTCCCTGCGCCTGTTCGGCGGATGCCGCGGCGATTTCATCAATCAGTTGCCCTATCTTATTTGAAATGGCCACATTCTCCTTGAAGACGTTCTGGGTTTGCTCCGTCAGCTCGCGGCTGTTCCTTACGGTAATAATCGTATTCTCGATCAGCTGGGATGTATTCTTTGCTGCGTCCGCCGCCCGCATCGCCAGGTTGCGCACCTCATCAGCGACGACCGCAAAACCGGCTCCGGCTTCCCCGGCGCGGGCCGCCTCTACCGCGGCGTTCAGCGCCAGCAGGTTCGTCTGGAAGGCGATCTCATCGATCGTCTTAATGATCTTGCCTGTCTCTTCGCTGGACTTGGTCACCTCCTGAATCGCCGTCACCATGCGATGCATCTGATCGTCGACCTTATTCACGGTCTGCTTTGCTTCACCCGTCAACGCCTTCGCCTGGGCGGCGTTGTCCGCGTTTTGCCTGGTCATGGAGGCCATCTCCTCCAGGGAGGAGGAGGTCTCCACCAGAGCGGAGGCCTGCTCCGACGCCCCTGCCGCCAGACTCTGGCTGGCGGCGGCCACCTGAGATGACGCCGCCGCCACCTGCTCGGAGGCGCTGTCGAGTTCCTCGGCGATATGATCGATCGGCACCGCAATGCCGCGGGCAAAAAACAAGACACCCGCAACCGTAACGATCAGAAACAGAAGTCCGATCATGGCGATAATCCAGGCCAGGTGATAGGCCGGCGCCATGAATTCATTATAGTCTTGCGTGACGCACACGCTCCATCCGGATGCCGGCACCGGCGCGTAACCGGCCACCTTGGTTATCCCTTTGAGTTTATAGACACTGGTTCCCGTCTCTCCCGCCGTCATCCGGGCCGCAAGGTCCTTCATTCCCTCCGTTTGTGTAGGATTGAATTTCAAAATAAACTCTTCCTTCGGATGGGCAATGCACAAGCCCCTTTTATCAATTATAAACCCGTAACCTGTGTTGCCCAGTTTCGTGTTATTAACCTTCTCCGAGAGGAAGCGGATATTCTTAACTGCAACAATGACACCGATGACTTGCTTGGATTCCGAATAGACGGGCGCACCGAAGGTCATAACGATATTGCCCGTGCCCTTTGATTTCACAACGGATCCCACGCTGGTTTTGCCTTCTTTTGCCGCCTTGAAATAATCCCGATCTCTTAAGTCGAGGCCCTTGTGTCGGCCGTTGACGCCGTCGGCGAAAACTATTCCATCGGGCCCGGCCATCGAAATCGTTTCATACACGTTGCCGCCGCTCTCTACAAAACGCGTCAGCTCCGCAGTGGCTTTGGCGTTTTCAGCGTCCCCGCGCGTTTGGGCGGCGGCAACGACGACGTCCCGGACGGCAAGCTGAGTAATCGTCCCCAGTTCCTCCTGCACAACCAAGTTTGCCACATGGGCCAGGCCTTTGGCGACCTCCGTCGCCTGAGATGCCGATGCTTCTTCCATTGCCCGCATTGCCTTGTAGACGGAAAAACCGCCAACCACAAACAGCGGCAGTAAAACTGCCAACACGCCGATCGTAATCATCTTGAACTGTAAAGAACGCTTATTCATCTTTTCTCCGCTTTTTATATTTTTACGCCTGCTTAATACGGCTTGCCGTAAAGCTTGACCATGCGCTTTAAAATGCTGTCCAGACTCTTATAATCATTCTGCGACGAGACAATGAAACGAGGCCTTATTATATGTGCTTTTTTGAGCGTTTCCGGCTTGCAGTCCGACAGAACCAGCACAACCTTCATTTCCGTGAGCAGATCGGCAAGAAAAACGACTTCCATAAGCTCTGCGTGACTGACGGCGTGAAAGATGGCGACGCTTATGTCCACGAGCGGTTGGTGCAGCCGTTCCGCGAGATCATCTATCGAAGAATATATCTCCAGGTCATAACCGGGAAGGGCCTCTTTGATGACATTCAAGAGGCGCTCCCCCGATTCCTTTATTTCTTTCGAATACAGTATTAACCCCATTTAGAACCTTCACCGACTGTGTGATCGTCATTTTTTTTCCGAGATCGGACTTTTGTTGTACCAATATTTGTGCCAAAAATTATATCTTAAATATTATCTATGATTATTGATAGTTAGAATAGTTCAGTTCTTTTTGCAGGCCTTCTTTTTGTGGTGAAAAAGGGGATTTGTACGGAAAAACCGTTCGGAGTAAAGTTTTTCCGCAAATTGAAGAGAGTTGCCCTGTAAATCCGGCGGCGCGCGAAATACCCCAGCGTTCAATTTTTGTTCATTTCCAGCTTCGTATTTCTCATTTCTCTGATTTGTTTGCGGCGGATCTGCCAAAATAATTGAATTGAGCCTTAAGACGGTGGGATCAAGCTGAATGTTTGTGAAAGAATCCCCATTGGCACGGGAAAACCATTTGCGCCCTGGTCTTTTCGCCAGGGGGGTAAATAAAAAGGTCGGTTTGTCTAATTCTTCAGAAGAACATGATGCTTCCGTAAAATTTCATAAAATCTCGTCCGGCTGAGGTCGGCTATCCGGCAGGCCTGTTCAATTTCGCCGTCGGTCAGTTTCAGCAAATCTTCCATATATTTCTTTTCAATCTGGGCGTAAGCGGTTTCCCGCAGATTTTTCAATTTGGGGAAAGTGGAGACACCCCGGGCTTCCTCCACGGGAGGATCCGCCAAATTTTTCCCTTGAGCCAGTTTAACGCGTATCGTGCTGGGCAGGTGCTTGTGGAAAAGCGTGGGCGCGGACAGAGCGGCGGCAATGGCTCGTTCAATGGCGTTGACCAGCTCACGGACATTTCCCGGCCAGTTATAGGAAAGCAAAGCTTCCTGAAAATCCGCGGAAAGTTTTTTGGGCTCAATCCGGCTGCGTTCACAGATTCTCTCTGTATGGTAAACGGCGATTTCAATCAGATCGTCCAGATGATCCCGGAGCGCGGGCACCTTGAGCGTGATGGAGCGGATGCGAAACAGAAGATCTTCCCGAAAGAGTCCGTCGGCGACCAGCTGTTCCAGATCGCGGTTGGTGGCTGCGATCAGACGGAAATCGCTCTCCATTTCTTTGGCGCTGCCCAGAGGACGAAAACGGTGCTCCTGAAGGACCCTGAGAAAGCTTTTCTGAATGGCCAGCGGAAGTTCACCGATCTCATCCAGAAACAACGTTCCTCCGTGGGCCTGTTTGATGAGCCCGTCCCGGCGCTGATCGGCGCCGGTGAAAGCGCCTTTTTCATAGCCGAAAAGTGCGCTTTCCGTCAGGCTCTGCGTCAGGGCGGCGCAATCGACGATGACAAAACTGTGGCCCGCCCGGGCGCTGTTTTCATGAATCGCCTTGGCAAAGAGTTCCTTGCCAGTGCCCGTCTCACCCGTGATTAGAACGCTGGCGTCACAGGATGCCGCCTGGGTAACGAGATTATAGCAGGCTTTCATTTGCGAACTTTTGCCGATTGTGCCGGTCAACTTCAAACTGGCCAGCGGCTGTTTTTTCATTTTTTCTTCCCGGTACTGCAGGGCCCGCAACAGCGGCAGGGTCATCGAGCTGATGGACGATGGTTTCTGAATGTAATCCCAGGCGCCGCTGCGGATCGCCAGTTCCGCGCCGTCCGCCGTTCCCGCACCCGTGAGGATAATCACCTCGGGTTCCGATGCCGCTTCACGGATCTCCGACAACTTGTCCAGGCCGTTGCCGTCCGGCAGACGAACGTCGAGAAAGACAACATCGAAAGAATCAGTGGAAACCAGCCCGAGACCGTCCTTGAGACAGTAAGCGCAGGATACGACATGCTTCTCCGCTTTCAGCGCTCCGGACAATAATCGGCAAAACATTTCATCATCGTCGATAATCAGAACTTTGGCCATAGGTCACCCTCTTCCTCGTCCAAACCGGATTCATTCGTCATCCAGAATCCGCCGGACGCGTAAACCCAAATCTTTAATAAACACGGGTTTCAAGACAAGCTCCCGGATATTGAGCTCTTCAATTTCTGACATGGATGCGGCATCGCTGTAACCTGTACAGAGAATAATCGGCAGTTCCGGACGAATCTTTAAGAACATCCGGCACAGAGACGCCCCCGTAATTTGCGGCATCGTCATATCGGCGATAACCAGATCAAACCTTGCGGGATTTTCCTGAAACAACCGCAATGCCTCAGGACTGCTGGCCGTTGCTGTAATTTGATAGCCCATTGTTTGAAAATAGTTTTTCGCCATTCTCACCAGCATTTCTTCATCGTCCACAAAAAGAATACTTTCCGAACCCGGCAGGTCCACCCCGTCGCGGTCCGCCGTTTCCGGCTTCTCACAAGGCAAAATCCGCGGCAGGTAGATCGCAAAGGTCGCGCCCTGTCCCGCAGCGCTTTGCACGTCTATTGCCCCGCCGGCATTCTTGACGATGCCATGAACAACGGACAAGCCCAGTCCGGTCCCCCCCCGATCCTTCCCGGTCGTAAAAGACGGATCGAATATTTTTTCTTTGATATCCGCGTCGATGCCGCGGCCGGTATCCGAGACGGACAACCGCACGTAGTTTCCCGCCTGCAGATCAGGATGAGCCGGACGCGCCGTTTGGGGAATCTCGAGGCTGGTAAGGCTTATGGTCAGCACACCACCCTGATCCTGCATCACGTGCGCGGCATTCGTGCACAAATTCACGATGATCTGGTGAACCTCCGTGGGATCCGCAAGAACAAGCATTTCTTCAGAGGCAAGATCCGATCTGATTTCAATGGTGCTCGGCAGGCTGGCCCTGAGCAGACTCAATGCCTCTTTCAAAAGTATCCGGATATCCAAAGGCCTTCTTTCCTGTTCCTGGCTGCGGCTTATGGCAAGAATCTGATTGACCAGATTCTTCGCCCGTCCGCACGCCAGCAACACCTGATCCAGATATTCGTTCCTTACCGTCCGGCGCGTTTCTCTGGCGGCCATCTCCGTGAAACCCATCATCGACGCCAGGATATTGTTGAAGTCGTGGGCAATTCCGCCGGCCAGAGTGCCAAGCGCCTCCATCTTCTGGGCCCGCCTTAAGTGTTCTTCCAGGAGTCTCTTTTCCTCTTCCAGTTTCCTGAGGTCGCGTTCCATTTCCTTTCGTTCAATACCGTGTTCCCGGAAAGGAATGAAATCCGCCGGCGCGAATGGATTATTTTCTGGCTTCTTCTGCGGCATGCGCCATTTCCTTACAGATCAAACATGGGTTCTCCGGCAACCGATTGCAGCAGGGCCGCCGCGTCGTTTTCCTGAGACGGCTCACCGCAGAGGGCAAGCCAGACGCTGCCTTCCGCCCCGCCCACGCCGCCCGCGGCAATCATCCGGGCGGTCGCACCCGTGAGCTGCCTGATGGCATCAAGTTCGGTTATAATTTCACCGGGCACCGGCAAAAGCCGCGGGCCCTGAACACCCGGCTCATTGACCTCGAGAGCAAGATCATCGAGATTTCCGGAAATGCGTTTTTCCAGACCCACCGGAATAATCAGCCGCACCCGCCGGCCGTAATATGCCGGAAGCGATGCGCCGATCGTCCCTGCCTGTGGATGGCCGATCAGAATCGCCGCCCGCCGACTTTCCAGATCAAGGGCATTCGCCCCTTTCAAAATGACGTCCCCCTCCCGCAAATCTGAGGCCACGTCGAAAATGGTTTTGCCTTTCTGCCAAACGCCGTCCCGAATCACGACATCGCCCGGGAAACCGCTTTCATCGGGGAGCCGTCCATCTTCCTTTTTCGGACGAACAGGCGGCAAAATAATGCCGCGGAAAAAACGTCCCTTTCGGAAATCCTGCGCCTGCCCGATCGCCGCGAGCAATTCCTCAGCGACATACCCGTTGGTTGTCCCGGCGATGATCACCACGGTCTTGCCTTTAAGCGCGGCCAGAACTCCCGGGTGCCGGGCAACGGCCTTGCCGATCAGCCTCTTGCCGGCAGCCGGCGTCAATGCAAATTGTTTCATCGCTGAAGCCTCCCTATTCCTTTCTTTATCACGCGACAAATTTTTTATTTGGAAGATAATCCTCGCGTACGGGGGAAAACGCCTCGACGGCCACCGAGTCCGTGATGACATCCGCGGAATGCTCGACGCCGGCGGCAATGCACCAGCTGTCGCCGGGCCGGGCATCGAATTGTTCATCGCCCGCCGTGAATACCATATGGCCGCTCACCAGATAACCCGTCTGCTCGTTGGGGTGCGAATGCGGGGGAATGACGCTGCCTTCTTTGAGCCGAAATTCGGCAAGCAGCGTCCGTTCTCCGAAAACCAGCGTCTTTTGATCAATCCCTTTGATCCGTGAATAATAGCCTTCAGCGTTCTTCCTGCAAAACATCGCCATCTTTCTATCCCTTCTCTATTTCATATTGCGTAACAATATCCACGTTGCCTTTCAACATCGCCCACACGGGGCAGTAAGTTTCTTCGGCCAATCGGATAACCTTCTGCATATCAGCGTCCTTTACATCCGCTGAACGCAGTATGAACCGCAGTGTTATGGTTTCGAGAGACGTCGGATGCGTTTCGCGCCTCACGCCTCCGGCCTGTACCTGAAGACCGGCAATCTTTTTCTTCATGGTGCCAAGCAGATAGACCACGGTCGAGGCTGAGCATCCGGCCAGGCTGAGCAATAAGACCTCCAGACCCGTGAGCCCTTGGCCATCGCCGATCGGCGGATGATAATCGAAGGTGATGGCCGGATTATCCCTGACCACACCGGAAAATTGAATTTTTTTATTGATCAAAGTAACGGATGCTTCCAACTGTTCAGGCATGAAGATTCTCCTTCCGATCCATCCCGTTCATCATCCATTTTTCTCGTCGCGGCTGCCTTCGGAGTAATCGTCAATCGTCAAGAACCGCCGTTTCCGGCTCGAGCCGATTTTCATAAAGGAAAGTATCCTATTTTTCTCAACTTATCAAGAACCTGTATGCATGAAAATTGGGCGCAAAAGGGATCGCCGGCCGGGCCATGCGGCATCTTGACAAATGACCGGCAACGTGCCATCCCTCACGCATAATGCACAAGACACCTATTAAAGGAGATAAAATCTTATGGGAGAGATGGTGACGTTTACGAAGGAAGGGCCGGTTGGTTTGATTACGGTGAACAATCCGCCGGTGAATGCACTGGCGCAGGCGGTGCGGGCGGGGATCAAATCGGGAATTGAGAAGGGCATTGCGGACGGGGATGTTTTGGCCATGGTGATTATCTGCGAGGGCCGGACGTTTATCGCGGGGGCGGACATCCGGGAGTTCGGGAAGCCGCCTATGGAGCCGCATCTGCCGGACGTCTGCCAGTTCATCGAGAACTCTCCGAAGCCGGTGGTGGCGGCGATTCACGGGACGGCTTTGGGCGGAGGCCTGGAGATACCGCTATCCTGCCATTTTAGGATTGCCGTGGCTACCGCGAAAGTGGGCCTGCCGGAAGTGAAACTCGGTCTTTTGCCCGGAGCGGGGGGGACGCAGCGGCTGCCGCGCATCGCCGGTGTGCAGACGGCACTGGAGATGATCACGTCGGGAAACCCGATTGCCGCAGCCAAGGCCAAGGCGATGGGGATCCTCGATGAAATCGTGGAGGGCGATTTGAAGGCGGCGGCTATGGCGTTTGCGAAAAAAGTCGTGGAAGAGAAACGCCCCTTGCGGAAAGTCAGTGAAATGACCGCCAAAATCGAAACACCTTCCGTCTTTGATGATTTTGCCAAAGCCAATGCCCGGAAGTTCCGGGGATTTATCGCCCCCTACAAATGCATCGAAGCCGTGAAGGCCGCCACGGAACTCCCCTTTGCCGAGGGCATGAAGAAGGAAAGGGATATCTTTGTGGAGCTCCAGGCTTCCGACCAGTCGAAGGCCCAGCGGCATGTCTTCTTTGCCGAAAGAGAAGTCGTGAGGATTCCGGGGCTGCCCGAGGACCAGCCGACCCGGGAGATTAAATCCGTGGGGATACTGGGTGCGGGCACCATGGGCGGAGGCATCGCCATGGCGTTTGTGAACGCCGGCATCGAGGTGGTGCTTCTGGACGTCAAACAGGAGTTCATCGACAAAGGGATGGCCGTCATCAAGAAGAACTATGCCAACACCGTGGCCAAGGGATCCTTAAAGCAGGACGTCATGGACAAGAGAATGTCCTTGATTAAACCGACCCTGGCCTATGAAGACTTAAAGGATGTCGACCTGGTCATCGAAGCCGTGTTTGAAGACATGGCCATCAAGAAGGAAGTCTTCACGAAGCTCGATGCGGTGTGCAAGCCGGGGGCCATTTTAGCCTCCAACACCTCCTACCTGAACATCGACGAAATCGCCGCCATCACCAAACGGCCCCAGGACGTCATGGGGATGCACTTCTTCAGCCCGGCGAACGTCATGAGACTGCTGGAGAACGTCAAAGGGAAACTGACCTCCCCCGAGGTTTACGCCACGGCCATGAAGGTGGGGAAGAAGATTGCGAAAGTCCCGGTGCTGGTCGGGGTCTGCGACGGCTTTGTCGGGAACCGGATGCTTGCCAAAAGGACAAGAGAATGCGGGTTCATGCTGGAGGAAGGCGCGCTTCCCTGGCAGATCGACAAGGTCATTTACAACTTCGGCTTCCCGATGGGCCCCTATCAGATGGGTGACATGGCGGGATTAGATGTCGGCTGGCGGAACCGCAAGGCGAAGTTCAATTCGCTTACCGAAAGAGAAAAGAAAAACAACATTTTGGACCAGATCTGCGAGATGGGCCGCTTCGGCCAGAAGACGGGCTCGGGCTTCTACAAGTATGATGAGAAGCGCAATGCAACGCCCGATCCGCTGATTGAGGAGCTCATCATCAAGCACTCCCAAGAAGCCGGCATCGTAAGAAGAGCCATTACCGATCAGGAAATCGTAGAAAGAGCGATTTACTCGATGATCAACGAAGGCGCGAAGATCCTGGAGGAAGGCATTGCCGCGCGGCCGCTGGACATCGACGTGGTCTGGCTTTACGGCTACGGCTTCCCGGTGTACCTGGGCGGTCCGATGTTTTATGCCGACACGGTGGGCGTAGGCAAGGTGTACGATGCGATTCTGAAGTACAAGGACCTCGTCGGCGCCGAATACTGGACGCCCGCACCGCTTCTGGAAAAACTCGCCAAAGCCGGCAAGGGGTTTTATTCGAAATAGGTGCTTGATAAATAATCCCCGCGGGATGAAAATCTTGCGGGGATTATTTGCTGCCTTCCGTCAGCCGGAACTGCTTCTGAAAAAGCAAACCTTCTCTTGGATGATGATTTTAAGATACTGAATGCCATGAAGAACATGCGGCTCATAGGGTCAAAAGAGATCACGATGTTAATTGAATATGAGGGGTAACGATGACGAAAGAAACCAATCAATTCAATTTTCTCATCGTCGACGATGAGGCCAACATTCGCAGGATGCTGGCCATCTGTCTGGAAACTGAAGGATACCATGTGACGGCGGTCAGTAACTTCGATGACGCACTTTCCGAAGCATCGAGAAGATCTTTCGACATTGCGTTCGTGGATGTTCGTTTGGGAACGCTTAGCGGACTCGACTTGATTCCCGCCTTACTTGCCGCCACGCCTTCGCTCAGAATTGTCGTGATTACGGCCTATGCCTCAATAGAAACCGCCGTGGAAGCCATGAAACGGGGGGCTACGGACTATCTTCCCAAACCCTTTACCCCGGCTCAGGTTAAGCTGGCGATCCACAAGGTATTTGACATTCGCAATCTGGAGCAGAAGATCACCGCCTTGAGCGAAGACCTGGGGCGTGCGCATTCCGATATCGATTTTTCCAGTGTCAGCGCGGCCATGACCAGGGCCGTTGATCTGGCAAGGCAGACGGCGCAGTCTGATGCTACCCTTCTCATCCGCGGTGAAAGCGGAACAGGGAAGACCATGCTGGCCAAAGCGATTCATGCCTGGAGTCTTCGGGCCGGGATGCCGTTCGGCGTTATTTCCTGTCCGTCCTTGTCGCCGGAACTTCTGGAGAGTGAATTATTCGGACATATTAAAGGAGCTTTTACCGGCGCTGTGCGCGACAATCCCGGACGGATCAGCATTTGCAACGGGGGAACGCTATTGCTCGACGAAATCGGCGACTTGCCCCTGCCTCTGCAGCCGAAACTCTTACGATTTGTTCAGGAGCGGGAATACGAGCGCATCGGGGATTATGCAACGCGTCGCGCCGATGTCAGGATCATCGCCGCCACCAATATCGACCTGCAAAAATATGTTCGGGAAGGTCGTTTCCGGGAGGATCTTTATTATCGGCTCAATGTCATTCAGATTGAAATCCCGTCTCTGCGGGAACGGCCCGATGATATTGCCTCTCTGGCCAACGGCCTGCTGACATTTTTTGGAAAAAGCTGTCACAAAACCCTGTCGGGTTTTACCGCTGAAGCCCTGCAACTCCTGAAGAGTTACCCATGGCCGGGAAATGTCCGAGAACTGAGAAATGTTATCGAGAGAGCTGTTATTCTGTGCAAAGGGAATCGGATCGGAATCGACCATCTCCCGGAAAATATGCTTGCCCTGAATAAGGCGATCAGGATCGGTGACCCGGTTTCTCTTGATAAGATTGAAGAGGAGCATATACGCCGCATCCTGGCTTCAACCCGGTCTTTACAAGAGGCAGCCGATCTCCTCGGGATTGACCAGGCCACGCTATGGCGCCGGCGCAAACAATATGGCATCTAACCGCCTTGCAATTTTCAAGCTTTCCCGATGCATCTTTTGCAGGATGCAAAGAACCTTGCTACCCACTTAAAAATAACTACATTAATTCATAACCATAGCAGATGTGGCTTTGGCACAGTGATTGCTGCATCTTGAGAAAGTTGAATAATGATTGCGCATGCCGCTTTTTTGGGCGTCACCCTTTTATTTTTCGGTCTTTCTGTTTTTTACGAAAGCCTGCGGGAGGTTTACATCGTGCTGGAAATCGTAGTCGGTCTTATCGGCGTTGTCTTGATAGTCTACCTTCTGGTCACGATTCTTCGACCGGAATTATTTTAGTAAGAAGAAATTATTTTCTCGATCTTTTTTTTCGGGGTTTGAGGAGGTGTTCCAATATGGATAGATACGGATGGCTGCAACTCGCTGTTTTTGTCGGCGCGCTTCTGCTTCTGACCAAGCCGATGGGGCTTCATCTGTCACGCGTTCTGGACAGAGAAGGACGAACATTTCTCGATCCCATTATAAAGCCCATAGAGCGTCTGTTTTACCGCATTTTCCGGATCGATTCCCAAAAGGAACAGGACTGGAAGCAATATGCCGTTTCCCTGTTTCTGTTCAGTCTGACCGGCTTCATTTTCACGTACGTCATTTTGCGGATTCAGCATTTGCTTCCTTTGAATCCGCAAGGACTCGGTCCGCTAAACCCCGATCTTGCCTTCAATACGGCGGCCAGCTTCACCACAAACACCAACTGGCAAAGCTATGGCGGAGAATCCACGATGTCCTACTTTTCGCAGATGGTAGGACTAACGTTTCACAATTTCGTTTCCGCCGCCGTCGGGATTGGCGTCGCCGCCGCTCTGGTACGGGGGATTGCCCGCCACACCGCTAAAACCGTCGGCAATTTCTGGGCGGACATGGTGCGAGTCAATCTCTATCTGCTTCTGCCGGCCTGCCTGCTTTTCTCTCTCTTTCTGGTTTCCCAGGGGATGATTCAGAACTTCAAGCCCTACGATACGATCAAACTGATCGAACCCTACACGATGCAGATCGAAAAAAAGGACACGGGCGGCCAGAGCATCAAGGATGCCGGGGGAAAACCGGTGATGGAAAATAAAAAAGTTGACACCCAAACGATCGCCCAGGGTCCCATGGCCTCGCAGGTTGCCATCAAGATGCTGGGAACCAACGGCGGCGGCTTCACCAATGCCAACGCCGCGCACCCCTATGAAAATCCGACACCGCTTACGAATTTTATTCAGATGCTGTCCATCTTCCTGATTCCGAGCGGTCTCACCTATTTTCTCGGGGTGACGGTCAAAAACCGCCGGCACGGCTGGGCCGTCTGGGGAGCGATGGCCGTGCTCTTTCTGGCCGGTGTGCTCGTCTGCTGGACGGCCGAATCGGCCGGCAATCCTCATCTGACGGCAATGGGCATCGAGCAGGCCGGAGGCAATATGGAAGGCAAGGAAGTGCGGTTTGGCATTTTCAACTCTGCGCTTTTTGCAACGGTGACCACCGACGCCTCCTGCGGCGCAGTGAACGCCATGCATGACTCCTTCACTCCCCTGGGAGGGCTTGTTCCCCTGATCAATATCCAGCTGGGGG
>SBEK01000281.1:0-454 GCA_009668925.1 Deltaproteobacteria bacterium
GCACATATCCTTGTTGGGCGGAATCACATAAACGGTGTCCGGTTCAATCGGCATGCGGTCCCGGACCTGCATGACGCGCATGGCGGTCGCCCGCTGCAGGAGTTCGACCATGATTCCCTTATGCGTCGGATCGAGGTGCTGAACAATGACAAACGCCATCCCGCTTTTTTCCGGCACGTTGCGCAAAAAGGCCTCGATGGCTTCCAGCCCCCCGGCCGAGGCGCCGATGCCGATAATCGGAAACTGGCCGCCGGACACGCTGGACGATTCGTTTTGCTCCGCCACAGCCGTCATTACGGCGGCCGTCTGAATTTCGGCAGCGGTTCCTGGGGATATCCCGAGCTTGGATACTTTGCGGCTTTCGGACGTCTTTGCGGGTGTTTTCCTGCGGGCCGGGGATTTCTGCTTCGTGGCTTCTCCAGAATGATGTATTTTGAAAATATCTAATAAAGAG
>SBEK01000281.1:464-2286 GCA_009668925.1 Deltaproteobacteria bacterium
AAAATCAAAAAGGACGTATCGGCGTTTAACGCCGGACATTGAACGCGAAGATGGACAACTCCGGTCGATTGCGAAAAACGCGTTCGCAAACCGCCAATCGAGCCAAAACCAATATGTGGAATAAGTTTGCGAACTGTTTACTGAAAAAGAATATACTCCGCATCCGGTCAAGTCAAGGGCTTTATTTTAAGAGGCGCTCTTATGCGAAGAAGGTGAATACACGGAAGACTCCGGCAAGGAGCTCTTCGTCCTCCTATGCTTCGGGCCTCACCGTCGAAAAAAGTGCTGAACGGGACGTGGCTGCGGTCCTGCAGGTTCCCGCCCAAACCCTTTGACACGGATCATGATCTTGCCTATACTCGGTTCGGCGCACTTTGCTCCTGCCGGCAGGCGCGGCAGGGTCATATTGCAGTTTGCGGGAAGCGGAGGATTGACCTTCACCGACGGAGGAGTTTTGTGGCACAGGCAGCCCTGATCCTTTTTTATCTTCTTTTCCCCGTTGCGGCCATTTATCTGGCCGCCCGGTACGCCGTCTTGAATAAACTGGGCGCCGTCGTTATCTGCTACATCGCGGGACTGCTGGCCGGCAACACGGGCCTTATTCCGGCCGGACTGACCGCCGTGCAGAATCCTCTCCTGCTGGTCGCCATCTGCCTGGCGCTGCCGCTGATGTTCTTTTCCATCGATGTGCGCCGCTGGCGCCGGCTGGCGGGCAAATCGCTCCTGTCCTTCGGCCTGGAAATCCTCTCCATCGTGCTGGTTGCGGTCGCGGGATTTTTTCTCTTCCGCCCCGGGGTCGGCGCGGAAACCTGGAAGATCGCGGGCATGTTCGTCGGCGTCTACACCGGCGGCACCGTCAACCTGGGCGCCATCGCCACGGCGCTCCAAACCGACCAGACGCTTTACCTGGCCGCGCACACCGCCGATGTCCTCATCTCCAGTATTTACCTGTTCTTCCTCATGACCGTCGGGCAGCGCCTCTTCGGCCAGTTCCTGCCGGCTTTTACGGCCGATCCGGAGGCGCCGGCACAAAAAGCGCAGGACTTCGATTCCTACGCCGGGATATTGGACAGAGCGATCATCATCGGTCTCATCAAGGCCCTGGGTCTGGCCGGCCTGATCTTCGTCGCCGGCGCCCTCGCGTTTTTGTTTTTTTCAGAGGGCGTGGCTTTCGTCGTCGCGATTCTGGCCATTTCCACGCTGGGCATCTTATTCTCATTTGTTCCCGCCGTGCGCGGCATCCGGATGACCTACCCGCTCGGCAACTACTTCATCCTCGTCTTTTGTCTGGTCGTGAGCTCCATGGCTGATTTCAACCGGCTGGTCGCCACGGCGCCGGTCATGATTCTTTATGTGACATTCACGATTTTTGCTGGCCTCATTCTGCACGCCGCGCTGGCGCGGTTTTTCAGGATCGACGCCGACACCGTCATCATCACCTCCGTGGCGGGGATTTGCTCGCCGCCGCTGGTGCCGATGGTTGCCGCGGCGTTGAAAAACCGGGAAATCGTCATTTCGGGCGTCGTCACGGGAATCATCGGCTGGGTTGTGGGGACCTATCTGGGCATCGGCATTGCATACATGTTGCGCGCAGTCGGCGCGTAACCACGTCGAACATTTTAAGGAGGAACACCGATGAAACTCTACGAATTTACCCAATCCTA
Organism: Deltaproteobacteria bacterium; assembly: GCA_009668925.1. The sequence goes on from SBEK01000281.1 coordinate 2,129, forward strand.
CCAGCTCTTCGAAGAGGCGCAGCAGTACCTGCCCAACGGCATTTACGGACCGCGTACGCCCGCCTTTCTCACCTTCGGCTCCTATCCGGCCTTCATCAAACGGGGCGAAGGCTGCCGGATCTGGGATGTCGACGGGAACGAATTCATCGATTACATGT
>SBEK01000091.1 GCA_009668925.1 Deltaproteobacteria bacterium
TCCAAATTCATCGGATTGCTGCCGGCAATATTTCTTGCCTCACTATTCTTATTGCTGCTCGATGATTCTCCCTCGTATGCGGACATTTTTAAATATGAGGATGAAAACGGCGTCATCCATCTGACGAACGTGCCTTCCAATCCCAAAGCTAAATATGTAATGATCCTGAGGGAAAAAAGAGTTCTTTTCGCAAAGGGAATTGATATTCGTCAATACGATAAGATTATCGCTGATGCCGCCGGGAAATTTAACCTGGATATTGCACTGATCAAAGCCGTTATCAAAGCAGAATCAAATTTCAATCATCAAGCCGTTTCGCGGGCCGGTGCAAAGGGTCTCATGCAGCTGATGCCTCAAACCGCGTCGGCATTGAAGGTTGATGATGTTTTTCATCCAGGCGATAATATTGAAGGCGGTGCCCGCTATCTCCGATACCTGTTGAATCTATACAGAGGGAATCTCACGCTCGCGCTGGCCGCTTACAACGCCGGTGAAGGGGCGGTGGCAAAATACAACTACGGCGTACCGCCGTATCGCGAGACGCAAAACTATATCCGGCGCGTCCTGGCCTTCTATGAATCATTCAGCAGGTCGTAAGTCCCGACTCACCGCCTCGTCTACATAAAGATATCGTCTTAATTTTGATAGCTTTTTTTCTTTAATTCCATAAATATCCGTCAATTGTTCTATTTTCTCAAATTTGTTATTGTCTTTACGCCAGGCTAAGATGCGTCCGGCCAAACCTTCCCCAATGCCGGGAACTAATTCCAGATCCTCCAGACTCGCCGCATTAATATCCAAAGGCAGGCCCAGCGCCAGCCTTTTTTCAGCATCCATCTTCCCGATAACCATATTCTGTTCAGCTGAAGCGGCGACGAGATGTATCTTCGTTCCACTTCGCAGATTCAGGTTCGTTTTGATATTCAGCTTGATTCCAGCCTGAGTAAACAATTCACTCGCTGTCGTTCCCGGCTGGACAAAATAGATCGCCGAATCTCCATTTTCTTGAACGATTTCAACTATCAGATTATTAGAATCGGCCGCCGATGCCGACAGGTCGGGGATATGAGGATTAAAGAGAAAAGGCATCAAGAAAACAACAAGGGGAATGACCGCTAAAGTTATTGATATTGCGATCATTCCCCTGATCTGATGTTCAAACATCATCATTCCGGCTATTTTTTCTTTTCCAGATGAAATGCATCATGCAGCACGGTAACAGCCAATTCAGTATATTTTCTCTGGATCACACAGGATATTTTTATTTCCGACGTGCTGATCATCATGATATTAATGCCTTCGTCGGCCATCGTCTTGAACATCTTCGCCGCGACACCGGAATGGCTGACCATGCCCACGCCGATGATGGATATTTTAGCAACATCGTCATCCACTTCCACTTTTTTTGCACCAATTTCCTTGGCGGTTGCTTCGACGATCTTCTGCGCTTCTTTCATATCCTTTTTAGATACGGTAAAAGTCAGATCCGTATACCCTTGTGAGCTGGCGTTTTGGATAATCATATCGACGCTGATATTGCGTTCCGACAAAGGCGTAAATAAATTCGCCGCGATGCCCGGTTTGTCCGGTATATGAACAACCGTAATTTTAGCCTGATCACGATCATAGGTAATCCCTGACAGCACTTCTCTCTCCATATCTCGATCCTCCTTCGTTACTAGTGTTCCGCCTTCATCGGAAAAAGTCGATTTAACATATACAGGTACATTGTATTTCTTCGCCATTTCTACGGAACGGGGCTGCAGGACCTTGGCGCCCGTCATGGCCATTTCCAGCATTTCGTCGTAGGATATTTTTTCCAGTCTTCTGGCCTTAGAGCAAACGTTGGGGTCGGTCGTATAGACGCCGTCGACATCCGTATAGATATCGCACCGTTCGGCGGCAAGCGCCGCGGCAAGCGCAACAGCGCTTGTATCGGAGCCGCCACGCCCCAAAGTAGTGATGTTGTTGTCCTCATCGACTCCCTGAAATCCGGCAACGACAACGATGGTGCCTTTTTTGATCTCTTTCCGGATAATATCTGTATCGATCATAGATATTCTTGCCTTCTTGTAGGCGCTGTCCGTTTTGATTTTGACCTGAAACCCGAGAAAAGAGCGCGATCGGTATCCCATAGCATTCAGTACAATGGAGAGCAATGTAATCGTCACCTGTTCCCCGGTCGAAATCAGTGAATCATACTCCCGCTCATCGGGAGATTCCGCAGCGCTGTGCGCGAGATCAATCAGCCTGTTTGTCTCCCCCGCCATTGCGGAAAGCACAACAATAACATCGTGCCCTGCATCCTTTTCACGAATTGCCTTCATGGCCACATTCTTTATCTTTTCAATGTTCGCTACTGACGTTCCGCCAAATTTCTGAACAACCAACCCCATTGTCTAGACCTCCCCTTTGATATCTTTAACTAATTCCCGTACTCTTTTTTTCGGACCGCTGATGCTTATTATTCTTTTGTTTTCATCGACGTATACAAAATCAATTTTTATCGTATCGTCCGGAAGAGCATTCTTAATTTTTTCAGCCCATTCGATGGCCACCACGCCCTTGGCGGATACATATTCATCGTAACCCAAATCGATTAATTCGTCCATTTGATTTAAGCGATAAACGTCAAAGTGGTAAAAACGGCATCTCCCAGGATACTCATTGATCAATGTAAATGTCGGACTGGTAATGACGTATTGTTCATCGACGCCTATCCCTCGCGCCAATCCGCATGCAAAGCAGGTCTTTCCGGCGCCTAATTCTCCCGACAGCGCAAAAACGTCCCCTTCTGCGGCATTTTTCCCGATAGCCTTGCCCAAGGCGAATGTCTGTTCGGCACTTCCGGATGCCATTTCCATAAGAATATTGTTGTCTTTCATTCCTCGGACAGATCTACCATCCATGCTTATTTTTCCAGCAATACAACCGCGGAGGCATACCTCTTCGTATGCGTGATACTGAGATGTATTTTAGCGATGCCGGCATTGGCAAAGTATTCCTGCGCTCCACCGGACAGTCTTATTTCCGGCCTTCCGCTTTCTTCATTGATGACTTCGATTTCCAGCAGCTTGACACCTCCGCCAAGACCCGTTCCGATAGCCTTCAGAAATGATTCTTTTACGGCAAACCGGGCCCCGTAATGGAGGCACGCCTGGCTTGCGTGGCGCCCGCAATATTTTATTTCTCCGGCGGAAAAAACTCTCGATAAAAATTTATCACCCCATTTTCGAATGATCTTTTCCATCCGATCGTTCTCCACGAGGTCGACACCGATTCCGTATATCATAGATTTACCTAAGCATGAACAATCGCGTCCGTCATTGCCGCAACTTTTTTCATTACCGACACATCATGAACCCGAACAATGTGGCAGCCGTTTATGATCGCTGCAGCCACGGTTGCCGCCGTCCCTTCGATTCTCTCCGTGGCTGTTCCACCGGTGACATGGCCGATAAAGGACTTGCGGGACGTTCCAATCAGTATAGGAAGACCCAAAACCTTCATTTGATCGATTTTCTTTATGATGCGGCAGTTATCTTCATATGACTTGCCAAACCCGATTCCCGGATCGACCGCCAGGCGATCCCATTCGATGCCCGCTTTGATTGCCTTCCCACAGGCATTTTTCAGACAGCCGATAATCTCTGCCATGAGATCATGATAGAGAAGATTCCCCGTCTGCATGTTTTCCGGCCGTCCTCTCATATGCATCAGGACTAACGCCGCCGATCCTTTGCGCACGACCGAGGCCATCTTCTTGTCGTATCCGAGCGCACTGACGTCATTAACAATCTCTGCTCCGGCATCCAGCGCTCTTTCGGCAACTCGTGCTTTTGTTGTATCCACGGATATCGGAATTTTCAGTTTCCCGCACAGGGCTTCCACAACCGGCACAACCCTGCTTATTTCCTGCCGTGCGGTGATCGGCTTCGATCCCGGGCGCGTCGATTCTCCTCCAATATCAATTATATCAGCGCCCTCCTCAGCCATTTGAATTCCGCGTTCAACGGCCTTTTTCCGATCAAGGTAAAGGTTCCCGTCGGAAAAAGAGTCTGGAGTAACATTTAAGATCCCCATAACCAGAGTTCTTCCGCCCAAAGCAATCTTACGCCTGGACGTTCTGAGAATGAAGCTCTCCCGGACATGATTGCCGAGCAGATTCAGGATATCCCGGGCAATCACATTCAATCCAAAAGGCTGCTTTTCGATCTTCCTGGTCAGGGCAGTGATCTGTTTAAAAGTCCCCATCAACAAAATGTCCGTTTTTTCAACGGCGCAGGAAACACTACCGCGGGCCACCGCTGCATCGGCACCCAGCGAAAGCATTTCTTGCTTGAGGATGTTGGCAATTTTGCAGGGCTGAGCGCAAAGCAGAATATTCAGGTGTTGAGTCTTGGAAGACATGGCACCGATTCCATATGGATCCACACCTATTTTCTTAAAGATCTTGGCGGCTTCGTCAGTATTGTTGATATTCACGATCATCAAAGCATTTCACCATGTCTAAAAGCGAGAGTCCGGTAAATATTGACGTAAACGAGAGAATATGTTCTGCAGGGGAACAGCCTGCAAAACAGCGCCGCGAAACGGCGCTGTTTTGCTGTGAACCGGTCCCAGATCAAGAAAAGAATGAACCATTCTTGTTTATTGCACTTGTGCCGCATGTTCGGCAGGCAGTGCACTGCCGATGATCGCGTCGATTTCCGCGCTGTTAAGAACCTCTTTCTCAAGCAACTCCGACGACATCCGGTGCAGAATTTCTATGTGTTCGCTCAGAAGCGATATGGCCTTATCATAATTGCGTTTGACCACGGCAACAACTTCTTCATCTATTTTTTTCGCCGTTTCTTCGCTGTAATCCTTATGGGTCGCAAATTCCCGGCCTAAAAAGATCTGCTCTTCCTTCTTGCCGTAACTGAGCGGTCCCAGTATCTTGCTCATCCCCCACTCGCACACCATTTTCCGGGCCAGATTCGTGGCTCTTTCGATATCATTACCGGCGCCGGTGGTAAAATCTTTCAGAATAAGTTCTTCCGCTGCCCGCCCTCCCAGTAATACAGCGATATTGCCTTCCAGGTATTTGCTGGGATAGGTATGCTTTTCATCGATCGGCAGTTGCTGAGTCAAGCCAAGCGCCCTGCCGCGAGGAATAATCGTTACTTTGTGAATCGGATCGGTTCCGGGAATTAAACGGGCAATGAGAGTATGACCGGACTCGTGATAGGCCGTGTTGCGCTTTTCCTCATCACTGATCACCATGCTCTTCCTCTCCGTACCCATCAGAACCTTGTCTTTGGCAAACTCAAAATCCGACATATTGACCTTGTCTTTATTCAACCGAGCGGCATTTAAGACCGCCTCATTGACCAGATTCTCAATATCGGCGCCTGATGTTCCGGGCGTCCCTCTGGCCAAAATGGCGTAATCAACGTCATCCGCGACGGGCGTCTTGCGGGCATGGACTTCAAAGATTTTCTCCCTGCCCTTCACATCCGGCAGCGGCACCACAACCTGCCGGTCAAAACGACCCGGTCTTAAAAGAGCCGGATCCAGCACATCCGGACGGTTGGTCGCCGACACGAGGATGACACCTTCATTGGATTCAAATCCATCCATTTCTACAAGCAACTGGTTGAGCGTTTGCTCCCTTTCGTCATGACCGCCGCCAAGACCAGCCCCCCGGTGCCGGCCAACAGCGTCGATTTCATCGATGAAGATGATGCACGGCGCGTTTTTTTTCGCCTGACTGAACAAATCACGGACCCGGGAAGCTCCCACGCCGACAAACATTTCCACAAAATCAGACCCGCTGATGCTCAGGAAGGGCACATCAGCTTCACCGGCAATGGCTCGCGCCAAAAGGGTTTTGCCTGTTCCGGGAGGGCCCACCAGCAACAGCCCCTTGGGAATTCTTCCCCCCAGCTTCGTATATTTCTTAGGGTCCTTTAAGAAATCGATGACTTCCTCAAGTTCAGCCTTAGCTTCATCCACCCCGGCCACATCGGCAAAGGTCACTTTCTTAGACTTATCGGTAATCAGACGCGCTCTGCTTTTTCCAAAAGACATGGCCTTGCCGCCGCCCGACTGCATCTGGCGCATGAAAAAAATCCAGACACCGATCAGCAGGAGCATCGGAAACCATGAAATGAAAATCATATACCACGGACTTTCTTCCACAGGTTTGGCCGTAATCTTTACGTTTTTTTCGCGCAGCATCCCAACCAGTGAATCATCCTTGGGCGCATATGTTTTGAAGATGTTTCCGTTCGCCAGCTTACCGCTTATCGCTTCTCCCTGTATGGTAACTTCCGTAATTTCATTGTTCTTAAGGTGATTCAGCAGTTCCGTGTAATTGATGTCTTTCGAACTCGGCTTTTGCTGATTAAATAGTTGCCAGACAAGCAAAAAAACCAAAAGCACCGTCAAAACGAGTGCAATATTCTTTTGAAACTGATTCAATATCATTCTCCTTATAATAAAATGTGTTTGATGATCTTTATAATAATATCCAATTTAACTCAATTATTTTCTTCCGCAGACTCAATCACTTCCGGCGGTCTCCGGATTTCGAGAATCAAAACATTTTTTGTCCCCGCCGCTACTTTCACTCTTTCACTCATGTGCATATTCTCAATCCAGATAACGGATTCCTGATCGGCAATCAGGGCAATTCCCTGCCGTTCGTCTTTCGGGATCTTCCGATCAATGAACAACTTCTTAATTTTTTGCGATCCTTTTGTCCCCAATGGTTCAAACCAATCCCCATTTTGGCGATTTCTGAGGATAAGAGGTTTTTTAATTTTATCCTCATCAAAATAACTGGTATTCTTGCTGTGAAAGTCAATCTCATCCGGCGTTCCGCGTCTCAGCGATAAGATAAGGCACCTTTCTTCCAAATCAATGACTCCCGGAACAGACAGGGTGTAGTTGTAGTTTTGTCTTTTCGATCCGTTGGTCTTCCTGAAGACCACGCGGCCATATTCATTTTCGGCACAGAGATTGTAAGGCAGCGCAATCTTTTTCCCCGATGAATGCTCCGCAAGCAGGTTATCGACCAATTGAATATGGACTAATGAAAAACCCTTACCCGCCGGTGCAATGCTTTCCAAAAGCGTCTTGATGATTCGGAAACGCAATGCGGCATGAAGTGATTTCAACTTTTCGGCACAGACAGACGCCTCTTCTCTTTTTCTCTCAATATCCGGTGTACTGAGGATAACGTTTACGCATTCGGTCAGGAATGCGTCTTCTGTGCGCATAATCTCCGCCGTCCTCGCCAAAGTCCCTTCAATTTTGGGATTATACCTTTCCTTGAGAAAGGGAATCAGTTCTTTGCGGATGCGGTTGCGCAGATAGATCGGATTATCATTGGAGCTGTCATCGCGGTGTCCCGTGCCGCTTTGCGCCAGGAATCCCTGAATTTCCTTGCGTGTGACTTCCATGAGCGGACGAATAAATTTATTGTCCCGCATCGGCTCGAAACCCTTGAGTCCGTGCAAACCGCTGCCGCGCAGCATATTGAGCAAAACGGTTTCGGCCTGATCCTGTAAATGATGACCGAGTGCGATTTTGCGAGCGCCGTGCCGCTCGGCAACTTTTTCCAGAAAACTATATCTTTCTCTCCGGAAATAGTCTTCCGGCGACATGCCCTTGGGGACGTTCGGTTCACGCATTCGTTCGCTCTCAAATGGAAGATTGAGTTTTTCAGCCAGACTCCGGCAAAATTCCTCATCCTCATCCGACTCCGCTTGCCTCAATCCGTGATTGAAATGAGCCGCCACCAGCTTCAAACGGCGGATTGGCGCCAGGCCTGCCAGGCTCATGAGCAACGCGCAGGAATCAGCCCCTCCGGATAAGGCGACGACAACGACATCGCCGTCATTCAGCAGATGATTTTTATTAATCGTTTGTTCGATTTTCTTGATCAACATTATTGAAACAACGTATTAACTTCCAAGATATTCTCACAATAAAAGTCGGCTTTCATTTCAATCAGCGTTTCTCTGTCTCCCAGTCCGTTCAAATACGCACATGATGCAATTCCGGCATTTTTCGCCACGGCGATATCATTTACGCCATCGCCGATGATAACGGCCTTTTGCGGCGCAACATTGTATCTCGAAAGCAGGTATTCAACAACCCGCTCGTCCGGCTTCTGATAGGGAGTGGAATCCGCTCCCACAATCTCCATGAAATAACGATCGATGCGCAGCCCCCGGGCAATGGCCAGCGCTAAATGGTGACGCTTATTGGTCAGAATCACCTTCATTTTATGATTAAAGAATTTCAATACGTCCTCGATATGGGGATAAAGGACGGTCTGATCCAAAAGATGCTTTTCGTAATGCCCGGTGAAAATGCTCAGGGCTTCGTTAAGTCTGCCGCGATGCTCTTCTTCAAGTGTTCTTTCAATTAATTTCTTAATACCATCTCCTACAAAGGAAAGAATTTCCTGCGGCGTTCTGGTATTGAGGCGCATCGCCGTCAAGGTGTAATTGACGGAAGTCACGAGATCCGCGCCCGTGTCGGCAAGAGTGCCGTCGAAATCGAATATCATTAAATCCACTTTTTTCATTCTTATCTCCCGATCGTTGTATAGCTGAGAGACTATTCAAAAACAAGATTCTTTATAAAATGAAGACAGGAGAAATATCGTTTGACGCAAACCGTAGGACATGCTAGAAAGCACGCAACCGCTTGGATCACTTGTAACAGACTGAGACGGGAATCAGTAAATACTGTCGAATACGGGTCTTCCTCAAGTTGCGGAAGACCTTTTTTTATGCGCCGCGGAGCAAGATGAAAAAGAAGAAATTGCTTACATTTTCCATTATCGGCGCCGGAATGGTGGGAACGGCTATCGGATTTCTGTTGAAAAAAGCCGGCCATGATATTGCGGGGTTTGCCGATCTCTCCGCCGCCCATTTGAAGCGGGCCAAGGCTTACACGGGAGCAGCGGGTTTCCGGCACCCGGCCCAGGCCGTGGACCCGGCGGATTGCATTCTGATAACAACACCTGACGACCGCATCGCGGCGGTCTGCGATGAAATCATCGGTGCCGCTTCCGTCACAGGCAAAAAAGTATTTCATATGAGCGGCGCGGGAGGGATCGACCTTCTCGAATCTGCTCACCGCGCCGGCGCATCCGTCGCCAGCATTCATCCGCTGCAAAGCTTTTCTTCCATTGACGGCGCGATTCAGAGTATTCCCGGCAGCTACTTTGGTGTCACATCATCCCCCGGCGCCAAAATCATTTCCGCCGACATTGTCCGCGACCTGCGGGGAATCCCCATTCACATAACAGCCGCGCAAAAGCCTCTGTATCACGCCGCCGCCTGCATGGCATCGAACTATCTCGTTTCACTGCTGAGCGTCGTTGAGTCGATTTATTTATCCATCGGTTTTTCTGAGAAGGATGCCCGTAAAGCATATCTGCCGCTGGTATACGGCAGTCTGAAAAACATCGAAAGACAAGGTTGCCCTGGTGCGTTAACGGGACCCATCGCCCGAGGCGATTCGGGAACCGTTCAAAAGCATATCAAAGCCATAGCCTCCCATCTCCCGGAATTCTCTTCTTTATACGCCGACACGGGAAAAGTCGCAGTTACGCTTGCCCGTAAGAAGGGTACGCTGAATTCGACCCAGGCCCAAACATTCATGGAACTCTTGAAAGGAGCCAATAATGAGCGCGCAAAATAAAATCACCCGGAAAACTACCCTGGACATCAGGAAAATGAAAACCCAGGGCGAAAAGATAACCATGCTGACCGCCTATGATTACGGAATGGCCTCAATTCTTGATGAGAGCGACATCGACATCATTCTCGTCGGCGACTCTCTGGGTAATGTCGTGCTGGGTTATGACTCGACCCTTCCCGTGACCATGGAAGATATGGTTCGTCATACGCAGGCGGTCGCCCGCGGGGCGCACAAAGCAATGATTGTTGCGGATATGCCGTTTATGTCTTATCAGGTCTCTACGGAATTGGCGCTGACCAATGCCGGCCGTTTATTAAAGGAAGCTGATGCTCAAGCCGTTAAACTCGAGGGCGGTCGGGAACACGCTGAAATAGTCCATAAAATGACGTATGCCGGGATTCCCGTGATGGCGCATCTGGGGCTGACGCCGCAATCCGTTCATCAGCTGGGCGGTTTTAAAGTTCAGGGTAAAAAGGAGGATGCGGCCGGGAAAATGATGCAGGATGCTCTCATTCTGGAGGAGGCCGGTGCTTTCTCCCTGGTGCTGGAATGTGTACCTGAAAAACTGGCCGCTGAAATCACCGCTGCTCTTTCCATACCCACCATCGGCATTGGCGCCGGCGCCAAGTGCGACGGACAGGTTTTGGTCTTAAACGATATGCTGGGATTATACGACAGGATGACGCCGAAATTCGTTAAGAAATATGTGAATTTAAACCAGGAAGTGAGAACTGCCGTTAAACATTATATTCAGGAAGTGAAGACGGGCGTTTTCCCCGACGCCGAACACAGTTTCAAATAACGTTACGGCTTGCCGGACTGCACAAACTGTTTCAGCATTTGCGTATACGTACTTACCAGAATGTCCGGATGGACGAAATAATCCGGCCGCAATTGAAAATGAAGGTTGACCAGTTGCGCCGCGGCTTTTTCGACTCCAGTTCCCTGGTGAAGCGCCTGCTGCAATCTATCGATCATATCACCGGCGGCGCTTTTGCTCTTCCTGACATATTGCGCGGCTTCTTCTTCGGTGATGTATCCGTAATGATCTGCGCATAGTATTTCGGTGTCCAGCATCGCCAGCTTATCCAGACTCTTTTGGTAGGACGCCAAACTCGATCCGGCCGCGATAACATATTCGTCCCGATAAGGTATCGCCACGGCGTCGGACGGAAATAAAGCCCTTAATTGGGGGACATAAGCCGATATCGAGCATGACGAGTGCCCCGGTGTTTCATGAATTTCAACTTGTCTGTTGCCCAAATCGATACAGCTGTCCTGCTTTAATATCTCTCCCTGAACATCATTGCGCCACTGCCAGTCCAGTGTCGCGAGGACATCCGTATTGCCCCGCACTCTGCGGCAGACTTTCAACATATATTCATGCATGACCGAAATCGCTTTGGGATTGGCCAGAACATTCCAGCCGCGGGAAGAGGCATGAATTGTCAGATGGGGCCAGTTTCGCTTTAAATAGGGGACGATGCCGACATGGTCGAAATGAGCATGTAAAATGATGACGTGTTCAATTTGTCTTTTGAAGATGCCCCAATCCGTCATCTGCCGGAAGATATCCGGCAGGATATAGCTCAATCCGGCACTGATCAAAACGGAGGATTTGCTTCCTTCCAGCAGATAAACACAGGATTCTTCCGTTCCCAAATACCAGAGGCCTTTCGCAATCCGGCCTGTTTTTCTATTTCTCATAATAGACAATGACCGCGTTCTTTTTCAATTTCGCCGTCATCTGGTTAAATATTTCCGATTGCTTTTGCTGTTCGAGGTAGAGGGATATCTTGTCCTTTACCTCATCCAACGCCACAACTTTTCCCGGGGTGTGACCCATCACTTGAATGATGTGATGGCCGAATTCCGTTGTGACGACAGGTCCAATGGCGTTTGTTTCCTGTGAAAAGGCAGCATCTTCAAAGGGTTTTACTGTTTGGCCCTTTTTGATCTCGCCCAGATCGCCGCCATTTTCCTTACTGGGGCAGTCGGAATTGTTCCTGGCGATCTCGGCAAATTCCGCGCCTTCCACGAGTTTCTTACGCAGGTCGTCTATTTTCGCCTTCTTTTCAGCCTTCGTCTTTTCATCATCTTTGGCGTCAATCGTTACCAGGATATGGCGCACGCGGACGGTTTCCTCGGTCGTAAATTTGTCTTTATTATCCGTATAAAACTTGTTGATTTCTTTTGCCGTGGGCTTGGCCTTTTTACCGGCTTCCATCTCCACCAGTTTTCTGATTCTGATCCCCAGTGCGATATCCTCCTTTGTGACTCCGTTCTCCTTAAGGAAATCATCAACTTTTTTATCCGGCGGCATGTTGGCTTTGATCTGATTGAGCGCAGCCTGCATATCTTTATCCGTTGCGACTAATTTCTTATTGTTCGCTTCATTCGTCAGCAGGGTTCGCAAAACGAATTCTTCCATAATCTGCTTCTTCAGTCCTGCCTGAACTTCTTTCTTCTTGTCCGCCGGAATTTTATCCTTGTAAAGACTCATCTTTGCTTTGATTCTATTGGCAAGTTCATCTTTTTTGAGCGCACTTCCGTCGACGCTGACCGCAACGTCCTTGGGTTCCGCCGGCTTGGCATCTAAGATCGCCGGCGTTACTGCTTTATCCAGGGCGAGAGGCGCCTGGGTCTGCTTTTCTTGTGCGGCTTGTTTTACCGGTTCTTTCGGGCCTTCCTCCTTCTTGCTGCAACCGAATGTTGCAGGCATCAGAATGACCAATAAGCCGATCAGGACATTTCTTACTAAACTTTTATTCATGAATTTCCTCCGAAATTAATTATCAATCGCGATTGTTTTCTTTGAGCTATATGTGATATTTACCATCCCGTCAAGTGAAGAAGAAAAGCCTTTCCAAGCCGGTCTGCATTCATGTCCGCTGTCGGAGATGAGATAGAACGTTCATCGGATCTTCCAGATTCAGCGCGTTTCGCCAAGGCGGCTCCCCCGTAAATTCTTCGTCCAGCATTTGCCAAATCACGCGTAATGCGCTGGACTGTTCCACACGCGGATAATACTCTTTTGACAGATAATTAATCAGCTTTAATGTTTCGAAACCATCAAACCACGTATGAAACTGTCTTTCATAGGTCCTCATATCCTTTATGTTGCGGCGTATTTTCGGCCAGTCCGCTAAGAAACCCCGGCCAATTAAAAAGGCCTCCAGACCGGCATCGATCTCTTTCGCCAGGGCAAGAATTGCGCTTGCGGACCGGTCAAAGGAATTATTCATCAAAGCAAGCCAGTCTTTCAAAATGCAAAATATTCGCGGGTCATAGAGGGTATGTTCCGGCGCTTGCTTTGCCATCCTTTTGCCCACTGCGGCTCCCGTGCCGAACGGAACCCGCACCGAAATTCGTGCGGACGGATAAACGACCGTTTCTTTGATCTGACGGACAGGACCGTTTTTCGCCAGTTTGTTCAGAAAGTAGAAATCCTCTCCGGCCTCACGGCGATTCATGCCCCGGACAGCCAGGTAGGCGTCGGTTGTCGTAACTATTGTTGAACCGATCGAATGAAAGGCATACGGTGATCGGGCATACTGCAATCCCAACACCCAGTAGCGCAAAAAGATCTCATAAGAGCAGATGGCCTGCCTCGCAGCATCGTCGCCGGGCATTTGATGCGCATAGGCAATGACGCCCGTTTGCGTCCGCCGTGAAGAAAAAAAGCGCCGGACGGTTGATAAATAATCCGTTTGAACACGGGTATCCGCGTCCAAACTCAGAATAGCCCCTGGTTCGCTTGAGGCATTTTTCAACACCCGCAAAGCCATGTCCATGCCAATCTTACGCGCCATCCCTACGCCGCCCAAGGGTTGAGGAATTTCCAGACCGGGGGAAGATGCATCCACGTAAGCCAGCCTCAGTCGCCGGTCAGCGATGCTCTCCAGCGCGTCAGACAAGCGGCCGGAAAGCCCGCAGCGGCTGATCGATCCTCTGCCAACCAGCGTTTCGAGTAAACCCAGCGTTGCAGCATTGTTTTCCTTATCGGCGGCCGGAGAGGCCGCCTTATTGTTGATCACCGACAGGACAAGCGTATTCGCCAGCATCGCATCGTCATTGGCCGCAAGAGAAGCCAGGGTGTCAAAGATCAGCTCTTTCTCTGCATAGGCCGGTATGACAACGACCTGGCCGATATTTTCAAGGTTCTCCGCCGCCAGTTTCCAGGGTGGCCCGGCCGCATATTTATTCAGATAGTCGGAAAGCAGGGAAGGTTTTTTCATGCCAGCATTTCTAAAACACGATCATGTAATTTGGAATAATCACCTCCCGGAATCCATTCTATTGGTACACCCTTTCTTTCCATGCGCCGAAACCACGTCATTTGTCGTTTGGCAAATTGCCCGATAGCAATCTGAAGTTTCGACAGCATCTCCTCCCGGGTGATGACGTTTTGCAGATATCTTGAAATATAGCGATATTCCAGGCCGAAACTGTCCAATCGTTCCCAGGACAGACCCGACCCATGCAGCCGCGACACCTCTTCGATCATTCCATTATTTACCCGTTGTCTGAGTCTTTTCGCGATTCTCAGCCTTAACGCGTCCCTCTCCCACTGAAGTCCGAACACCCCCGCGTGAATCACGGGAACTCGTTTGCTTTGATCCGGCGGATCTTGTCTTGCCTTCTCGATTTCAATTTTTCTGATCATTCGGTCTTTGTCTTCGAGATCCGTCTTGTTGTGAAGATCAGGCTTCATGGAGAGAAGAATACGACGAATCTCCGTTGATGATTTTTCCTCAAGCTCTTTTCTCAGGCGCAAATCGGGTTTCACCGGCGGCAACACATAATCGGTCAAAACCGACTCCAGATAGAGTCCTGTGCCCCCAACCAGGACAGCCGGGGTTTGCCTTTCATTCAATTCAGCGAAGATGAGATGAAATCTTCTCTGAAACTCAAAAACGCTGAACTCTTCCCGCGGATCAATAACATCAATTAAATGATAAGGAAGGTTCTGACCGCCTCTGTGAAACTCGGACAAATCCTTGCCCGTGCCGATATCCATTCCCCGGTACACCTGCCGCGAATCTGCGGAAATAATTTCCCCGTGAAAATCCACGGCCAGACGTGCCGCCAGGGATGTTTTCCCCGAAGCGGTTGGCCCCAGTATGACGATCAGATTTTTTTTCATAGCGGATAGCAGCGAATTATATCGGTCGTGTATTTTTAGCTTCGGCCCCGAATCCACACGGACTGTCGGTGTTAGCCATTCTCTCCGTTCAATATTTCGAGAATTGGGTTCCGGCACATCACGGCAAGGATGCTTTGTCGATTGTCCAGAGCAAGGCCCTTCCGATTATTTATCTTTGTGCTTAAGAAATATTACTAAAGATTATGGGTTCCCTGATCACGGTCTCACGTCGACCCATTCAAAAAAAATGCCCCGTAAAACGGGGCATTTTGCTTAAGATTCATTGCTTGGAATGATTATAGTGGCTGCACGTTTGCAGCGCTGGGGCCCTTGTTACCCTGTTCAATATCGAAACGGATTCTCTGACCCTCATAAAGAGTTTTGAAACCTGTTCCCGAAATTGCACTATAATGAACGAAAACGTCTCCTCCCTCATCATTTTCAATAAACCCAAACCCCTTCTTCTCGTTAAACCACTTCACTTTTCCTTCTGCCAATTCTAAAAGTCCCCCTTTCAAAAATTTGTTTCCTCCGGTTATCAACCCTCAGAAACTAAAAAACCGCACGAACTCTCTGTATGAGAATTCTCTGCGGTTAATTTCTTACTGTATAGAACAATCTCAGCACTACTTATTTCCTAACAAAAACCATCTATCTCTTCTGCCGTGAGCCCTTAACCTGCTCATTTGATTCCGACCTTAACACCATTTTTATTAAAATCAAGCTTTTTTTTCATGAATATAGTTTCTCAAATGTTGAGACAAAAGCGGCTCTTCGCCCGCATAGAAATGATCCGTACCCGGCAGAATAATCAACTTCGAACGAATGGATTGGGCTTTCTCCCTCAAATCATCCGCGTCGCAGAACTGATCGCACGCCCCGCAGATCATCAAATTCACTGCGTTCTCCAGCCGCGGCC
>SBEK01000092.1 GCA_009668925.1 Deltaproteobacteria bacterium
CTTCCGTCCCGCCGGTAGATGCGCCAATGGCGATTACTTTATTGGATGTTTGAGCCAGTGCCCGCACGGGCTCTCCGGCGGATGAAACCTTGGCCGTCGAATCATCACGTTTGATAATGCGTATTTGAGAAGCGGCTCTGATCTTATCCACTAACTGTGCCGACATATCACTTACACTATACGCGGCACCGGGCTTGGCAATCACGTCGACCGCCCCGATGTCCATCGCTTCCAGCGTGAGTTTGCCGCCCCGGGGAGTAAGAGAGCTGACAATGATCGTCGGCAGCGGATAGTACTTCATCAATTTCCGAAGAAAGGTGAGGCCATCCATGCGCGGCATTTCAATATCCAGCGTCACGACATCCGGCTTCAAATTGACGATTTTTTCCCTAGCGACATACGGGTCGGGAGCCGCTCCCACCACCTGAACATCAGGATATTTCGACAGTTCCTCCGAAAATATCTTCCTGACGACGGCGGAATCATCAACAATGAGCACCTTAATTATCTTCACATTGCCGTCCTTGTCCTGCACACGAAACGATGGATCCTGGGGGTCACACTCTTGATCTATTTGTTTTCAGCCTCCAGATTCAGAACAATACCGAAATACCGGTTATCTGAATCAAACGACAGGCTGAGAGCCGCATGAGAATCTTCCGCGAATTTGCCGGACTTCTTCGCATACGCGGGAATCGATAAATCGAACACCTCTTCGGGTTCCAGCTTATTGAGAAAATTGCCTGCAATCATATTCAGCGCTTCCTTGGCGCAGTCTTCCATCGTCCTATCCGTCACCTCCCTGGGCTCCAGACCCAGCATGTTTTGCGCCATGACGCTGGCCATGCCGGTGGACAGATACGACCTAATTTCCCCCTTCAAGGGACCTTTGAATTGAATGGATGTCATTAAGTCATACTGAATGTCTTCATCACGAGGCTCAAGAAAGACAAAGAACATTTTTTCAAATACATCAAAAATCGAGTTCATCAGCATTTCTTGGATTTTCTTCGTATTGCCCATCATGACCGACTCCTATGACTTCGTAAAGTACTTTTCTTATTTCTTCCGGCAGGAATGGCTTCTTGATAAAGCCCTTCGCTCCGCGCGCAAAGGCGTCCTTCATGCGCAGGTCGGAACCCTCCGTTGTAACCATGATGACGGGGATTTCCTTCAATGTTGCATTTTCAGCAAGGAGGTCCAGCAACTCCAGACCATTGATTTCCGGCATGTTAATATCCGAAATGATCACATCCACCCAGTTATCCGCGAGCAATTCCATCGCCTGCCTTCCGTCGCTCGCTTCAAAGCATTCATCCATCTGGAAGCCGGACAGCACAACGATTTTTTTAATGACCGCCCGTATGGAACTGGAATCATCCACAATCAGCACGTTGAATGACATAGGCTTACCCTTCCCTGTTTCCTTTATATGATTTTGGTAAGATGTCGGGCGCTGTTAAAATCATCCGACAGCATGACCATGCATCTTTCCAGGTCTCTCGTTCGCAAGTTGAATTTTTTAAGCAAAGCGCCCACTGCTCTTTGGGCCAGGCCTTCTACGGAACTGCCGATCCCCATCATCAGACAAGCCTCGTCCGCCATATAAACAATCCAAGGCATAATTTTGTCTTCCTTTTCGAGCAGATCCGGCCGGTGATGAAACGAAATAGCATCGCATATTTCACCGGGAAAATTCCAATGCTCGACAATTTTTCCACCCAATTCGGCGTGATTAATGCCGATGACCGTTTCCTCGGCCTCCAGAAACGACATCCCGCGCTTAGCTACCATGAGCGTAATCTCCGCCAGTTCCTCCCGGACAAATTCACCCATGATGATTTTTCCCACATCATGAAGAAGCGAAGCCGTGTATAGGGTTGTATCCTCCTCACCCGTAATCATTTTAGACAAAATCTGCGACATCAAGGCGACAGCGACGGAATGTTCCCACAAATCCGTAGCCTTATCGAAATATCCCGCATACCCTTTCCTATAGTATTTGGAGATTCCCGCAGTCTGAACGGCCCGCAAAAGATTCTTCTGACCGAGGTACATAACGGCATCATTGATCGTACTGATTTTGTGTTTTGAATCCAAATACATCGAATTGGCCATCTTCATAATATTCGCCGTGATGGAAGGATCGTACTTAATAATGTTTACCACCTTCAATACAGAGTATTCCTCCTGGTTCAGCAGTTGCGCAACCATATTGCCCGTCGCAGGAAATGCCGGAATCGCGTCAATGGATTTCAGGATACGGTCGATGATTTTCATAATTCTTTCATTTCACCTCCAGAGGACCGGACAAACGTTTTGCCCGTCGCGATGTCCAGACGAACCGTACGGTTGTGCGTCGCACCGGTGTCTTCCGCCGTAATCATGATATTGTTTTCCCAGAATATTTTTCTCATCGCCATAATATTCTTCTGACCGATTCGAAAGAAGTTGGTATCATCAAGGATGCTGGCGCCGCCGGCAACCTTGACAATCATCCTTCTTTTCTCCGCCCCGAGAGCGTAGCACGCCTTGAACAGCAACGGAATGCCCGTATCTGCGAACATCGCCGGATTTTCTTGCGCCTTTTTTTCATCCAGGATCGAATCCGGAAGCATGTAATGCAGCAATCCGCCGACCCTCGCCAGAGGATCGTAAACGGAGATAGCGACACACGACCCCAGCGCATAGGTGATGATCATGTCTTTCGAATTGCCGCTGATCTTTATTTCCGATATTCCGACGATCAAATCACTCATGACTTATTTCACATAAACGCTGGGTTCCACGTATTTGAATTGATGTTTCAACCCGGTTAGACTTTCTGAATGTCCGACAAAAAAATATCCACCGTTTCTCAATGAATCATAGAACTTATTCACCACTACATTTTGCGTTTTTTTGTCGAAATAGATCATGACATTGCGGCAAAATATCACATCAAAATTGTTTTGGGCATGAAACCGGTCCATTAAATTGAATCGCTGATAGGTGATCATTTTCTTAACGTCATTCTTAATCCGGACATAACCCGTGGATTGTCCCGTTCCGACTTGAAAATACTTTTTTAGAATATCGGTACTGATGTTTTTAATTTTTTCCTGCCCGTAAATACCTGCTTCGGCAATTTTCAATACCTTCGTTGAAATATCGGTCGCCAGTATCGATGCATCTAGAGAATGCTGGCCGATGGTTTCTTTTACCGTCATGGCCAGCGTATAAGGCTCTTCCCCTGTTGAACATCCTGCAGACCATATTTTAAAGCTATTCTTGGATCCCCGCTGATCTGATTTCTCGATCGCCCGCAGAAGAATGTAGCCAAGCCTTGCGAAATGAGATTCTTCCCGAAAGAAAGATGTCAGATTGGTGGATATCGAGTCAATCATCGACACCAACTCATTGGTCCCTTCTTCAGTTGTCACGTAACGATAGTACTCGGAAAAGGACTTGTAGCTGCCCGCCCGGAGTCGTTTGCTGAGACGCGCTTTGACCAGTTCCTTCTTGCCTTCATGCAGATAGATCCCGCACTGTTCGTAGACAAGACGGCTGATTTTTTCGAAATCACTGTGCTTCAGTTCGAAAGTGCTGACGGTCATGAATTAATATTTTCTTTCATTATTGAACCAATGGAAAACGCATTGCTCTGCCGTCGTTTACCTCTGCTCAATCAAGGATTCTGCCCTGGGACAATCCATCTTGATCAACAGCAGCAATCCTTATGCCAAGCACGAAGAGTCCTCTTCATCGATACGTATTGTTTTTTTGAATATATCATTTGTTCAAGTTTCAACAAACCGGAATTTTCATAATAATTCATCATTTTAGTCGGCAAAAAAATGAAATACTTAAGATGAATATCGCCTTTATAAACCCTCTGTTTATTTTATTAGGGTACGGTCATTGATTGGCTTCGGTGTTCGTTTTTTGACGGTCTTGGTCATTTTAGCATTGTATTTTACTTGCCTTTATCCTATACAAAAGACACTCAGAACCGCGTAAAAGATTGTTTGTTACTCTTCTTGCAGGAATTCTCATATGAAGAACGGAAAAATCCTCATCGCCGATGATAACGAACTGAATAAGGAAACGCTGGCTGAAATATTGAGAGACGAGGGATATGAAGTCAAAGCCGTCGATGACGGCCGTGAAGGTATTGAAGCCTTTCTGGAAGATCAATATGATATCATTATTACCGACCTGCGAATGCCCAACGTCGACGGGCTGGAATTCCTTAAATACATCAAAGATACGAACAAAGACAATATCGTCATTATGATTACCGGACACGGTACGGTTAATGCCGCGGTGTCGGCCATGAAAATGGGCGCTTTCGACTTTATTACCAAACCCGTCAAAGATGATCTCGTCAAATTATCTGTCGTCCGCGCGATGAATTTCGCCAAACTCCGCGATGAAAACACGTCCTTAAAGGAACATCTCCGGGAAAAACGGGATTTCGATAAGATTATCGGGTACAGCGACTGTATGAAAAAGGTATTTGATACGATCGACAAGGTATCCAATTCCGATAGCACGGTTTTGATTTCCGGCGAGAGCGGAACCGGTAAGGAACTCGTCGCCCGCGAGATACATTTCAAAAGCGATCGAAGGAACCAACCTCTAATTCCGGTGAACTGCGGAGCCATTCCGGAAGACCTTCTGGAAAGCGAACTTTTCGGACATGAGAAAGGCGCTTTTACGGGAGCCATTCGCAATCGAATGGGCCGATTTGACCTTGCTCAGGGCGGCACCATCTTTCTTGACGAAATCGGTGATATGAGCCCCGCGCTTCAGGTCAAGGTCCTGAGAGTCATTCAGGAAAAGCAATTTGAGCGCATCGGCGGCGTCAAAACCATTAATGCGGATGTCCGCATCATCGCCGCTACGAACCAGAATCTGGAAAGAGCGGTGGCCGAGAAGCAATTTCGCGAGGACCTTTTTTACCGCATTAACGTCATTCCCATTCATTTGCCCGCATTGCGGGAGCGCGGCTCCGATATCATGATTCTGGCCAATCATTTCTTGTCGACATTCAACAAGCTCAAGAAGAAGAATGTTGAACGCATCTCGACGGAAGCCGTAACCCATTTAATGAACTATCACTGGCCGGGCAATGTCCGTGAATTGCAGAATTTAATTGAAATGCTCGTGGTTATGAAAGAAGAAGGTGAAATCCGCGCCGGCGATTTGCCGGCAAAGATCCGCGGCATTCCGACTGCCGAGACTCCGGGCAGAAGCGTGGCATTATCCAAAGACGGTATTGATTTCAACGAACACATGAGCCGCCTGGAAAAAGACCTCCTTGTCGAAGCGCTGAAGATGGCGGGCGGCGTCAAGAACCGCGCAGCGAAGCTTCTCAACCTGAACCGCACCACGCTGGTGGAGAAGCTTAAACGTTTGAATATCGCCGGCGGCGGCATGGACGAACCATAACCGGCGATCACGGGTCGCGCGCGCAATGCGAACGCATCCTTCTTCCCGTTTTACTTAAGACTTCCGTAAATTTTCCGGAAGCGTTCGTTAACCGCCAAACCTGCCTCGTCAGACGAAAATTCCGGTTTGATCCTGTTGACGAAGTACATCTCGACGGTTCCCTTGTTTTTTGCCCTAATCGGACCGCGGGCTTCCGTTTCAAAATAGTCTTTAATCAGGATATGCGTCGATTCGGAAATATTAATCTTCCCTTTGTAGCCGGACGACTCCATCCGATTGGCCAGGTTTACTGAATCTCCCCAGATATCATAAACAAACTTCTTCTCGCCCACGACACCCGCCATCAAAGGCCCCGAATTCATACCGATGCGAATTTCAAAAACGGGACGCCCCGAAGACGCCTTCTCCCGATTGATCTTATCCACCAGCGATTGAATTTCCAGAGCGCCAAGCACGGCATCTATGGCATGTGTCTCGTTGATCGCCGGCACGCCGCCGGCATACATATACGCATCGCCGATGGTCTTCAGTTTTTCGAGACCGTATTTGTCCATAATCCGATCAAATCCGGTAAATAGTTCATGAAGCTCCCGCACAAGCTGATCCGGCGTCAGTCTTTCCGCAATTTCCGTAAAGCCGACAAAATCCGTAAAAGCAATCGTGGCGGATGGGAAGAATACCGGTTTGACCCGGCCCTGGTCCTTGAGCTCCCGGGCAACGGCGGCCGGCAATATATTCAAAAGCAGCTTGTCAATCTTTTCCTTGTCGTGTTTCAACTCCGCGCTCTGTTCCTCGATTTTCTTTGATTTCAGCCAGCCTTCGTAACGCTTCTTATCCATCAGATAGACGAAGATTACGGCAACGACAGACACGCTCATGAGATCCTGCAGACTGTAGCGTGCTCCGAGGGTTTGAAAGGACATGCCCTTGATATACCCGACAATAAAAAATGTCGCCAATGAGGCTCCCAGAACGATCAGCACCGACCGTCTCTTGACGGGCACGACAGCCAGCAGGGTCAGAATAAAGAGGTTGCCGCCCACATACACGGGATCGGCTTTGGCCAATGCGGTGATCAGCCCGCAGGAAATTGCGAGATAAGCGCCGAGAATATTCAGAAACAACAAATTGCGTTCGGGAAACCGCCTGGAGATGTAAAGGATAAAAATAATCAGGCTGACGGCAGACAGACCCGCGCGTATGACGGGAAGAAGCGGTTCTTCCGGATGAAGTTGACGATCAAGAGGGATGTAAGGCAGCCACGCGACCATCGTGATCAGCGAGGCGAAAAAAAGGATGCGGCCGCATTGATAATTCAATTCCTGGTCAAAGGACGGCGGATACTCCGCGCGCATGTCTTCACAAATGACAGAGGCTCGTAATCGTCCAAGCAGCTTTTGCATGTTCGGCATATCATCCTCCAGCTTCTTCACCATCATCTGCCCGGCGAACTTTGCGGGTGCAAAGCGTCCCGGCACATCTCACGTCTATCGTTTCAGCGCATCAGATCCGTTCCTCCAGCCACACGTGAATGTCTTTAATCACTGTGTCCTTCTCCGGCTCGTTCAGGATTTCATGGTAAAGACCGTCATACATTATCAGTTTCTTGTCCCGAGACGCGATATGCTCATAAAAATAAGAAGACGTGTCCGGGATGACGATCTGATCCGCACCGCCATGCAAAATCAGGCAGGGACACGTATATTCGACCTGATGGTCCATCAACCAGCGCGCCCCGCGAAGCAAGGATTCGCTCATTAGCCTTGTGGTGAATTCTTTAAGATTCAACGGATCTTCCCTGTAAGCCCGAACCACTTCAGGGTCACGGCAAATCTTGTCCGTCAGGGTGTTGACGATCGGGGCCCGGGGCATCTCGCTCAGGTCGACTCCTTCGAGAGCGGCAAGTCCGGGTTGAATCATCACTGCCGCGCCGGAAAGCACCTGGCCGGACAAACGCCCCGGATATTTCAACGCATACGCGGCCGCAATAAATCCGCCGAGGCTGTGCCCCAGCATGAAAACGGGGAGACCGGGGTTTTCCAGCCTCACCCTCTCCACGACTCTCGCCGCATCATCAATGAGCTCATTTACGTTGTCGATGTACCCGCGGTCGCCGCCGGACCGCCCGTGTCCCCGGTTATCGAAACGATAAACCGAATATCCGAAATGATTGAATTCAGCGGTTACGTACTGATAGCGTCCCGAGTGTTCACACAGCCCGTGAACCATGACGAGAACGGCCCGCGCATCCGCCAAGATATGTTTTGACATGAACAGATCGACACCATCTCCAGCCGAAAGGGGACCTTCTTGAACGTTCACTTTCATGGTCTGTCTCCTTGTATTTTGCAGCACGATCAAAAATCGCTTGTTGATTCACGCCCCGGGCATCCGGACAAGAACGCGGCAAGGGGCGCCGCTGACGCCGAGGACTCTCAATGGGAAGATGAACATTTCGCCGTGACCGGCTGCCCTGTGAGCCGCCTCTTCATCCAGATCTTCCACAAGAAATTTCGCCGACCGCGCAACCATGCGGTGAAATTCCAGCGGATCAGAAGGTTCGATGACAATATGACCGGACAGAGCCAGGACGTCTGCGGGCAGCGAAAGTATTCTCATCACCGCCTCCCGCGGAAGCCTTGTCGATTGATTTTTCGGGGTTCTTAAAAACAGGATATCTTCCCCGCCGTATGCCGCGAGGGACATCGATATTTCGGATAAAGAGGGCGCCGGCGTCAAATTGACCGGAAAGAACCGGCCCATAAATCGATCCGGCGGCAGGGCGTCCAGAACGATACCACCCTCCATGAAGTGCGCCGGTGCATCAATGTGTGTCCCGCTCTGTGAACCGAGCGCGATCCGGGATACGCGAAAACCGTCCCCGCGAATCGTACTCCATTCCGATATTTCCAATGGCGGATCGGAATAAGTCCCGCGCGAATAAGGAATAAATGAGGTGTCCAGTGCTTTGGTCAGATCGATGATGATATCTTTATTGCGTCCGTTCAATCGCCCCTCCCGTCCCTAGGATTTGTGATGTACAAAACGTATAGCGCCTTCAAGACTCCGCGTGTCACGCCTTATTGAATTCTTCAAAAATCATTGTAAATACGGCGCGACCCTGCGTCGCAGACCGGAGATCGGTGGAATAGCCGAACATGGCCTTAAGCGGCACTTTCGCCTTGATTTCAGAAATCGGCCCCTTCGGATTGACGGTTTGAATTTCGCCGCGACGGGCATTGATATCGCCGATCACATCACCCATGAACTCACTGGGCGTAATAATGTCAACCATCATCATCGGCTCAAGCAGGATGGGATCGGCAGCCTGGCATCCGTCACGAAAGGCCGTAGCTGCGGCAATTTTGAAGGCCTGCGCGGAAGATTCCCCTTCACGATAGGATCCACCGGTAATTCTTATGCCTACGTCGATGACCGGATAGCCGCTCAGCACTCCGCTCGACATGGCTTCCCGGAGACCTTCCTCTATGGCCTCGTAGTATTCCGCCGGAATGATCTCCTGGGTCAATTGATTGAGGATCTCGTTACCACCCCCCCGTCTGCGCGGAGAAAGCTCGATGCGTACCCGGCCATAATGCTTCTTTTCGCCCAGTTCTTTATCAAATACGCCTTCCGCTTCAACGGCTTTTTGAATGGTTTCCCGATACACCACGCGCGGTCTCCCGACGTTCACGTGGGCATTGAATTCACGGCTCAGCCGGTCGACAATGATTTCCAGATGCAACTCGCCCATGCCCGAGATCACCGTCTGCGCGGTTTCATCTTCATACTTGACGCGGAGCGTGGGATCTTCATCCGTCAATTTGATCAGCGCCTGGGACAGCTTTTCCTGGTCAGCGGGTGTTTTGGCCTCAATGGCCTGACTAATCACCGGTTCGTAAAACTCCATTTGCTCCAGGATGATCGGATGTTCTTCATCGCAAAGCGTATCCCCGGTAGTCGTTTCTTTCAATCCCAGGGCCGCTACGAGTTCTCCCGCGTATGCCTTATCGATCCTCTCCCGCTTGTTGGCGTGCATGCGCAAAAGTCTGGCGATTTTTTCACGCTTCTTTTTGACAACGTTATATACCTCGTCATTCGCGGAGATCTGCCCGGAATAGATCCGCAGATAGGTCAGTTTTCGTCCCTCATCCAGCATAATCTTGAAGGCCAGTGCGGACAGAGGCTCTTTGTCTGAACTCGGGCGGCTTTCCTCTTGCTTTGTTTTCGGATTAATGCCTTTGACCGGCGGAATATCCTCAGGAGAAGGCAGATAGCTGACGACAGCGTCCAGTACGGGCTGAATCCCTTTGTTCCGCAACGCTGCCCCGCACAGGACAGGCACAATTTTTAAGGCGATAGTCGCCTTGCGCAGAGCGGCATTTATTTGCGACACCGACAGTTCTTCACCGGTCAGATATTTTTCCGCCAGATCGTCATCGTAATCGGCCAGAGTTTCGATTAACCGCTCCCGTTCGTGCGCCGCCTGTTCGGAATATTCCTCGGGAATGTCTTCCACTTTATATTCGACACCCTGCGTGCCGTCGTCCCAGATCAGCATTTTCCGCGTGATCAAATCAATAGCGCCGCGGAATTTATCTTCGCTGCCCACCGGAATTTGAACGGGCACGGGCGCGGAAGTGAAGCGCTCCTGCATCATCCGGATCACATGAAAATAATCCGCACCGATGCGGTCCATTTTGTTTACAAAAGCGATCTTGGGAACGCCGTACTTATCCGCCTGGTGCCAGACGGTTTCCGACTGCGGTTCGACGCCCGCAACCGCGCAAAAGACAACCACCGCACCGTCCAGAACACGCAGAGACCGTTCAACTTCGATCGTGAAATCGACGTGGCCCGGCGTATCGATAATATGGATTTCGGAATTCTTCCAGGTACAGGTGGTCACCGCGGACGTGATCGTGATCCCTCTTTCCTGCTCCTGCGGCATCCAGTCCATGACCGCTTCTCCATCATGAACTTCGCCCATCTTATACGATTTGCCGGTGTAGAAAAGGATTCGTTCGCTGACGGTCGTCTTGCCGGCATCGATGTGCGCAACGATGCCGATATTGCGTATTTTGGATATTTTGGTTTTTGGAGCCATATGCGTATCAGTTGTTCTCGCTTTTCACCGGGGCATAGAGGTCCGGATCCGGCGGGAAGGAATTCATCACCGAAATGTGGCCTTTGATGGATGACAGCGGTTTGCCTTCCACGAGGATTTTCACGGCCTTAATGTCCGGAACATTCGCTGCCAATGAATTGGTCAGCGAGTAGATCGTGGCCATTTCCGCGGCGGAACCTCCCGGATGCAACTTCGTCAATTCGGAGCTGAAATTGACTTCGGCCGTACCATCTTTATTAAGTTTCACATCTCTCAGATTAACGCGAGCGGGAAAGGTGCTGACGTTTCCGGTCTTGGAACCTTCGAGCAGGGCTTTGACGATTTCCCTGGCTTGCCCCGCTGCGAGTTCTTCCTTATAAATGTAACGCTTCTCGCCAACAAGGAAACGCTCCTGACTGTCGGAAAAATAAATTTCAACAATTCTTTTTTCCTTCTTTTTTATCGCTTCCATATCAACGGGCGGAAACAGAGCGTCAAACAAAATAACGAAGAAAAGCACCAGCAATAGAACGACGCCGCCGATGATGGCGACCAGATAGGCAATCCGGGTGGATTTTTTCTTTTTCCGATCCTTGAAATTATCCGACCGGCGTTGCTTTTTTGTGGACATACCCTAACTCCTCTTCAAAAAAAACTTGGCCAATCTAGGGCATTTTCCTTTCACTGTCAAGCACAACGAGCGCTAGGGCTCGAGAACATCGCTTTTCCCGACGCAAAAAAACAAATCTCCCGTCCATTATGAAAAGAACATCCCGCTTCTTATCGGGCAGGCCTTTCTTTACGGAATCAAAATGACCGGCAACAGGCCTTAATAATTTGCGCTGCCGGCACATGACAATATTTCGGATGGAATGGCACGAGCGCGGCTTCAGAACCGCAGCAGTGTCCGGCGCTCTTCGTCATGATGCGGACCTTCCCATGAAACTCCGCAGATCCCCGGACCGGCGTCCGCTAAAGCCTTGTTAAAACAGGAGAAGATTATTCCCGCCGTTTTTTCCTTCGTTTGCGGCCTTTGCTGGACCCCGACCGCATCCGGCCCACTGCGGTTCACCTCTCCAGGTTCCGGCAACATTTTTCCACAAAATTTAGTTAATTTTTGAGTCATAGTGTAGTATGAGTCAAAAACGTTCTTGGCAGTGTATTTCTTTCATCCTGACGGGGAGCATGTATATCATTTACGAGGAGGAACCAGATTATGGCAACAGTAATGCCGGAAGGTGAAAATATTCAGAAAGCGATCAAATGGATTTCCGCGAACCTGGAAGACAACGCCGGGCAGCCGCTGCACATGTTGATTGAAAAGGCCGTATTTAAATTTGATTTATCCCCGAAGGATACCGAATTTTTGATGGGGTTCTTCCGCAATCATAAGAAATAGCAACGACGCTTCACGGGAAGTGAATCGGGCGCCTCATACCGGCATTCCGGTGAAAACGGACCGTGGAATTCAGGGCTGGAATCCCGACAAAGCGCATTTCTCGGTTCGGTCGGGATTTCTTGCGCTTGATCGTCCCGGCCGACGCGTCTTGCCCGGATACTCTCGCAATAGTCCGGATGTCAGATAGTCCATTTTGGCGTCCGGCAAATGATCCGTTGCGCCCGGCAGCGATCGTTCGCGCCGTCTCCTCGGGGCGATTCCGAACCATGGACGTCCGGGGCGCGATTCTCAAGACGCGGTGTGTGACATTCCTGCGGGCATTTTCCTCCATTCGTCTCTCCTTAAAAAAAGATTTGCTTCCTTAGCTGCTGTTCGTGTACACTCCAAACAATTTCCGGCATGTCTCCAAAATGATAAACGTCTACCAACATTAATTGAAGGAGGACCAGATGAGAAGATTAGTAGCGGCTCTTATGGTAGTCTCGCTTTTGGCGGGAAGTGTAATCTTCACGGCGTATGCAGAGAAAGAAAGTCGAGAGACATCGTCGAACAAAGAAAACGTGGGATGGACCGCCGCCCGCCTGGTGGTGGGAACCGGCGTAGACAACCGTGAACCTCAGGGTGTGGCGGAAAGCTTCCCCGCTTCAACGGAAAAAGTCATTTGTTTCCTCGACGCTAAAAACATTGCTGAAGATACCACTGTTACATTTGTCTGGATGCTGGGCACAAAAGAAATTCTAAAAACAGATTTGCCGTTGAAAAAGGGTCCGCAATGGAGAACAAGGGCTGATAAAAAAATAAACGGTCAAAAAGGCGACTGGAAGATCGAAGTCCGCGATGCCGCGGGCAAAGTCGTCAAAGATGTTCAATTCAAGGTGGAATAACACAGGTCATGCTCTCCCGCCGAAACGCAGCGGGAGAGCATGATTATCAGCATCAACGGATTCTTATTTCTTCAACAAATCGCGGATTTCCATCAGCAGTTCCTGATCTTTGGTCGGTGGAGGCGGTGCCGCTTTCTCGGCCTGCTTGCTTTTCATGATGACGCCCAGGAATTTAACGATAAAAATGTATAAGGCCAGAGCAACGATCACAAAGTTGACGATTTCGCCGATAAACAAACCATACGGAATTTCTTTGCCGTTGACCACCCATTTCCAGGCCAGATACCCCTGTTCACCCGGAATAATAATACTGATCGCGGGCATGAGGATATGCTTCACCAGGGAGTCGACAATTTTGCCGAACGCCGCCCCGATGATAACACCGATCGCCAGATCGACTACATTGCCTTTCAGAGCAAAATTCTTAAATTCCTCCAATACCGACGACATTTTCTGTTTTGCATCCATATGCATCCTCCTTCTGAAGAATGTTTCGCTTCTTTATTCGACCTTGGCCATTTCTTCATAGATTTTCAAATCGATAACGCTGAAAATATTGTCATATTGATCTTTGCCCAGCAGGCGTCGCAACTCCCAACCCGTTTTCGTTTTCTTTTCCGTCCTCACGACCAGGCTCACTTCGCATTCTTTCCAATTCAGTCTCCGGACGCGGGCATTGGTCTTGATTCGCCATTCATCCGAAATCACATAATCCGAATCGATCGTGTTGAGGCGATAATCGACGGAAACATTATCGCCGATTTTTTTTTCTCTCAGCACACCGGCAATCGATTTCAGTATGATTCTCTCCTTCGCCTCATAAATATGACGGTATTCTTCCGGCTTGGATATGACATCCGAGCCCAACCCCGATCCAAGTTCATGGGCGCATGCGGTAAGAGACAGGATCAGTGTCGCCGCACAGAGCAAACGAATCCATTTTTTGATCATACATTCCTTTCCGAACGCAGTAATGCGTCAACGGCTGGTTCCGTTAATCCACCAATCACTTTTGTCTTTGAACCACCAATGCGAGGAATCCGTCTGAATAATACGGGCCGCAAGCGTCTTGCCTTCTTCGGTCGAAAGCCTCTGCAGAGCGTATTCGATCCATTCATCGGAATATTTATTGCCCAAATCGCCGTACTCCTTCAGTTGCAGAATGAGCGCAATCTGATCGGCATCACGGGCAATCCGTGCTTCCATTGTCTCTTTCGCGTTAAACTCGTCGATCGCCTGACGGATATCGCCGCCGAAAAAAAGGTTTTCCGTCAATTCCCTGACCGCCTTTTCCTCATCGACCTTGACATATTTCTTATTGACATAATTCATGTCGCCCGTTCGCGCCTCCGGCAAATCATGCAGGACGCACATTTTCAAAACCCGCAGTTCATCCAGCGCGGGATTGATTTTACACAGGGCGTACCCGATAAATACGGTTCTCAAGACATGCTCCGCCACCGACTCCCGCCCGCTTCCCAGGAACTGGTAGCCGCTGCGGGGGGTCTTGCAAAGCATCCCCACCTCAAACAAAAAATCGGCAATACTCTCCATCTTATCCCTTTTTCAGCACCTTGATGCGGTTTCCCATCATTTCGGACATTTTTTTGATCTGTAATTGCAGAGAAGCAATGCTGTCCGGTCTCGAACTTTCTATCTTTTCCAGTTGCGTTTTCCAGTGCTCCAGAAGATCAATCTCGGTTTCCCTCAGTTTCTTTTCAAAACGCTCCTGATACTCTTTGATAAAAGCGGCGGATGATGAATCCATAGTCGCCATATGCAGCCTCCTTGATATCCTTGAACACGATTGCGCCGCATTATATCATCCGATCTCAAACATGCAATACACATTTATCAAATGATGATTTGACAGCCCTGGGCAAATACTATAAGAAAACGCACGATAAAAAATGAATGGTGAATACAAAGCTATGGGCTGTAAACCGAATCCCGAAGATATCGCCGGCGGGCAGGCAATTCTCGAGGGCGTCATGATGAGGCATGGGACGAAAATCGCCGCAGCGGTGAGAAGACCGGACAAGGAGATCGTTTATCAGGAGCGCGATTATGTCCCGTTGACCAAACGATACAAGCCGCTCGGCTGGATGTTCGTCCGCGGAACGGTCAGTTTGTTCGAAATGATGGTCATCGGCATTCAGTGCCTGATGTTCTCCGCGGAAGTCGCCCTCTCGGAAGAAGAAAAAAAACCGCAGGGATGGGAAATATATGTTTCGTTTGCCGTCAGCTTTGCCGTTGCAATCTTTTTCTTTGTGGTCGTACCGGCCTTCTTCTTTACCAAGATCAAGATGTATATCGACAGTCTGATTCTGCTCAATATTCTGGAAGGATGTGTTCGCCTCGGCATCTTTCTCTGTTTTCTCGGCGCCACCCTTCTCATGGCGGATATGCGGCGCGTCTATATGTATCACGGAGCCGAGCATAAGACCGTTTTTGCCTGGGAAGACGGCCAGGATCTGACCGTCGAAAACGTCAGAAAATATTCTACCCGGCACCCCCGCTGCGGCACCAGCTTTATTCTGTTCGTCATGATTGTCTCCATTCTCGTCTTTTCACTTTTGGGCCGGCCCGACTTTCTGCATCGCGTTGTCTATAAAATTCTGCTGATGCCGGTCATCGCAGGGATTTCCTACGAAGCCATCCGCTTTACGGGAAAACACAGCGGGTTCAAACTGGTTCAGGTCCTGAGCTGGCCGGGGCTCGCACTGCAAAGGATTACTACGCGGGAGCCCGACGACGATCAGATTGAAGTCGCAATTGCCGCGATGAAGAAGGTTGTTTAATCGCGCTTAGGCGGGACGAGCGTTAATTCCCCGCAACTTCCTGCGATACGATGACATTCTTTTCATACCTGGGCAAGATT
>SBEK01000282.1 GCA_009668925.1 Deltaproteobacteria bacterium
GAAAAGGATCTGAGCAGCCGGATATCAGCCGATCTTACTCTTCAGAGTCGAGGTCATCATGATGAACATTTCAAAGCACACCTGGATTTTTAAGTTCTTATCGCTGCTTGCCCCTCTGGCCTTCCTGTTCGGCTGTTCATCCGCCGCGACAGCGCCGATCTCCGCGGATATCTCGAACATGGCGGAACTGTCGGCGTCCGTAAAGAATATCAATGCGGGCGCGGGTGGAACCATCACCTATGATGAATTTACGGCCATCTTTCCCGCCGGCGTTTTGCCCGCCGACGCGCAGCTCAAGATATCGAAAGCTCTGGTCTCGAACAGCAAGCAGGACCCGGCGCTGATCGACATGACGGACATTTACGTCCTCTCCGCGGTTTCCCCCCCGCAGCCTTTGGAATTGTCGGATTCGGCGATCATCGAATTCAAGGTCGATCCCCTGGGCTTTGACCCCGACAGCATCCGGCTGGTCGTCTGGACCGGCTACGCCTGGAGCGAAACCCCTGCCGTGTATGATCCTGTCCGCCGGGTCGTCTCCTCCACGCTGGAGATGATCCTGCCTTTCGGAACCCGGATATACAGTGCCAACCCCGCCAAACAAGCCGCCAATCCCAAGCCCGGCGTCAAAAAAGACAGAATGACCATCTCAGAGTTCGTCGCCATGAAAGTGGTCGGCGTGAGTACGAGTTCCTCCGCCGGTGCGGCAAACGTGACGGCCAATGTCGCCAACGCAAGCGGTACGGCCAAGGCAAAATATGTCATCAGCACGCATTTCACAGTTCAATATTACGCTGACAGCGATCTGGCTCAGGCCGAGGCCGTTTCCGGTTACATGGAAAACGCTTATCAGCGAATCATCGTGGACATGGGCTTCAAAAAACCGGGGCCCAGCTGCCGGTCCGGATACAAGAAAACCTGGCCGGTCGAATTCGAGGAACAGGACGATGCCTACGCCAGGGCGGACGACGGCAACAATATTTACGTCCAGCCGGGAGAAACGCCCGGTGATGACCTTGCCCACACCTGTTATCATGAGTTCACTCACCTCGTTCAGTATAAAACTCTGCGGGACGCCGGCAACAACCATGACGACGGATTGAGCTGGTTCGACGAAACCATGGCCGACGGCATCGGCTACTACATCCTGAGAGGGCTCGGCACGATTTACGCACTGTCGGACACGTACATGGGCGATTTCGACATGCGCCTGGACAGCGATGAATATTCCATCCCGGACAATGACGATTACGAGTATGTTCACTTCCCGTTCATCTCGTACCTGCTCGCGCAGTATGGTCACGCATCCTTCAAGAATTTCTTCGAGGCGTTTTACGCCAACAACCCGGGTAAAGAAAAAATAAATATGACCAATATCGACGCGGCTGCGACCGCCACAATCGGCAAGGCCTTATCTGGCCCGGAGGGGCTTTTCTGGGACTTCTACTATGATTATTTCATCGCCGGGATTATTTTTAATAAGGACAAATTCCTGAATCTCGCCTCGCGCACCTCGGGCGCGCCCTTGGATATCCCCGATGCAGAGGCAGCGGAAAATCAGGGCGTGACCATCATCCCGGTTAACAGCGCCACATCGGCAAGCCGGTCGTTCACGATGCTGCGCGTCTCCGGCAAGGTGGCGATTCTCCGGTTTGCCGGTACTGCCGGAAATACATTCACCTTGGACGTCAACGTCGCTTCGCAGCCCGGTCAGGCCAACGGGCGAATCCGCCTCGTCGCCTTCAAGAGAAGCGGCTCCGTTCTGCAACTTGTGGGAACGCCGGAAGATGTGACAAGCGGCACCCAGAGGCAAATCGCCTACAATGATTTCGGCGGAAGCATCACTGACATTTATGTTGTCATGGCCAACACATCAGCGCTGCAGGACGGCTACGGGGTCACGGTCGGTGTAAGCAGCGACGAGTGAGCAGCTTTCCGCAAACCTGTAATAAGATGACCATAAGAAAAATCGGCGCGGTTCGGGAAATGCGCCCTGCATCAATCTATTATTTTACGGGCGCTCCTTCGGAGGTCGAAAGGTGGCCCGGAACGGGGCGACAACCATAGCGTCTTATTGGGCTTCCTCTAAATTGAAAAGCCCGGCCAAACCTGTTTGACCATCTTCATTGATTCTTTTATATTCTTGATGCTGTCGGCGGATAGACGATTGATGTTCTCTTTTCTTATTTTCCTGATGCTCTTCCCCAGCTCACCG
>SBEK01000093.1 GCA_009668925.1 Deltaproteobacteria bacterium
TTAGAGGGAAGTGGAGAGCGAGAGCCGAAGCGTAACGCCGCAGACGCGTGACCTTTAGGTTATGAGCCTTTTGTAATGCCTTCGGCATTACCGGAAAGGAAGTTGTCATTATGAAGTTGCGCAATCCCTTGCGTGATTACGCTCCCGGACCAACAGCCCGTTAGAGGAAACCATGTCCCTGAAAAGCGAATATAAATACCGCAGCTGGGTGGAAGTCGACCTCGACAACTTTACCGCCAATCTACGGGAGATCAAGCGGCTCATCGGCGACGGCACTGATTTCATGCAAACCGTCAAAGCCGATGCCTACGGTCACGGCGCCATCGAAATTTCCCACGCCGCTTTGCGCGAGGGCGCGCGGATGCTGGGCGTGGCCAATGCGGATGAGGGCATTCAACTGCGGGTCAGCGGCATTGAAGCGCCCATCGTCATTCTGGGCCCTTCCATCGGGTCCGAAATTCCCGATATGATCAAATATCATCTGACGCCGTCCGTCTCCGATGCGGGATTCGTCCGCGTCCTCGAAGAGCAGCTGGCCAAAGCCTCCCGCACCCTCCCCGTCCACGTGGAGGTCGATACCGGCATGGGCCGCGGCGGCACGATGCACAGCGAAGCGCTGGAACTGATCCGCTACATCCGGACGCTCCCCCATGTCACGCTGGAGGGGCTCTTCAGCCATTTTGCGTCAAGTGAAGTGATGACGCCCTACAACGATGAACAGTGGCGGCTGTTTTCCGGACTGCTGGCCGAATTACAACTCGCGGGCATCGACATCCCCGTCCGGCATATGGACAACAGCGGCGCCATCCTCAATTACCCGGCGCTCAAGCTGGAAATGGCGCGCCCCGGCATCATGACGTACGGCATCTATCCTTCGGAAGCGACCCAAAGCAAAGCCCGGCTGGCTCCCGTCATGTCGTTTAAGACGACCGTCGTGCTCATCAAGGAATTCCCGGCAGGCTACGGCATCGGCTACAACCGGACGTATATCACGAATGACAAAACCCGCGTGGCGACCATTCCGGTGGGCTACGGCGACGGGTACCCGTTTATCCTGTCGAACCAGGGCGAGGCGCTCGTCCGCGGCCGGCGTGTGCCCGTGATCGGACGCGTGTCGATGGATATGTGCACACTGGACGTCACGCACGTTCCCGACTGCGCGGTCGGAGACGAAGTGGTCCTCCTGGGACGCCAGGGCGGAGAATACATCAGCGCCAATGAAATTGCCGCCAAAGCGCGGACGATCAGCTATGAAGTGCTGTGCGCCCTGGGAAAGCGCGCCCCGCGCGTCTTCCTGCAGAAGGGAAAGACCGACGCCGTGGAACCGCGGCTCCGGAGAATCTTTGTGCCCGGCGAAGAAAAATCCATCGCCCGCATCGACGCCATCATCCGCCACTGCCTGCAGACCCGCACCCGCGACGAAGAACTGGGCGACGCGATTTACTACGAAATGTTCGAGACCCTGTTCGGTAAAGAAGACCGGCAGCTCGAACTGCGCTCGTCTTTCCGTTACGACATCACCATCGCCCAATTGCCGGACGCCGACCGCAGGCTCCGCGCAGAGGCTTACTATCAGCTCAGGACGCATGTCGAATACCGGAAAACCATCCGCAGCAATCTCTTCATGATCGGCTGCGCTTCCGACAGCAAGCAGCTGGAGGCCCTGATTGAGGACGAGCACTGTGAATACCGCTGGATTCTGGGCGGAGGCGAAGATCTGGTAATGGAGCGCGACTTCACGGTCGAGAAGATGCGCATCGACGGCGAGGACATCCCGATCATCGAAGCGAAGATAACCGGCCGGGGCTACGAAGTCTGGTTCGGAAGCGACACGCTCAAATCCAAGATCAATCAGGACGTGCGAATCGAAATCGAAATTCTCACCAAGAAAGCCAAGGGCAACCGGACCTTCCCCGTTTATCTCCTTTATCCGACGCGCGGGCTCGAGATCAACTTCACTTACGAAACCGCCCATCTGAAAAATGTCCGGGCGGAGAGCTTCTTTGCCGGCCGTCATCCGCAGGCGGACATCAAAGCCATCAGGGGCCAATCGATCAATATTAAGATTTCCAGCGGAGAATGGATCTTCCCGACCAGCGGCGTGATATTCATCTGGGATGTATAAAGAAGGAGGTTCACCACCCTGCGGGTGGCACGAAGTTCAAGGTTCACGGTTCAGGGTTCACGGCGATGTAGGGAACGGTCGCGACCGTTCCCTACGACGCGCAGCGGGGTGAAGTCCGGCAGCTTGCCCGGCGCATGCCGGCAAATTCCGGAGGCAAGGTCCAAATAATGAAGGCATGATGGCGACGTCTACTGAGCGCGAATCACTGGGAAGCAGGCTGGGATTTATTTTACTCGCGGCCGGCTGTGCCATCGGTTTGGGGAACGTCTGGCGGTTCCCCTACATCACCGGCAAATACGGCGGAGCAGCCTTCGTCCTGATGTATCTGATTTTTCTCATCGCGCTGGGCCTGCCCATCATGGTCATGGAACTGGCCGTAGGGCGGGCGGCGAGGCAGAACATCGGCAGAGCTTTTCAAACCCTGGAACCGGCGGGATCGAAGTGGCATATCTTCGGGCCCATCGGCATCGCCGGCAACTACCTGCTGATGATGTTCTACACCGTCGTCACGGGATGGATCCTGGCGTATGTCTATCACACGGCCGCGGGCGACCTGACCGGCCTCGGCCCTTCCCAGATCAAGGTGTTTTTCGGGCGGCTGCTCGGCAATCCAGCGATGTCGTTCTTCTGGATGGCGCTCACGGTCGCCTCGTGCTTCTTCATCACCGGCATCGGCCTGCAAAAAGGCGTCGAGCGGGTCTGCAAAATCATGATGGCCTTCCTGTTCATCCTCATTCTGGCGCTGGCCTTCCACTCAGTGATGCTCCCCGGCGCCCTGCCCGGACTCCGGTTTTACCTGCTGCCGGACATGGAAAGGCTTCTTTCGTCTGGTGGCGGCGGCGCCGCCGCCTTCGCGGCCATGGGCCAGGCGTTCTTCACACTGGGCCTCGGCATCGGATCCATGGCCATTTTCGGAAGCTACATCGGCAAAGAACGGTCCCTTCCCGGGGAGTCGATCCGCATCATCGGCCTGGACACCTTTGTCGCCCTCATGAGCGGCCTGGTCATCTTTCCGGCCTGCTTCGCCTTCGGCGTGAACCCCGATTCGGGACCCGGGTTGCTGTTTGTCACGCTTCCCAACATCTTCAACCAGATGCCGGGCGGACGCCTCTGGGGAACCGTCTTTTTTATTTTCATGAGTTTCGCGGCCGTGACCACCGTGATCGCCGTATTTGAAAACATCGTCAGCTACTGGATCGACGTGCGCGGCTGGAGCCGCCGGCGCGCCTCGGGGATCAACTGCGCGGCACTGATCGTTCTGTCGCTGCCCTGCGTCCTGGGCTTCAACCTTCTGTCCGGTATAGAGCCGCTGGGGGCCGGATCGAACATTCTCGATCTGGAAGATTTCCTCCTCAGCACCATGATGCTGCCCGCCGGCGCGCTGGTCTTTATTTTTTTTACGACCTCCCGCTACGGCTGGGGCCTGCGCCAATTCCTCAGTGAAGCCAACACCGGTAAAGGACTCACGTTTCCCCGCTGGACCGGGTTCTATATGCGCTACATTCTCCCGTTCATTATCCTGATGGTCTTCATCAAAGGATACTGGGATATCCTGAAAGGCTGACTAAAATGACGGGGCCGCAAAAAAAGCCGCAAGACCCGTAGACAAAATTGAAAATAACTTATATTGAAGATGAAACGATCCAACCCAGACGGCAGGAGGCAAGCATGATCATCGACTCGCATTATCATTATATGACGGCCATGAGTGAAAAAGGAGCCTCGGAGATGGTTTCGCTGATCGTCCACGAGGGGCGGAGAATGGGGATGAATCCGAACCCGGAAGCCCTCCTGAAAACCGCCGCGGAAACGTGGGGCGACCCGCATGCGGACCGCCTCGTGGAGAAGATGGACGAGGCGGGCATCGATGTCACCGTCGCCGTAAACGTGGACAACATCCACATCAAGCAGTTCACCGTCGAGAGGATGCAAATGCAGAACCGGATGCTGGGAGAGGCCGTCCTCAGGCACCCCGACCGCCTCATCGGCCTGGCCGGCATCGATCCGCGGCGGCCGGAAGCGGCGGACATGGCTCGGGCCTGTTTTTCGGAATACGGACTTCGGGGGATCAAATATCATCCGGACCACGGATTCGATCCGGCAGGCATCGAATCCCGCAAGGTCCTGGAGGTCCTCGCCCTGCATCAAGGCGTCCTGCTCACGCACAGCGGGCCGCTCATGCCCAAGGGGCGGTGCAAATTTGCCGATCCGCTGATGCTTTGCGACATCGCCCTCGATTACCCGGAAATCAAGGTGATTGCCGCCCACATGGGCGGATACATCAACTGGCGCCCCTGGGCGTCTCTGGCGGCTTTTCAATCTCCGATGTACGGAGATCTGGCGGCCTGGGACATCCTGGCGTGCCGGAATTACAGCCTGTTTGCCCGCCAGCTGCGTGACGTCCTCGATCTGGCCGGCCCGTCCAAGGTTCTGTTCGGCTCCGATGCCCCCATCCAGACCCTGCTTTACCCGATCGGAACCCTCCTTCAGTACATTCGCGACCTGCCTCAAAAGGCGCCGGCAGGCATTCGGTTCACACAAGATGAGGTGGACATGATCCTGGGCGAAAACGCCCGGGCGGTTTTCGGACTGTAACATCGATTCGTGCCGGAACCGGCAGCCTGTTTTTTTGAGAATAAAATACGCCGGGGACG
Organism: Deltaproteobacteria bacterium; assembly: GCA_009668925.1. Next base: position 4,780 of record SBEK01000093.1, read on the forward strand.
CCGGGATTTCATCCCGGTCGCCCGGGGCCTGTCAGAACACAATAAACCCCAGAAGGAGGATATATGCTTAATTTCACTTTTTACAATCCGACGAAGATCATCTTCGGCAAGGACACAATCAAAGAGATCACCAAAGAGATACCCGAGGATGCAAAAATCATGATCACGTACGGCGGCGGCTCCGTCAAACGCAACGGCGTCCTGGATGAAGTCAAAGCGGCGCTTTCGCAGCACCCGATCGATGAATTTCCCGGGATCGAACCGAATCCGACCTATGAAACCCTCATGAAGTGCGTCGAGAAAGTGCGCAGCAAGAAAAACGATTTCCTCCTGGCGGTGGGCGGCGGCTCCGTCATCGACGGAACAAAGTTCATTGCGGCAGCCGTTCCCTTTGGGGGCGATCCCTGGGACATCGTGAAATTGCGCGGCCGCGGCGTCAAACAAACCGTGCCCTTCGGCACGGTTCTGACCCTTCCCGCAACCGGCTCCGAAATGAACAACGGCGCAGTCATCACCAAGAAGGCGACGAAAACCAAATTGCCCTTTGCGCATCGCCTGCTGTATCCTAAGTTTTCCATTTTGGACCCCACAAAAACCTATACGCTGCCGGCCAACCAGATCGCCAACGGCGTGGTCGACACCTTCGTCCACATCACCGAACAGTACCTCACCTATCCCGTGGCGGGAAAACTTCAGGACCGTTTTGCCGAAGGGCTGCTCTTGACCCTGATTGAAGAAGGGCCAAAAGCGCTGGCCGATCCGCTGGACTACGACGTTCGCGCCAATCTGATGTGGTGCGCGACGCTCGGCCTGAACGGCCTCATCAGCGCGGGCGTCCCCCAGGACTGGGCCACGCACATGGTCGGCCATGAGCTGACGGCGCTCGTCGGATTGGACCACGGCGTCACCCTGGCCATTGTCCTGCCGGCTATGCTTTCGATCCGCAGGAGCGAAAAGAGGGAAAAGCTTCTTCAATATGCCGAACGCGTCTGGGGGATCACCAAGGGCGACCCCGATGCGCGCATTGATCAGGCCATCGAGGAAACGAGACATTTCTTTGAACGCATGCAGATTTCGACGCGCCTGTGTGATTATGGTCTGACCCACGAAATTATTCCTCAGGTTGTCGAACAGCTCCGCGCGCATGAGATGATGAAGCTCGGCGAAAAAGCCGACGTCATCCCGGAAATGGTCGAGAAGATCCTGAAGCTGTGCGTCTAGTTCTTTTGCCTGCGGGCGTCCGCGTTTCACGCCCGGAAAAAAGGAGAGGGATGATGTTCGGAAACATTTTTTCACCCATCCGCATCGGCCGGATGGAAATCCCCAACCGTCTGGTTGTGCCGGCCATGGTCATGAACTTCTGCAACGCCGACGGCACCGCCACCGAGCGCTATACGGCCTATCATGAAGCGAAAGCGCTCGGCGGCTGGGGCTTGATCATTACCGAAGACTATGCGGTGTCCCCTACCGGCCGCGGGTTTCCGAACATTCCGGGGCTCTGGCAAGACGAGCAGATCGAGAGCCACGCGCGATTCACACGGAGGATTCACGAAAGCGGCGGCCGGATTTTTGCGCAAATCTATCACGCCGGGCGCCAGACCTCGCAGCGCTGCATCGGCAGCCAGCCGGTCGCGCCCTCCCCTATTCCCTGCCCGCTGATGCAGGAGATGCCTCGCGAGCTCGCGCTTCGGGAGATTGCTGAAATTGTCGAGCAATTCGGCGAGTGCGCACGCCGGGTGAAAGAGGCAGGCTTTGACGGCCTGGAAATCCACGGCGGACACGGCTATCTGATTGCCCAGTTCATGTCGCTTTCCTCCAATAAGCGGACCGACGCGTACGGGGGCAGTCTGCAAAACCGGATGCGTTTCCCGCTGGAAGTTCTGGGCAGCATCCGCGCCCGGGTGGGAAAAGACTTCCCGGTCATCTTCCGGATCTCCGGAGACGAGCTTGTCCCCGGCGGCAGAAATATTGAAGACACAAAAGCAATCAGCCGCATGCTGGAAGAGGCTTCCGTTGATGCTCTGCACATTTCCGCCGGAGCGTACGGCAGCTTCTACGCCATTGCGCCTCCGGCCGCGGTCAGCCACGGATGGATCACCGACTACGCCCGCGAGGTTAAAAGCGTTGTGGGCATTCCGGTCATCACCGTCGGACGGATCAACGATCCCTGGCTGGCCGATGAAATCATTGCCTCAGGCAAGGCCGATCTGGTCGCCATGGGCCGGGCGTCGCTGGCCGATCCGGCGCTGCCCGACAAAGCCTTGCGCGGGAAGGTCGACGACATCAATGCCTGCATCGGATGTCTGCAGGGCTGCATCGGCCGGATATCGCTCTACCAGCCCGCCACCTGCATGGTCAATCCCGTTCTGGGCCAGGAAGCCGAACTGGCGATCAAACCGGCGGGCGTGCGCAAAAAAGTCTTTGTCGCCGGAGGCGGACCCGCCGGAATGGAAGCGGCCTGGGTTGCCGCCGTCCGGGGGCATGAGGTCCATCTTTTTGAAAAATTCGCCAAACTGGGCGGTGAGTTCTATTCCGCCGCCATTCCGCCGAATAAAGGCGAAATCGCCGGATTCATCATCTGGCTTGCCAAGCAGATGGCCGACCATCAGGTCTCGGTCCATCTGCAGACGGAACTTACCCAGAAGACCGTCGATGAACAAAAGCCCGATGCAGTCATTATCGCGACGGGCAGCAAGCCGCTCGGCATGGCCCTCACCTGTCCGCCCAAGGTCAGTATCGTGACGGCTCAGGATGTCCTCACCGGAAAAACCGATGCCCGCGGCCGTATTGCCATAATCGGCGGCGGAATGATCGGCACGGAAACCGCGAACCATCTGGCGCATCACGGAAAGCAGGTGACGATTGTCGAAATGCTGCCCCGGATTGCCGCGGACGTGACGCCTTCGGCCAGAGAGTTTTTGTTCAAAGACCTGGCGGCAAAAGATGTCCGTGTTTATGTGAACGCCAAAGTCAAAGAAATGCGCCCCGAAGGCCTGATCATCGAGAAGGAAGGCCGCGAAGAAAACATCGGCCGCTTCGATACGCTGGTTCTGGCGACCGGCGTCGAACCGGTAAGCGAACTTGCCGAGACACTTACGGGAAAAGTTCCGGAGATCTTCGTTATCGGCGACGCCGTGAAAATCCGCAAAGCCCTCGAGGCCATTGCGGAAGGATATCAGGCGGGTTTGAAGATTTAAAAAGGCGGGGTTAAGTGAATCACCATGAATGAATTAGGGGATGTCACCGTCCGTCAAATGAATCAGGAAGACGTTCGTCTGGCCGTGGAGTGGGCCGCCCGGGAAGGCTGGAACCCGGGTCTGCACGATGCCGAGTGTTTTTATGCGGCGGACCCCAACGGATTTTTCGTCGCCTGGCAAAAAGGCGAGCCGGCGGGATGCCTGTCGGCGGTGGCCTACGATAAGCATTTTGCCTTTGCCGGATTTTACATCGTGAAACCCGAATGGCGCAGCCACGGTATCGGCCATCAGCTCGTCCGGAAAGCTACGGCGTACCTCGGCAGGCGCACGGTCGGCAACGATGCAGTCGTGGCCCAGCAGGAAACCTATCGGCAATTGGGTTTTGTCACGGCTTACCGCAATATCCGGTATCAAGGAGTCGGTCTGCAAAGTGAGAAGAATGTTCCCGAAATTGTCGACCTGCGCACGATTCCGTTCGGCGATGTCGCCGTTTACGATCGCGGCCTGTTTCCGGCGGACCGCGCCGCCTTTCTTAATTGCTGGATCAATCAGCCGGACAGTACGGCCCTGGGCTATCTGCAGAACGGGAAGTTATCCGGATACGGGGCCATCCGGAAATGCCGGCAGGGTTACAAGATCGGGCCGCTGTTTGCCGATCATGAAGAAATTGCCGGGAGCATCTTCCGGGCTCTGATCGCCGCCGTGCCGGGCGAAGAATATTTTCTGGATATCCCCGAGCCCAATGCTGCCGCCTGCGCGCTCGTCCGCCGCCACGCCCTGTCGATGGTTTTTGAAACCGCCCGCATGTATCTGGGCGAAGCCCCTTCGTTGCCTCTGGAGAAGATATTCGGCGTAACCAGCTTCGAGCTGGGTTAGCCTGTGCGTTTGCGGCCCGGCAATTGCCCGTCTTGGGCGGGACACTCACTGCCCTTTTTGTTGACGACCGAAAGGCCGTCCCTATTTCAGGGATTGTCCAGAGCGTGGATCAATTTCAAGCTGACATCCTGGAAGCGAACAATTTTTTTGCCTTTATGCTCTTTCTGAAATTTTTGAGCAGCGGCCTTTTTAGCAAAGGGGATGGGTTCGTGGCCCATCGGCCCGTAGACGTCGCTCCAGATGACATAGTGCGCGCTTAAGGCATCCACCTCTGTTCTGGAGGCGTAGTCCTTCACGAGGATTTTGCCGATAGAATCCCTGCTTTTGGCGGAATTGTATTTTTTTAAATCAAGATAGTATTTGAACAGGCACTTCGCGCCGCAAAAAACGGCCGGCGCGTCTGCGTCCTTAAACTCCACGGTCGCGTTCCACTTGGCAAACATGTCCACGTACATATTGCAAACGGGACACCTCTCTCTCGAAGAAGCGGATGCTTCTCCCGCAACTGCCGCAGCCGCTGCCAAAGCAACAAAACAGATAATCATCAAGACACAAAATATTTTCTTCATCTCTTCTCCCGTCCGGATTTCCGCCCGGTCTCAAGGCGCTGGTGCCTGCTTGCATAAATCCGCCTCCTGTCATTTCGACCGGAGGGAGAAATCTTAAGATCCCTCGCCTGCGCTCGGGACATGGGTTTCTCAGCCACTTCGTTTCTTCGAAATGACATCTATTTTATGCAAGTAGGTATTAGTTCCTTTTCTCTTCTCGCGGTCTCGCCCAGCCGTCGGATTCAGCGCGACCGCACCTCACGGCGCAGCCGGAGCGTTGCCTGCCCGAGATGCGACCTGCGAAATCCGGCCGTCCTTCATTTCCAGTATTCTGTCCGCCTGGCGGGCCAATTCCTGATTGTGCGTCACCATTACGATGGTGAGGCCCACGCTTTTATTGAGCTCGCGGAGCACCTCAACAATCTCGGCGGACCGCTTCGTGTCCAGGTTCCCTGTCGGCTCGTCGGCCAGCAGAATCTCCGGCTTGTTCACCATGGCCCTGGCGATCGCCACCCGCTGCATTTCGCCGCCCGAAATCTGGCCCGGAAGGTGATCCTGGCGATTGTCAATCCCGAGCAGCTTCAGGAGTTTGGGCGCCTCCTCCTGCGCGCCGGGCTTGCAATAGAAGGTGAGGGGCAGCACCACATTCTCCAGAACCGTCAGCGTCGGAATGAGATAGAAATTCTGGAAGATGTAGCCGTAGGCTTCCCGCCTGATTCGGGTCAGATCGCGCTCAGAAAGGCGCTTCCCTTTCCCGAAGATGGGCCGGCCGGCCAAACGGAGTTCGCCCGCAGTCGGATTATCGAGGCACCCCAACAGATTGATGAGCGTGGTCTTGCCCGATCCCGAAGGGCCGATGATGGAAATAAACTCGCCTTTGTGGATCTGAAAGGAAACATGATTGACGGAAATGATTTCTTCTATGCCCCGGTGATAGATTTTCGTCAGGTCGCGGACCTCAATGGCTGTATTGTTTTCGCTCATCGGCTGGCCTCCCCGCGGATGGCTTCAAGCGGCCGGATTCGGCCGGCGCGCCAGGCCGGATAAACGCCGCTCACCAAACCGATGCAGAGAATTCCGAGAAGCGTGATGAGAATCAGCTGGAGATCAATGGCCACCAGCCCCCCGCCCGGTGCATACGGCAGAACGCCGCGGATCACGACGTCCGTGACGCGCGACAGGATCAGCGCCAGGATGATGCCGATGACGCCCCCCGCCGCGCACAGAATCAACGTCTCCATCCAGATCAGCGTGAAGATGTCCCGGGGCATGGCGCCGATCGTTTTCAAGATGCCGATCTCCTGGAATCTTTCCCAGACCGACGTCAGGATGGTGTTGATCACGCCGACCATGGCGATCAAAATGGCGATGATGGCGATCGACAGCACCATGATCTTCGCGGTGGAAATGAGCTTCATGATGGTCTGCTTCACCTGCTCCAGGCTGACGATCTGGACATCGGGGAGCTTATAGAGCTTGTCTTCCAGGCGGGTGCTGTCCGCGCCTTTTTTCAGTTTGATGCCGATGGTTGTAATCTCCGTCGGTCTTTCGAAAATCTTTTGCACCGTTTTCAGCGGCACGAAGATGGTTCCGTCGTCCTGCGTCCCGGTTCGCTCCAGAATGCCCACCACCTTGAACTTGACGTTCTTTTCGGGCATCAGGATCATGTCGCCGACTTCGCGCTGCTCCAGTTCGGCGGCTTCAAACCCCATGACCACTTCGAAGGCGTTGAGATCGGTGAACCACTTTCCCTGTTTGAATTTCAAAAAAGGTTTCATTTCGGCGAAGCTCACCGGATCAATTCCGAAGTATCCGGCGACACCGCCGCTTTCTCCTTTGTTCGGATCAAAGACCGCCGACATGAAAATCGGCGTTATTTTTTCGACTTCCGGCTCCTTCATGATGTCTTTCATGATGGACTCATCCATATAGCGCAGGCCGGTTCCGCCTTTCAGCATCAGCGTGGCCGCTTCGTACGGGCAGCCCTTGGCCATGATCATCAGCTCATAGCCCATATTGTCGATGTCGCGGTTGAGCGAATTTTCATACCCCCGGTTGAACCCGAGCAGGCTCACCAGAACCCAGGCGGACAGGGCGATCCCCATGATGGTTAAAATCGTGCGGACCCTTTTGCGCAGCAGATTTTTATAAGCGACTTGAAATTTAGTGATCATTTTTTCGGCCCCTCCCCGGAAGGCGCGGCGGATGATGCGGAATAAACAAACTCATCCATCAGAATCAGATTTTTCTTCGTGGCCCGCAGGGCCGCCAGAAAATCGACCTGGGCCTCCGGCGCCGGATTCCTGATCGCTTCCACCTTTCCGGTTGCTTTTCCGGAGACGACGTCATAGTTTGCAAAGTCTTTGACCGTGAGGCCGACAAACTGCTTTCCGAACTTGGCGTCGCGGAGCTTTCCGGCATACTGGCTGGTCATCTTCTGAATGTAGAACCCTTTGATTGTCCCCTGGAGATCCAACACCAGGAAAACCTGGATGCCTCCGTACTGGCCTTTCTGGTTGACGCCGTGGATGTAGCCGATTTTCTTCTTGCCGGAGAATATCTCGTAGATCGTATACGGGACATCGATGGTCTCAAAGAGGCCCCGGAATTTGTCGCCGAGTCGGCCTTCCACCGTGGCGAGAAGCTTCTCTCCGCCTTTTTTCAGGATGGAGGTATAGACGGTCTTATATCCTGACGACTCCGGAAACAGCCTTGCGACGTCGCGGTCCGGGTCGTTGAGATCGCAGCCGACCGCGCCCCAGGCCCCCGTGTAGCAGGCGAGGACAAAGAATGCGGCGATCATCAGAAGACGGAAAAACGTTTTGCCTTGATTAAACAGATTCATAGTCACCTTCTTTAAATGGGCAGATAATAATACAATTGAAAGATCACCGTGCTGTCATTCAGGATGTGGTCATACGTATACCCCAGACGCGCCGTCAAATTTGACGTAACCTGGCTCGATGCGCAAAACGCCAGCTGATAATTTTCTTCATCGCCGAACTTCCAGTAGGACGGCTGCGCTTCCAGCTTGAGCCTTCCTTCCTGATCGACATTGATGCCGAAGCGATAGGACAGAGCCAGCGTGCTTCGGTCCAGCCATGTGCCGACATAGAAATCCAGGCGGTGTTCGAGATTGTTGCGCAGGACGGTCAGATCCAGGCCGGCCATCTTCATCGCCAGGGGTTCCGGATCGCGGAGCCGGTAGCCCATGGTGTCCAGCGTTTTGCCGTAGCCCAGCGAGAATCCGAGGTTGAAATTGTCCTGGCTTTGCACGCCGTAGGAAATGCGCGCGGCCGTCATGTAATTGCCCTTGGCATAAACGGGCATCCCGGAGCCGGTGGTGACGCTGGCCGATACGTCGCCCCAGGAGAAGTCCCGGTAAAGCCCGGCGCCCCAGTCGCGGTCATAGCCGAACCCCTGGATGGCCAGAGTTCTCAGGATGAGGCCGTGGCTGTCAAAATAAGACGACAGCCCGAAAGCGGGGCGGTTGTGTCCCCCCCACACATAAGCTACGGGGGTTTTCACTTTCAGATAGGCGTTGTAGATTTGCGGCTCCAGCCGGTACTTGCCGGGGTTCTCGGTGCTGTCGTACGGCTTCTCGGCGGGATTGTCTTCCGATAAGGCCAGACGCGCCTGGAGGGCCACGGTGGCAAAGTCGCCGGTCTCCCCCGAAAAGCGCTTCAGGAAGTCGAATCCCAGACTGGGCTTCTGCATTTCGGCATCCGGGTTCATGGAATAGAAAACCGCCCGCTTGACCGCGGTGGAATATCCGGCGATCCCCTGCGCTTCAAAATAAAGCAGATGGTCGGCGGCCTGGGCCGCGGCGGCGACAAACAACAGACTTAAGGATAAAATGATTTTTTTATACATCAAAGTTATACCGCCCCATAAAGATCGGTTTGCCGTCTTTGATCACGGTGAGTCTGATCTCCCAATCGCCCGGCATCACGATGCTGATCGGCAGGAGATAGTCACCTTTTTTGGACAAGGTAAACGCCCGGTCTCCCGTTTCATGGGCGCCGCTCATGGACGGCATTCCTGAATCCGCCTTCACCTGAAAAGAGGTATCTTTTTTGCCCGCAGCGTCAAAAATCTCCACTTTCATAATCACGGTGCCCAGCTTCGGCTTTTTATCGAAGCCGTAAACCAGAGTATACCCGCTGCCGATCGGCACCTTCTTGCCCGGCGCCGGCATGGGGGCAAAGACGGGCTTCTGTGCGTCTGCCTTTTCTTTGCCGCTTTTGGCCATCCCCGAATGATCCGCGGCCAGCACGAATTGCCCCGGATAAAACGAGACCAGCAAGGAAAGAACAATAAGAGAAAACTTGATGATATGAGCCATGGCCCCAATCTCCTTTTTCATTTTTTTCGCTAAGAAATTACGTCATCATACAGGATTATAATTATACTGAGTAGCCGGAGCGGTCAATCATAGTAAAATTAGGGGATAATCGTAGGCATTACCTACCGATATTATCAAGGCCAATGCACTGTCCTTTTCACTTTCAAAAAAGAATCGCTGATTTATCGCTGATCGTTCGAGATATACCGGCAAATAGCGGCCAGTCGACATTTCATGCAATAAGCGAGTGAACTAATATTGCGTCTTTCGGGATTCAATCCCCAACCTGAGACCTTCTTTTAGATCATCAAGAAATAATTGAATTTTCGTATCAAAAGGACTATCATGCCGCCCATTGGAGAAACGGATGAACTGCTTGCCCGACCGGTTTAAAAAGAATGTGGTTTCCCTAAGCCAGCTTTCGATCAGCATGAATTTCCGGAACCGAAGGTAGAATCCGATTCATCCGTGAACTTCTGTCAATGCAGACATTTTTGATCAAAATATTCAAAAAGCAGTAAAATACCGGAGCGGTATTTGCTGGGTATTAAGGACCTTTTGCTGATACGGTAATTTATACTGTATTGATTTTCAAGACGTTTTTTTTAGCGGCTGAAAGGTGTTTTGCAGTCGGAATCGGATTTTACCGGTGCGGTATATTAATTGTTATGCATATTGAAGGAAGGAGCATGAAATGAATCAGTCAAGAACACTTATGGGTGTTGGATTCAAATATGAAGGCTCGCTGGATAAAGAACTGGTAATTCGAAAAAATATTGACATTAAAATATCGAAAGCCAACATTGATCTAATAAAGGCAGAGATTATAAAAAGAAGCCCTGTATTAATGGGTGCCTGTCGGGACAACCCCACCAAAGATTCAATTGGGGAATCTTTACTCCGACAAGGATATTCGCCACAAACTTTAAGCTATGTCATTCCTCTATTAATTGAAGAAGGTTTTTGTGTGGCTAATGACAGAAAACCTTTTATCATTACAAAAAATAGAAACGCTTAACAAACACATACACCCGATCGCTACGCTCCGGGTGATGTTATCGTAGAGATGATACATAGGTACTAAGATGAATTGTGAAGATAATTTGCCACCGGTGATCCGTATACTCCTAAACGAAAATCCGGAAATATTTACGAGTCCCAAAAAGACGAAAGAGTTGCTTTCAGAACTTAGACGACAAGCGGTGTGGACAAATAAAAAATGGTCCTATGTGAACCAGAACCCCAATGACTTGGCTGCTAATGAATTCGCCATTACCTTATCTGGCACATCTAATCCACTCGGCACGTATGGTTGCTGCCATTCTAATTGCAGAATTGAGGCTGCCAATCACTGTGCTCGCACCGTCGGTCTCTATGCTGATGCAGCATTTATTCCCGATACATTGACTTCACAACTCCTTTTTGCCCGCAAATTCAATGATGCAGAACTGTCGAGATTTATCAATGACGTATTGGTTCTTCATACATTATCGCCCCTAATCAAAGAAGGTATCATACGATTTTATACGGGAATGTACCAATTTTGCGAGGGATGTTATCAAAAGGCTCAAGAGCAAATTGAGAAAGCTGTCACCAATCTAGTGTCGGACCTACGTGATGAAGTCAAGTATAAGATCGGCAAACATTCCATATTTATGGACGCTAGGGCTC
>SBEK01000283.1 GCA_009668925.1 Deltaproteobacteria bacterium
CTCCACACCGGGATCGGGCGGGGAGGCAAGCCTCTCCGGTTCACGCCTGCCGGCAGCCGTTTGCAAATCCGTAAGAGCGGACGAATGGCCTCAGCATTTGTCACGGCCTTTTCCGGACAACCGCGCCGGAGTAATTTTCCGCCAAAGGTAACGAGGCGCACATGCCGGCGTCGCCCGGTTTCTTTCTCTGGGATCCCGCTTTGCCACGACGCGCGTTAATTCTCCGCAGCGAGCTTGGCAACAACGATGTTCATTTCATGCCTCGACAGCTTGCTGCGGGGTGTTTGATTGAAATGCTTTTCCGATAAACGGCAGGTGAGGATTCTATGACGGCAATCAAGAAGGCGTCGCGCAAAGAACTGTTCGGATGGGTGATGTTTGATTTTGCCAATTCATCCTACACCACGGTCATCATCACGGTCGTCTTTTGCATCATCTTTCCCAGAATCATCGTCGGCGACGGACCGGAATACCGGCTGGGGAATCTTCTCTGGAGCACGGCGCTGTCGATCAGCTACCTGCTGGTGTTGGTTACGGCGCCCGTCTTCGGGGCCATCATGGATTACAGCGCTTCCAAGAAGAAGTTTCTTTTCGGAAGCTGTCTTCTCACCGTCCTGGCCGCCGCGGCGCTCTACTTTGTGGAGCCCGGATACGTTCTTCTGGGCATGCTGCTCATTATCCTGTCCAATGTCGGCTTCTCCTACAGTGAGGCTTTCGTATCCAGCTTTCTTCCGGGCCTCGGCCCGCCTGAAGACCTGGGCAAGATATCGGGCTATGCGTGGGGTGTGGGCTATTTCGGCGGGTTGGCCTCGACGGCCCTCGTGATCTTCGGGCTGGGGGCGGGCGTGTATACGCTCGAAAATTTCGCCAACCTGCGGCTGGTGGGGCCGGTGACCGGGCTGTTCTTCCTGATCGCCGCGATTCCGACCTTCCTGTGGCTCAGAGAGCGGTCCGTACCCCGGGCGCTGCCGCCCGGCGAAACATACTTGACCGTCGGGATCGGACGATTAAAGAAAACCTTTCACGACATCCGGGATTACAAGGATTTGCTGATCCTCCTGGCCTCGTTCTTCTTCGCGTATGCCGGCCTGTCCATCGTGATCTCGTTTGCCTTCATCTACGGCGACCAGGTGGTGAAATGGTCGGGCGCAACGCAGATCCTGATGTTTGTCCTCACGCAGATCACGGCGGCCGGGGGCGCTTTTCTTTTCGGATTTATTCAGGACCGTTGGAAGGCCAAACAGACCTTCATCGTGACGCTCATGCTCTGGGTTATCGCCGTCACACTGATTTACGGGGTCGGCGGTGTTACGGTTTTTATCAACCGGACGCTGGGCCTGTCGATTGCACAGGAGCATATCTTTCTGGTTATCGGCTCCATTGCCGGACTGGGCCTGGGATCAACGCAGTCCGCCTGCCGCGCCATGGTCGGTCTTTTTTCGCCGGACACCAAGTCCGGGGAGTTCTTCGGCCTGTGGGGCTTCACCAGCCGTCTCTCGGCCATTGTGGGTCTGATGGGGCTGGGATTTTTGCAGTCGCTGTTCGGTCTGCACCGGGCCGTGCTCGTCTGTTCGGTCTTCTTCTTCATCGCCCTGGTCATCGTCCTTTTTGTCAATGAAGAGCGCGGGAAAGCGGCCGCCGGCAAACACGCCGGGGAATAAAACACGATTCACGATCTGAAGTAAGTTATTATTGTCGCCAGCCGGATGCCGGAGATCGTCACGGCTGACCACTGGAATGTTTCCCCCTATTCGTGGCGCAAGGCTTCGATGGGGTCCAGGCGTGCGGCTTTGAGCGCCGGGAAGTAGCCGAAGACCACCCCGACAGCGGCGGAGAACAGGAACGCCAGGAGCACGATACCGGAGCTAAAAACAAACGGAACGCCGAGAATGCCCGCCAGCCAGACCGATGTGGCGAGCGCAAGCGCAATGCCGATCAGTCCGCCCAGTGAAGAAAGCGCGACTGCTTCCACCAGAAACTGCAGGAGCACCTCGCGCTCAAAAGCGCCGATGGCAAGACGGATGCCGATTTCGCGGGTACGTTCCGTCACCGACACCAGCATGATGTTCATGATGCCGATGCCGCCGACGAGAAGGCTGACCGCTGCCACTGCCGAAAGCAAAGCCGTCATCATTTGCGTGGTGCCCGTGAGCATTTTGGCGATTTCCTTCATGTCCATCACATTGAAGTTATCGTCG
>SBEK01000094.1 GCA_009668925.1 Deltaproteobacteria bacterium
AAAAGCCTGATAATGGCGCGTTTGGCGAATCTATCAACATGGTTATCAACAGGGTTTTAAACAATGTTGTGGACTAATAAATTTGACCGCCCGATACCGGGGAAAAATGAGCTGGCAGGTTTTGGCAACCAAAATCCTCTGACCGCCCGGTCATTTATTGTCTAATGGCCTATCAGCCCCAATCCGGCGCGAGACAGTCTACAAAATGACACGGCCCCGATGAGCAGATTTCGCGGCAAGCTGTGGATGAACACGAAAAAGGATGGATAGGCGAGGGATTTTGCCATACCCGCCTTGCCTGATTTGTGTTAAACAGGAGATATAAAAGCTCGAATGAAGCGCCCATACGATAAAGCTTGCATGGAATAACGAAAAGGAGAATCCCACATGATTGCGCGAATCGACCACGTCTCCATCGCCGTCAAGGACCAGGAGAAAGCGGAGCATTTCTTTCGTGACATTCTCGGGGCCGTCGCGGGAACAGGCGCCGAGGACAAGGCGACCAAATTTTTCTGGCGTCTCTTTTCGCTGGGCGACTTGTCCCGGCTGGAGATCATCTCGCCCACGGGCCAGGGAAGTTTTCTCGACGGGTTTCTCCGCAATCGAGAGGCCGGCGTCCATCACATCACCCTTCAGACGCCCGACATCGCAAAAGCCATAGCGCATCTCGAAGCCTGCGGCATTCCCTTCTTCGGCTACAACGAATATCCGGGAGGCGTCTGGAAGGAAATCTTCATTCATCCGCGGCACGCCTTCGGCGTCCTCATTCAAATCGCCGAGTTCCGGGCCGACGACTGGCTCGCCGATCACGTCAAATTTCCCGAGGGAACCCTCTGGGAGGTCCATAAAACGGAAACGGGAGCGACGCTGACGATCGCCCACCCCGGCGGCGGCAAGGCATCTCTGGCGTTGAATCCGGGCGAGCTTAAGACGCTTACGGCCGACCTCGCGAAGGCCCTCGAGTAATTTCAGCCGAAATGCCTGGACGCATTAAAATCATTCCAAAGAGGAGACGAGCATGAAAAAACTTTTTTTCTTACTGACTTTCTTCTGGGCGAGTTCCGTCGCCTGCGCCCAGACCTCGCTTACCGCTTATCTGGCCGAGCTGCCTTTGCCTCCGAAAATCTGCTGCGGCGTTCCCGAGCAGGACAAGGCCTCGTTTCGCGCCTCGGTCCGCAGTGTGGAGAGCGCTATGCAAAAAGATCTCCGCGAACGCAAGAAGGCCTCGAAAGACTACGTGGAAGCCAACCGCAGCAAGATCGAAGACAGCATGACGCCGCAATCGGTCCAGACGGACAAACCCCGGAAAAGCGGAAGATTGACGAAGGAAGAGAAAAAAGCCCGGGCTGAGGAAATGATGCGTCAGTACGGCGTTTCACCGGAGGACAGAAAAAAGCTCAAGACGATGAGCCAGGAGGAAAAGACCGCCTGGGCGCTTCAGACCAGCGGCAATGCCTCGGCTAAGATGCAGGATGATCCGAATGTCCGGCGCTTGAAGGAGCAGGGCGAAGCCATCCGGGCAGGACAGCCGGACCTGAAGGCGGCCCTGGCCAGGGTGGAGAGCCGGGAGGCGGCCATCGCCGCCGTCACCCGCAAGATCAGCGCGCTCGACCAGCACGCCGCGGCCGCCCGGGAAAAAAATATCGCCCCTCTGGAACGGGAACTGGCTAAATTTTCCGACATCATCTCCGATGCGCAGGCCGCACAGGTGAAGCGCCTCGATGACCGAAAGAGAAAGGCGCAGACGACGCACTGTGAAACGTATGCGCCCCAGTATGCTGCATTGCTTACGGAGTATGCATCCGCCGTCCGGGAGTCTCTGCCCGACTTCAGGAGACTCGATGAGGCAACGACCGAAACGCAGATGATTCAAACGGACAAACCCGTTGAGACCTTTGCCGGAACGGACCGCGGGATGAAAGCGGTCAACGGATACGCTGACGCGCTCTCCCGCGTCTTTAAGTACGACCCGGCGCGCTGATGCACAGCAGGTGTTTGGGGGGGCCCTGGGCCGGCCTCCGTTATCCGTTTAACACCCATGACGGCTTTTCGCCTTTGAGGATGCGGATCAGATTGTCCACCGCCATGTTGAGAATACGGCCGCCCGACTCGCGCGTTGAACCCGCCAGATGCGGCGTCAAAATGGCGTTTTCGAGGCCGAGGAGCGGATGATCTTTGGGGGGAGGCTCTTCGGTGAACACATCCACGGCCGCCATGGCGATTTTCTTCGCGCGGAGGACATCCGCCAGCGCCGCTTCATCGACCAGCGCGCCGCGCCCCACGTTGATGAGCACGGCGTTGGATTTCATGAGCGACAGCTTTTCGGCGTTGATGATCTTCGTGGTGGCTTCGGTGAGAGGCAGATGAATGCTCACGACATCCGCCGCCTTCAGAATATCGGCCAGGGGAGCGAATGTCGCCTGATACCGTTTTTCCTCTTCGGAACTCAACCGGACGACATCATAATACAGCAGGTTGACGCCGAACGGGACGAGTCGTTCGGCCACAGCCCGGGCGGTGCGGCCCATGCCGAGCAGTCCGTAGGTTTTGCCGTTGAGCTCAAAAACACCCGTACGCTGGGCATGCAAAAAAAGCCATTCCCCGGCGTGCGTCTTCTCATTGTAAAAAGGCAGGTATTTCAGGCAGGCCAGCGCCAGCATGATCGTATGCTCGGCGACGCCGATATCATTGGCCCCGGGCGTATTGGCCACGGGAATACCGAACTCCGTGCAGGCGGCGACATCGATATGATTGTAACCGACGCTCGGCTGCTGAATCAGTTTAATTTTTTTTGCCGCCCCGGCGATCCGGCGCGTGATCGGCGTCGCCCCCGTATAATCGCCCAGGACAATATCCGCATCAGCAACCAGGGCCACCAGCCGGTCTTCCGGCAGCCGATGCGCTTCCTCTACGGAAAACGACAGTCCTGCCGCCTTGCTTTCGATCAGACCTTTCAACACGTTGGACATCGGCGCCGTATTGAGTATTTTCATATATTCACCTCCGTTTTTATTCCTAAGCATGCATGCGCAATCCGTAGAATTGTTCACCGCAGGAGGCGGGCACTTTCATCCGGTTGACGTCGGCGTCGATGTTGTGTACATCCAGGCTTCCCCGAGTCCGGCCGATAGCTACTTCAGAGCTTCACGAATGGCCTGCGCTATTTCCCGTTTTTCAAAGATCCTTTCGATGGCATCGCCCAGGGCGATGCTGGCCTGATCCCCCATCCGTTCTTCCGCAAAGGACACATGCTCAAGCGACGTCGTGGCTTCCACGGTGGCATGGTACAATATTTTTTTATGCACGGTGTCCGCGATGTAAACGGTCATCTTTAATTTTGTCGTGTAGGTGTTGGTGGGAAACGCGCGCCGGCAGTCGATATCCAGGCCCTCGATGGCGCCGCCGATCAGCAGCTTGCTGTTCGCCGCCTGGGGGATGGTTCCCTCCCGCAGATTCCAGGGTTCACCGACACCGGAGACATTATAGCCGGCTTTCCTTAAATACTGTCTGATCCCTTCACTTGCGGCCTGGGTCGGCCGGGTGCGCTTCGGCAGCACCAGCACTTTCATGCCGTTTCTTTCGATCACGCGGCCGACGACCAGAGGATCGTCAATTTTACGCGAATCGGCAAACTCAGCCACGCCGATGATGGTCTGCAAGGCCTTTTGATCCGGCTTCAAATAAGGAGGGATCATCGCATTTTTTGCATCATATCCCATGTCGATGGAATAAATCCCCGTCGTGGCGCATCCGGAAACACAAAGTGCGGCAATCAGTCCAATGAGCATCAGATGTAATGAATTCTTTTTCATCGTATCCTCCTTATATCCTCCTCCCTACGAGCACGAAAGGCAATAGGGTCCCAAATTCCCGATCTATTATTCACTATTCAAGAACATGTACAAACAAACCGCTGCGCAGCTTGGGTTCAAACCAGGTGGACTTGGGCGGCATGATCGCACCGGCGTCAGCCACTTTCATGATCTGCTCCATGGTGGTGGGATAAAGGGAAAATGCCACGGCATATCCCTCCCGATCCACCAGTTTTTCAAGCTCCGCCATTCCGCGGATGCCGCCGATAAATTTTATGCGGTCGTCCGTGCGCGGATCGGCAATGCCCAGAACGGGCGCCAGCAGATGATCCTGCAGAATGGCCGCATCGAGACTCGCGACCGGATCCGCAGCTTTGTAGACGCCTTCTTTGATGGTGATGCAATACCAGCGGCCTCCGAGATACATGCCGAAATCATGCAGGCGCTCAGGTGATTTGGCTGTAAAATTTTCCGTCACTGAAAATTTGGCGCCGATTTTCTGCAGAAACTGAGCGGCCGAAAGCCCCCGCAGATCCTTCACGGCCCGGTTGTAATCCATGACTTTCAGCTGATTGTGCGGGAAAAAAACAGCCAGCACATAATCCGATTCCCGGCTCTCACCCGGTTTCCGGCGGCGGCGCGCAACGGTGGACCCCGCGGCGGCGCGATGATGACCGTCGGCAATGTACAGGGCGTCGACCCCGGCGAATTCCTTCGTGAGCGCTGCGATATCGGCTGCATCCCTGATCACCCAGGCGGTATGAATCACACCGTCTTCGGCGGTGAAATCGTATTCCGGCTTGCCCCCAATACTCTTTTCCACGATTGCATTGATGCCCGGGCGCGCCAGATAGCTGATGAAAACAGGCCCCGTTTGCGCATTGACCGTATCCACGTGCCGGATGCGGTCGTCTTCCTTGTCCTGACGCGTGAGCTCATGCTTCTTGATCTTGCCTTCGTCATATTCAGCGGCGCTCATCACGGCCACGATGCCGGTCTGCACCTGTTTGCCCATCTGCTGCCGGTACACATAGTAGCACGGCGATTCATCCTGCGTAAGGATGCCGTCCTGACGCAGTTTGGCGAGGTTGCGTTTGGCCGTCTCGTAAATCAAGGGATCATCGGGGCGCGTGCCGTCCGGCACATCGATTTCCGACTTTTCCACATGCATGAAGCTCAGCGCCCTGCCGGCCACTGCTTTTTGTCCTTCTTCCCGCGTCATCACATCGTACGGCAGCGCCGCAACATCGGCTGCAAAATTCGCCTGCGGACGAACCGCTTTAAAAGGTAATACCAAAGCCATAATGTCTTCTCCTCAATCAAAAATGCTGTTGCTAAACGTGTAACACAATGGCATAATCCGGGCAATATCAAATTGAAGACGCCGGGAAAATACGGAGGCTGGTTTAGTGGAACATACGCTTGTTTTTATTCACGGTCTGGAGAGCACGTCCCGGGGAACAAAAGGGCAATATTTTCGTAAATTATTCCCTCAAATGATCATCGAAGACTATACGGGGAATCTGGAAACCCGGATGCTCAAACTGAAGACGCTTCTTCGCGGCGAAAATGATTTGATTCTCGTGGGGTCGAGCTACGGCGGATTGATGGCGGCGCGCTTCGCCCTGGATCACGAGCCTCAGGTCCGAAAGCTGGTTTTGCTGGCCCCCGCGCTGAATATCGAAGGATTCGAAAATGCCGTAAAGCGGAAGCTGCACGTCCCGGTGGTCCTCTATCACGGGACAAAAGACGATGTGGTCGATCCTTACAGCGTCAAGAAAATCGCCGAGAAGGCGTTCACCCGCCTGGACCATCACTTCGTGGATGATGACCATCCGCTCACAGATGTATTTCCCAAACTGCCCTGGCCGGTGCTCCTGGAACAGCGACAGCCTTCTTAGAAGGCTTCGACCGCAAGCGGGAGGGGTGGCAACCGCTCAGGGCCCGGCCTCATCATAACACTCGTCTCAAATAGGACGCCTTGAAATTCCCCGAAACAATTCATCAGCTTCCGACAAATTGTAAAATCGCCTTGACATAAGGCAGGCCTTCTCCTAAAATTAATTATAATTATACTAAGCTCTTATCGATTAAGTTTCATTTTACAGTCAAACAAAGCTAATGAGGTTTTTTGCCGTGCACACTTCCCGGTTTAAACTGATGCTGCTCGTTTTCCTGGTGGTTGCGCTGGCCGTTACGGCCTGCGGTGGAAATGATTCGACGGCGGCTTCTCCCGGTATCCAAATCCTCGTCCAGGCCCGACAGGCCAAAGCGCTGGCTGAGTTTACCAAGGCAACGGGTCTTTACCGGCAGGCTCGGACCTTGCTTACTGGCGAAGGCAAGAATGACGAAGCGCTGGAATGCCTCAACAGCCTGCGGGACATTCAGCTCATCTCGGCGCAGTATCCTTACAGCCTCGATGAGACACGGACGATGCTGGCCGCAGCCTTTCCGCAGGTTCCGCCGCAGGAACGGGAGGCCTGGATCACTCAAGGAAAACTGGAGAGCATCACAATCGACGGTAAGCCCCGCTTTTTCTCGGATGTAATATCGAACGTCAAGTTCCGCAACGTTGACCTCTTCCGCCAGGATGCGAAGATGTATGGCGTCTACGAATACGACTACAAGCTGCTCAAGCAGATCGCCGACGCCGGTCCGGGTCCCGATCCCTGGCAGCCTTTTATCCGGCCGATATCTTACACGGGGACAGGCATGCTTGCCATTCCGCGGGCCAAACTGCCCGCCGGCGGCATTTTGAAAATCTGGTTTCCCATCCCCGTCGTTACAGCACCGCAGGCGAATATACACGTACTTTCCATAACCCCGACGACCTATGTAAAGGGTTCTCCCTCCATCGATCAGGACATCGGTTTGATTTACATGGAGGTGTTGCTTGGCGAACTGACGCAGGACCTCAACATTGTGATCCGGTTCACCTTCGACCATTACGAGCAGTGGTTTCAGATTGATCCGGAAAGGGTCGGGACGTATGACCGCAGAAGTGATCTCTATTTGCGGTACACGGCGTCCTACGGAAACATAGCCATAACGGACGAGATCCGCCGGACTGCGCAAACCGTGATCGGGAGCGAAACAAACCCCTACCGCGCAGCGAAGAAGCTGTATGATTATATCCTGGCCACGGTTACATACAGCTTTATGCCCCACCTCGCTCTCTGGCCGCGCGGCGAGCCGGAATCGGTGTACGTGCATCGCAATCGCTCCGGCGACTGCGGAGCGCAGTCGATGTATTTCAGCGCCCTGTGCCGTTCCGTGGGCATCCCCGCGCGCACCACCGGGGGATGGCAGCTCTTCAAGGGAAACTTCAGCGGCCACTTCTGGGCGGAATTCTATCTGCCCAATTACGGCTGGATCCCTGTTGATCCTACTGCCGCGGACCTCGTCGACTATCTTACCGGTGTGAGCGACCAGGACAGGAAGGCCTTTCATGATTTCTTCTTCGGCAACCAGGATCATTACCGCTGCAACGTCCAGAAGGATGTCGACGTGCCCCTGATCCCGCCTTCCCCGGAGCGGGTATTCATGCCCATGGCCATTCAATATCCGGTGGCCGCCTGTGACACCCTGGAAGATGATCCCGGATTGATGCTCATGGATTATTGGAGTACGACGGTAAGCGTCAATTAGAAATATCGGTTATATCTCTTCTGAAAATCACGAAAGCGCCTTGATAGAAAGAAAATGAGCGACGACATGATCCTGTCCCGTTTTCACTGAGCTTCAGATCAGGCATTTCGATAAAAAGAAATGGAAGTGACGAAAATGGCCGCTTTGCAGATGCACCGCTTGGGACGATTTTCCCCCGCGGGAAAGATGAATATGAATCGCCTGCCTCAGCTCTCCAGTTGGCGGCTGAATTCCTCGGGCATGGGAAACCACGTGGCCAGGGTGCGGCCGACGATTTGTCCTTCCGCATTGAACAGGGCTGTTCCCGCGTATAATTTCCTTCCGTCGTTCCCAACGGGCCAGGCGGCAACAACGCACGGCTCGCCTGAGCGCAGAGGCTTTTCTATCCGGCCGATCAGCCTTCCCAACAAACCGGGCTTCGTATCGGTCAGTTCCCAGAGGGCATAGGCCCCCGGACAATCGAGGGCCGTCCAGATGAATTCGGGCCGCACATACCCGTTCGCGTCGCCGTACTCCGGCGCCGGCGTCCAGGGAGCGGCCACCATGCTTCTGCGGGCGACGCGGCCGGGATGGATCCTGAGGCCTTCCCCGCAAGGCACATCGGCGCCGCAGCAAAAACAAATGGGATGGATGCCGTGTCCGGTCACGTGGCGATAAGGCGTCGGCGTAAGCGCAATGGACGCCTCGGCAGCCCTCGCAGCTTCTTCATAACCCGGAGCATCCGGAACGGCCAAATCGATCACGCCCGGTTTGGCCCGGATGATCACCTGATCACCGTCCGTCAGATAATAATTTCCGCCGCCGCTTTCGCGGATTTGCAGCCCCCGGTCAAGGGGAGCGGGGAGTTTGATCATCACGTCGGCCGCCCCGTCGATGTGTCCGGCAACAAGGCCGCAAACATATCCCCCGTTGGCGATGCCCGGCGGACCTTTATATTTAGCCGGAATAATAATGTTACTTACTGTTTTCAGATGTGCTGGGTTACCTTCCTGAACCATTTAATTGTTGTATTCCTTCCATAATCATCCTGCCGGGCCTCAGGCAGAGATGTTCATTCCGTAAATGGTGAGGCATCTCTTGCTGATCATATTTTGTTTGTCAATATTTTTTTGCGCTGATTCTGCAAGGCATCGCGAGGATCGGAGAGCGGAGCGCCCTTTGGAGGGAAATGAGAGCGAGAGCCGAAGCGTAACATAACCTGAAGGTCATAAACCGCAGACGCGTGACCTTTAGGTTCCGCGTGCCCTTCAGGGTACGGGTGACCTTTAGGTTATGAGCCTTTTTCAACAGCCTGCTAATCTTTGTAGAAAGCCTTGACGAGCTGCAGATATTCGGCCAGGTGCTTGCGGCTGACCACAAAAATATGCCCGATGTTTTTTTCAATTGTCCGGTTGAGCTGCCCGCCCGTGAAACGGACATTCCCTTTGTCCACCTGCCCCCATGTCTCTGCGGCCACACAGGACCCGGCCGGCGCGATCGGATCCCTGGATCCCTTATAATCAAAAATGCTCACGCCCGCCTTCATCAGGATATTCATATTCACCGGCTGGCCGTCAAATTCGGGGTTGGCTGAGGGTAGGCAATATTTCCCTTCATAAATCTGGTTGCCGATGAATATATCTTGAATCCACTGGATGTGTGCGGCAATGGGAAATTTTGTCCCGTGCGTAAGCCAGTAAAGAAACGGCGCCGCATCCCGGATCGCTTCTTTTGACTCGGCCCGGCCGTAGAAGCCCAAAACAACCGTATACTGGACACCGGGCTGAATTTCGTTCATCCCGGCCTCGATGATTTGCGGCGGAATGTTGACCGCACCGAAAAGTTCCTTCATCAGATCGGGATCGTAGTCGCGGCGGATGAGTGAGCGAATCGGCGCATGTCCGCTTTCCCCGTCGTCAAACTTGACCGGCGACGCCATCAGGGCGACTTTCCTGATGTCCATCGGTTTTCCCGCCGCCAGCAGTTCCTCGGCCCGCCTCGCCAGATACGGCATGATCAGCGTGCCGCCCATACAATAGCCCATCACATATATTTCTTTACGCGGGTGCCGGCGGCGGATCATTTCAATGTATGCATCGTGAATGGTCTTCCCGTAGAAGTCCAATGTCAACCCGGTTTCCTCCCACCCCGGATCGCCGTGATCGACCAGATAAATATCATACCCCTCTTTTTGCATCGCCTCCACCACGGACTTGCCGGGCGCCAGATCAAACAGCTCCGGCCGGTTGATGAGCGGCGTCACCATGTAGAGGACCTTTCCGTTTCGCTTCACGCCTTTCAAAACAGGATAGTGGCGCAGCCGGACGCGGTGGAGCGTCGACCCGTCGACAAATTCATATGCCGAACACCCGATATTTCCGGATGTCTTTCTTTCGGAATACTCCTTGATGTCAAAGGCATTTTCACTAAACAGATTTTCGAGGCGCCGGCGGTTCTCGGCAAGATATTCCTCGAAGGAATCTGCGGGTGATCCGTCCGGATGGGTCTTGGCAAACGGCAGGCAGCCGCCTGTAAACGGCTGCTCCGTAATCACCACCAGCAGACATTTTAGCAGCTCCTTCATGGCTTTGAGGCGCGTCAGGCCAATGTTATTGTAGGCACGCTCCAACTGTGCGAATTCATCCATGTAGTTTTTCAGATAGTCTTTGCCCTGATCCGTGGTGCAGATGCTTAGCGCTTTTTCCCGGTTGAACCGGCCGTCTTTCATGAAGAAGCCGGTCAACGTATAGAGGAGCCGTGAATAATTCTTATAAATCCATCCGTTCACATCGGCGATGGCGTCGGGATTCCGCCCGGCGCCCACGGCTATCCGCGCACCGGCTCTGACGGGTCGCAGGACCGTATCAAGCATCGCGCTTTGCCACGCGGCGGCAATCGCCCACGGTCCGAAGAGCGTTATATCTTTGGCGACGCTGTCCAGAATACGCTGATAACCAAACAGACCTCTGACCTGCGCGCCCGCCATTTTGCTCTTCCAGGCCAGCGCCGTATTGACATGCTCCCTGTTGTCGGCGGCGGTCACGCCGATTACGTTTAAGAGTTCATCCGGCGTGACCTTCTCCATGGTGACTCCTTGCCCTCTCGCCATATCTCGTTCCCCTCGAAGCCTCGCGCCGCACATGCAGATTTCATCGTCCGCGGCAATTCTCCCCGCGGAATCATTGCCGCCTCTTTGTTCAATAAGTGATACTCATTGACAAATATTGCCCCATATACTAAAAAAAGGTGCGTCTTGACGATAATGATTATGATCGGATCGTGGTTGACGATTCCTGCAACCTCATGCCCCGACTTCCATAAATGAGTGAATACTTTAACGCAGCCGTTTACGTTTTTACTTTAATTACTAAATTGTATTTTACAAGTGCCGCAGTTCATGAACGAGGTGCCCATGGCTTTTGAAGACAAGCAATCCCCCTTCCCGGAATCGTCGATGTTCCCGTGGATGAAAACCGCTGCCGACCTGTGGCTCAATATGGCCAAAGCCGTGCCGCCTGATTCGGACATGACCCTGAAGACGCAGGCCGCCGTGCAAAACCGCTTCACCGAGCAGCTCAAGACCAATTTGAATCTGCTTAAATCTTTTTCCCGGATGATGAGCGAACCGGAATCCGCATCCGCGGCCGCAAACTCCATGAGCGCATTGCCGGAAATCTTCCTGAAAATGGCCCAGTCCGGCTTTGACGTCGCGATGCAGATCCAGAATCATCTCATGGATAAGGCCGGGAAAATCGGCAAGCGCACTGAAGCCTATAATTTCGACAATCTGGATCAGGAAGTTTTCAAGGCCCTCTCCGATGTCTACGAAAAAGAACTGCGGCAATACCTGAAAATTCCGCCTCTGGGCCTGACCCGCTTTTATCAGGAGCGGTTCAATGAAATGCTCGACAAACACAATTTGTTTGAAACAACACTGGCTGAATTCCTCTCCATTCTTTACCTGCCGATGGAGAAGTCCTTCAAAGTGCTTCAGGAAAAAATGCAGCGGATGGCGGAGGAAGGCCACCTGCCCGGTGAAGCCAAAGAAAGTTATGGCATGTGGCTGAAGATCCTGGAAGGCCATTATATGAATCTGTTCAAGTCCAAGGAATACACGGACGCCCTGCACCGCACGCTCAACAAACTGGAGGATTTTCTGATCGCCAAAAATGAAGCCCTGCGCGATTTTCTCCAGGTGCTGCCTGTTGTCACGAACAAGGACATGGACGACCTGTACCGGGAATTCCATCTGCTCAAAAAACGGGTGAAAGAACTGGAAAAACAGCTTGGGATTTCACAAAACAGGCTGACCGCCGTCAAGTAACGGCCTTGCCCGGCGGCGGATAAACGGCGGCCGAAGGGTTTCGGAAGGAAACGTCAACTTCATGGACACAAGAAAAATTCCCATAGACCTGATTCTGGAGAGGCTGGCCGAAGATGCCGAGAAGGCCCAGCAGCGCGCGTCCCGTGCTTCCGATGTTCTGCTCGGCGAGCTCAACTGCCAACTCGGTTCGACGCCTTACGAAATCGTCTATGAAGAAGACCGTGTCCGGGTCAAGCATTATTTCCGCAATGAAGATGCACAGTCCCCGTTAAAAGCCCCTCTGCTGGTGGTTTACGCGCTGATCAACCGCGAGACCATGCTCGACTTGCAGCCCGACCGCAGCGTTGTCAAGACTTTTCTTGCGGAAGGCATTGATCTGTACATGGTGGACTGGGGCTATCCCACGCGCAAGGATCGATTTCTGACCATTGATGATCACGTGAACGGCTACATGGACAACATCGTCGATTTCATCCGCCAAAAGCACAATGTGCCGAAAATAAACCTGATGGGCATTTGCATGGGCGGCACCTTTTCCGTCATGTATGCGGCGCTGCATCCGGAAAAAATCAAGAATCTCATTACGACCGTCACGCCTTCCCATTTCGACACGGACAAGGGCCTTCTGCATGTCTGGATGAGGGATGTCGACGTCGACCGGATGATCGGCACGTTCGGCAACATCCCGGGCGACCTGATGAATTTCGGTTTTCTTCTGCTCAACCCCGCGCGCCTGATGATCGACAAATACGTAGGCTTCATGGAAAACATGGACAACAAGGACTTTGTGGAAAACTTCGTGCGCATGGAGCGCTGGATCTTCGACAGCCCCGACGTTCCGGGGGAAACGTTCCGGCAGTTTGTCGATGACTGCTATAAAAACAATCTGCTGATTCAAAGCAAAATGCACCTGAACGGTAAACGGGTGGACTTGAAGAAGCTGACCATGCCGCTTTTGAATTTCTTCGGAGAGTATGACCATCTCGTCCCCCCGGAAGCCTGCAACCGGTTGACGAAGGCCGTGGGGAGCCGCGACACGGAGGATGTCTGTCTGGAAACCGGCCATATCGGCATTTATGTCAGTTCAAAGTTTCAGCGGCAATTCGCTCCCAAGATCGCCCGGTGGCTCAAAGACCGGGACCACGAGGAAACGGCCGCACCTGCGGCGACGCCGCGGCCGGTGTCCGCCAAAAAGGAACAGAAGCTCAAAGATAAGGCCAAGCCCCGAAAATCAGCGCTTAAGAAAGAAAGTGCCGCCAAACCGGCGCGAACGAAAAGTAAGGCGCCCCGGACACGGAAACCCGGCCATCGGGCGCCTTCCGACAAAAAGAAGCTGTCGCTGATCCAGAGAATTGCCGATGCCATCTAGACGGAGGAAAAGGAAAATATGCCGACTGAAGAAAGTTATTTCAAAGCCCTGAGTGTCCTGGGCAGAGATTTGTCCACGACGGACGACCCGGCCAAAATGGGCCACCTGATCGCCTCCACGGCGGTCAAGACCCTGAAAGCCAAGGCGGCCGTCATCTTTCTGATGGATGAGAACGAAGAAAACGCGATCAGCAATACGGCAATCGTCCAGGTCGGCCTGTCCGAAAAATATATCCACGCCGGTCCCGCGCACGCGGTAAAAATCAGTCCCCAGTTGATGAAAGACGGTTACATGTACTTTCGGGACGCAACAACCGACAAGCGGCTGATGAACCGGGAGGCCAAAAAGGCGGAAGGCATCGGTTCCATCCTGTCCGTACCGATCGTGGACCGCGGCAGGATGCTCGGCCTTTTGAGTCTTTACACCAGGGATATCCGCAAATTCACCAAAAATGAAATTGATTTCCTGTTCATCCTGGCCGAGCGCGGCGGCGCGGAAATTGCCAACACCCTGCTGGTCCGGAGGCTGCGCCAGCAGTCCGCGATCTTCCTGAAGCTTGCCGCCAGCATATCCGGAAGCCTCGACGTCAAGGCCATTTTGCAGGCGATGACGGAAGATCTGGTCAAATCGCTCAGTCTCAAAGCGGCGGCGGTCCAGCTGCTCGATGAGGACAAACGGACCCTGAAGCGCGTGGCGTGTTTCGGTTTGAGCGAAAAATACCTGAACAAAGGCCCCATCGTGGCGGACAAGAATATGGCCCAAGCCCTGAAGGGCAAGACCATATACATCAAAAACGTCCTTGCGGACACCGGCATTCAGTATAAAAAGGAAAAGGAAAAGGAAGGCATTGTCTCCATGCTGTATGTGCCGATCAAATCCCAGGACGACATCATCGGCGTTCTGATTGTTTACAGCGGGAGGCAGCGGGAGTTTGCCGAAGACGAAATCATGCTGGTCACGGCGCTGGCCTATCAGGGGGGACTGGCCATCGCGAACGCCTGCCTGTATCTGGTCATGCAGGACGACATCAAGGATTTGAAGGAGAATATTTGGAGTCACAAGTGCTGGTTCTGATTGTGGGCCGCCTTCTTCGGCTAACTTTGTTGGCGCAGCCTGCCCCGGCGCAGGCCGGGGTCGTCGGTATCCTCAGCGTATGTCAGGATACGCTTCGTCACCTCCTCCTAGCCGCCTCGATATCATCTTTAATTTAGAGAAATGGGAATTGAATTATGCATAACCCTTTTCTATTTTTATAATCAGATACAAATTCAATAAGGAGAAGTTAATTCATGATAACAGGAAAAACGATTGATCAACTGAAAGTCGGGGACTGGGCCGAGTTCGCCAAGACGGTAACCGAAACGGACATCTATTTGTATGCCGGCATCACCGGCGATTTCAACCCGGCGCATGTGAACGAGGCCTACGCCAAGAACACATTTTTCAAAACCCGCATTGCCCACGGGATGCTGACGGCGGGCTTCATCTCCGCCATTATCGCCAATCAGCTGCCCGGCCCCGGAACCATCTACATGAAGCAGGACTTGAGTTTCCTGGCGCCGGTGCGCATCGGCGACACGATCACGGCGCGCGTTGAAATTCTGGAGCTCGATAATGAAAAGAACCGCGTCCGTTTGAAAACCACCTGTATGAATCAGGACGGCGTGACCGTGCTTCAGGGCGAAGGACTGGTCAGTCCGCCCAAGGCGCCCAAAGCCTGACGGATCCCCGCACAAGACATCCCACGTTCCATATTAAGAAACCGCCGCGCAATTCATCACGGCGGTTTCTTAACCGGATCCGGCCCTTTTACTTGGAAGCAAAAAACGCTTCCACCTTTTTGAAATTCTCGTCGGCCGCCGCCTTGAATTCCTCCCGGCCCTTCTTGTAGGTTTTGATCCAGTCAGTAACCAGCTTCTTGCCTTCTTCAGGGAAAAAAGCCGTCTGCTCCATCATGGCGGCAACCATCTTTTCCGTCTGGTCCTGAATAACAGCCATGGCTTCAAAAGAATTATCAAAAGCAGTTTTGTTAAAGTCGACCATTTGTTTTGCGATCTGTTTAGGTTCCATTGTTTCCTCCTTATCCCATTTTTTGTAAGTCACCTATCCCCGTTTATGATTTCTTCGGGCCGGGTCAGGCACTTATTCATGTGTTCCAGGTTCATTATAAGCAGTATTTCTTCTTTGTCAATCATATTTGTTGCATTGCAATATAACTTACATCGGAGGATTATGGAT
>SBEK01000095.1 GCA_009668925.1 Deltaproteobacteria bacterium
GATCGGGCATAGTCGGTAATACGGATCATTTTGATTCAGACCACTCAGATATGCTTTGTAATGGTGGATATTCCAATATTGATGAAGTCAGAGGTCTCCCTAAAGAAGAAAAATTGACAAAGTTATTAAGTGTAAAAGTCGAAGTCACCCAGCATGCCGGAGTCGATTCTGACAAATGGCTACTTCACGAGCTGGATATGGAATTTCGAAATTATTACGGGGTACCCGGTTTGGCTTATACGGTTAGAAGAATGAATGGAAATACAATATTTGTGGATGCCACGGGAGGCAGAGATTATCGTTGGTTGAGTGGGAATAAGGTAATCAAGATAGACTACACTGCACTAAAAGACTTAAGCACTAAACCCGAACCACTGGAAATTGTGAATGCGTATCTGACGAAGCATCCATCTTCGATTCAACCGATAACCTTGCCGGAATTACGGAGTACAGCCAATGTCACCAAATGGATCAAAGACGAAATGGAGCGGCGCCTGTGGCTTTGCGACAAGTGGAGCATGCAGCTGCAGTTGGGAAAGACCACGCAACAGGATATGCTGGAAGCACTGGTGAAACACATGAAAGTCTTTTTGAATTACCGGCAAAAGTATTACGGTATGAAGGCAGCAGATGAAATAACTGCTCTTAGCAATGCCTTGCAATCCAACGACGGAACCACGATCAAAAACAAACTGGCCGGATACAAAACCTGGTGGAATGCACATAAAGGAGCAAGCATCGGCATATAAAAGAGATCGGTAAAGCAATGGAAGGAAAATATATGAACAAGATATTACTATTTTCATTGGGCCTCATGATTTCACTATTTACCACGATCACGTCTGTTTCTTATGCGGATTCTCTCGACAAAATTCAAATCATCAAGATATCCGCACGGGACAAGCAGGCCATTGTTAAGATGGATGACGGCAAGCTGCGGATTGTTAAAGTGGGTGAGGAAATCATGATCACGCCCGATGAAATGACAGTGTCTGATAATAGTGTTCAAAGCCCCGAACCGGCAAACGTGCTAGAGAAGTCCGATACCGGTGCCCGGCGAGCAGCCGGTCGAAGAGAGGTTAGAAAAGAAAAGGATGCAAGACAGGACCGCCGGACCGGCCCGGTGACGACAGAGAATAGGATCGCCCGGAAGGCAACGGTTACCGAAGTTGCACCCGGGAGGATTGTGCTCATAGCAAAGACAAAAACCGGACCCGAGACGATCATTGTACGATTAGAAGAGAAAGGGAAAACTTCAGAGAGTGAAATTCAGGGATCGAAATCGACAGGGCAGAGCACGGAATCAATAACAATCGTGGAACGAATCAGAAAGAATCCGGACCTCCAGAAAAGCAATCTGATCAGGAGCCAACCATCGCAGAAGGCCGAACGAAAACAAGCAGACTATTAAATTGCCGAACCAGGGCTTAAAGTAAAATAAAAATATCAACACTCGCAGCACATTCTAAAGAAATAAAAAGCAATCGCAGTCAATAAGCACTCTGAATAAGAGTTCTTAAAAGCGTCAATGAAATGTTTCAAGGATGAATCGTTTGCATCAATGCTTGGGGGAACTATTGCGCCAAAGGCGATGGCACCTGCTGACACACCGGTGCTTTAGATCTTTTTATCTATCGTGAAAAGGGAGGGTACTTCATGGACGGAGTATGTCGGTCTATAACGGATTATTGGAAATATTTTCTCATTTTGTTCTCCGTATTACTTTTCTTCCCCGCCGATGGCATTGCTCAGGAATTCACCGC
The DNA here is from genome assembly GCA_009668925.1 of Deltaproteobacteria bacterium. The sequence goes on from SBEK01000095.1 coordinate 1,764, forward strand.
CAGATCCATCGGCAATTACGGCAATATCGCCGTTATGGAAGTAACCGGCAATTATGACGCGAACAATTCCGATGCGGGAACGACGGCAATTCCCCGGCGAATCATCGCCAACGAATTCTTCAAGGTTTATAAAGACGAATACGATTTTATCGTTGTTTTCTCCAACTTCGATTTCCTGATGCCCAAACCTCAGGCACTCGCCTTTTACCACGGCGTTAAGAACGATACACAGGGAATCGGTGTGCCTTTGTTTGACAACACGGCGCTGTATGGCAGCCACGGGAGATTGCAGGGCATGGTGGACATGGGTAACACCGCCGCGCTGGTTTCCGATCCGCTGAACCCCGGGTTTGAAAATTCTCTCGGCACGCTGTCTCACGAACTGATGCACAGGTGGTCCGCCTTTGTGAAGTTCAACGATCTCGCTGGCAGTCCCAGTTCGGCCTTGCTCGGTGAGGACGGGATGCACTGGAGCTTCCTGCTCGATTCGGGCGCGTCGCTGATGTATGGAAATCACTGGCAGGACAACGGCAACGGCACATTCACGTCGATTGCCGTGCGGAAAAATTACAGCCCCCTGGATCTTTATCTGATGGGCTTCATCGACAAAGCCCAGGTTCCGCCGCTGCTGCTGATCGAAAATGCCGATGTCAACGGCGCGAGGATGCCCGAACTCGGCGCAACAATTACCGGCGCGGCCCGCTATATTACAATCGACGACATCATTGCCGCGGAAGGTGAGCGGATTCCCGCGTTTACGGATTCTCAGAAGAGCTTCAAGATAGCATTTATCCTGGTGACCAGGCCGGGGACCTTCAGCGGCAATGAACTGATCGGAATCGAGGTGATGCGTCAGGAATGGCTTAAGCGGTATTCCATTCTGACGGACGGCACGGGCCTCATTGATATCGATCTAAAGTCCAAAGAAGACATCCCAGCGGGCGGTGGCTACCCCGATCCTGTTGTCATCCCCCGGCCTTTGCCGCCCAATATTGAAGACGGTGTCCAGTGGCTGATCGCCAATCAAAAGGCAGAGGGTAACTGGATGGATTTGTCCCGGACAACGGCCCGGGACACAGCGGAAGCCTTACACGCCCTGAAAAATTTCTCGGCGGCCGAACAATATTATGCCGCAGGCATCCAATGGCTGGCCGACAATGATCTTGTCCTGACCGATTATCTTGCCCGAAAAATTGACGTGTTGAAATCATCCGGCCGGGCTGTCGACGCTTTTCTGGCCGATCTTATCGGAAGACAAAACATGGACGGCGGCTGGGGCAGCAACAAGACATATATGAGCAATCCCGTGGATACGTCGCTGGCCCTTAAGAGCTTATCAGCGTCCGGCTGCTCCGATCAAAACATCGTGGCATCGGCTGTTGCCTATTTGAAATCCAAACAAAATGTTGACGGCGGCTGGGGCAATGAGGAGGGAAGCAATATCGAATGCACAGCCCATGTGCTTGGTGCCTTTAAAACGTATCGACAGCAATACATCCTCGAAGATCAGATTAAAAGCGGCGCGGCTTTCCTGAGTGCGCGCCAGAACGCGGACGGGGGTTTTGGAAACAGCGCCAGCACGGTCTATGATACGGCGAGGGCCGTGATGGCGCTGCAGGAAGTGAATGGTCTGTCCGGCGCCGCTCAGCGGGGCGTCAATTTTATTCTCGGCCTTCAGTCGGCGGACGGAAGCTGGTATGGTAGCGCCTTCCAAACCGCCCTGGCGGTCACCGCGGTCTGGGACGCGACGGTCAACCCGGATCTGGCCGTCGATCCACAGGATATTACCTTTATCCCGAACACCATCACCCGTCTTCCGGCATCCGTCACCATCCATGTCCGGGTAGCAAATCGGGGCAGGACGGACGTGCCCCAGACCAGAGTTGTGCTCTACGACGGGTCCATTTCCGACGCTGCCATCATCGGGGAGCAGTCGGTCGCATTTCCCGGCCAATCCATGGTGAGCGTATCTTTCCCGGTCGTTATTATAGACGGGAACACACATACGTTTTATGTATCCGTTGATCCGGACAACACTGTTGCCGAGTCCAATGAAGTCAACAATGTCGCCGTCAACAGGATCAGCCCGGCAACCACTTATGATTTTGAAACGCTTGCTTCCGATATCAGCTTTTCGCAAAATCCCGTGGATATCACGAAGGATGTAACGATCTCGTCTAAAATAAGCAACAAAGGCACCATGAGTGCCTACAATGTTCAGGTCAAATATTATATTGATGACCCCACAGGGCGCATAGACATTGCCACTGCGACGGTTGACATCCCGGCCGATACAGTCGTTACCAGTCAGGTGGTCTGGAAGACGGGCAAGGCCGGGAGCAGTCTGCCCGTTGCGATAGAGGTTGATCCAAACAATGCCTTTGCGGAGGTGTCCGAAACAAACAACAAAGCAATCGCCGGACTCACCGTTAACGGTTCGACCCAGCCGAATCTGACGGCTTCTTTTAAAGATATCGTCATCACCCCGGCAGTGATCAACGAGCAAGGCAGTGTCAATATCAAGGCGACCATCCGCAATGAAGGCTTTGCGCCGGTCGGCAATGCCAAAGTTGATTTCTATCTGGGTGTTCCCGGTGCAGACGGGGTCTTGATCGGTAGCAGGACGATCTTGTCCTTGGATGCCGGATTGAGCGCGGAAGTGTCATTGGACTGGTTTGATATTGCGGTTTCCGGAGAGAAGATTCTCTATGTCCGGGTCGATCCCGATCATCTTCTGCCGGAGATTACCAGGGAAGACAACGACGCTTTTACAACCATTACGATCCTCAGCATTCCTGATCTGGCGGTATCGGCCAATTCCATCACCTTTGACCCTTCGGCGCCCAAAGACGGCGATACGGTGGCGATCCATGTCAGCGTGAAAAACCTCGGCCGGCAGGCAGCGAATGGCGTGATGGTGAGAGTGTTGGAAAGCGGCACAATCATCGGCAGCCAGATCGTATCCACCATAGCCGGCAATTCCCAGGACACGGCAACCATCTTATTGAACACCACCGGAAGACCGGGCGCTCATGAGATAACTGTTGCCGTCGATCCGGAAAATCTGATCGCGGAGCGCAGCAAAGACAACAATATCGCCACGCGCGCATTTGGCGTTCAGGAAGCCGATCTCTGGGTGACCGAGAAGTATATTTCGCCCAACGGCGACGGCATCAAAGACGGCACGGACTTTTTCTTCAGATTAAGTTCGACGCAATCCGTCAAGATCAACGTGATCAATGAGCGGGGCGAAGTTGTCCGGACCTTTAATGATGATTCATTGAACAATACATCCGGCGGCACTGTCTCCTGGAATGGTTTCAATGACAGCGGCATGGTCGTTGCGGACGGCAACTATCGCATTACGATTGTTGATGCAGGCGATAACAATATAGGCAGCCTCCTGGTGTCCGTTGATAACAATCAGTCTCCTCTCATCAAAGCGATCGGCACAAAGTATCTTCTGAACAATAATCTCACCTGCATGCTGCCTGATATAACGGACTGGCAATGGTTCCCGGATGAAAGCAGCCTTCTCATTCAGATAAACAACACGCATCCGGAGGCCCCTGAATATACAGCCGGACTATACGCCGTATCGCCCGATGGTCGGGATATATCCAGAATAGTTCCCTGGGAATGGAGCGATCAAGATGCGCAGTATAGCTATTCGATAGATAAGGAGATATCTCCCGACGGCAATCGGGTTCTCGTTGTCATGAAAAAATGGGATAAACACAACGGGTACAGCACGCTTGCTTTAAGTCAATTATGGGTCGTTGATAAAGACGGCAGAAATTTGCGGCTGTTGGATTCGTATGCTTCACCCGCGAACAGGTGGATCGACCGCGGGGGATGGTTGCCTGACAGCGAGCAACTGGCCTATTCCGTGAACGGTGAGTTGTGGCTCATCAAGTCCGATGGTACGGACAAGGTTAAGGTTGATTCGACGGCGGGAGGCGGTCTGGGATATCATAAGTGGTCGCCTGACGGCAAAAAAATGATTTACGAGTATATCACCGACGAAAGCGGCATCTGGGATTGTCGTCTGGAACTGATCAACACTACGGGAGGAAAGAGAATACTTACTCTGGGAAATGATGCCGGAGAGTATGGGTTTGAATGGCTGGGGAATGACAGGATTATCGTGAAATCCAACCTGTACAGCGAGTTAAATCGACATCTCTGGCTGGTAGACGCGACGGATGCGGGGCAACACACAAAGGTGTCCGACAATGTGCTGAGCTTTGAAATTGATCCGGGCAGGACGAAGGCATTTTATACTGAGGATAGTCCTGATCGAACTCTTCTGAAGATTGTTGACGCCAGCGGTCATATCTTGATTGTTTACGAGTCCCTGAAATACAAAACGGATTCAAGCATTGCGGGTCTCAAAGGAAAGGCTTCCATCGTTTCCGGGATTCAAGGGGATGCCGACGTTCCCGTGAACCAAAATCTGAATGCCAGTTGGTCGCCGGACGGCACAAAAATAGCCCTCTATGATAATGCATACGAATTGATTGACACGTGTCATTCCGTTCAGTATCTCGTCGTGATTGATTTAAGGACAAACTCTAAAAAGGTCTATCCCTCGTCGACCTGCGTGAATACCTGCGATACTTATTCAGGATATCAACGCGAAACCAAGACCCGCCTGGCCTCTGCACAAAGAGGCCTGCCCGGCGCCTTTTCGATTTATAAAACGAAAAGACCGGATACGTCTGCTCCATATCATACTGAGCAAGAACCCCTGTCCGTGCGGATTAAGCAGGCGGCGAATGCCTCGTATCTCAAACCATTATCTCCCGTTCAGAATTCAAACTATGCAGACATTCATCTGCGTGCTTTGCTTTCCGAACGCAATAAGAGTGCGAAGACTCAAACACAGCCGCTCAATGGCAATTTCCGTAACGGATATAACGCCTGTATCGTAATTGTTGACCCGTCATGCGCTCAAGATGGCTCAGAGGGTCTGCGGTGGCTCTCAGATAACGTGTCTCTGCTCAGCTCGAATCACGACGGGCTGTTTGCGTTCAATTCCGATGACGGCACAAGAGTTTATCTGCCTGTCTCCAATGAAGCGACATTGTCGCCGCTGGGCAGATATTTCACATATGGGCAAACCGTGGATGATTCAAGCATCTGCTATGGAAGGGGCTATCAGGATATCGGGGCAGTGAGTTCGCTGCTCAACCTGACCGCCGACCTGTTCGTGAAGAAGGAAAAGTCCGCAATCATCCTACGGGGGACGGCCGCGGATCTGAATTTTGAAGGATATAAACTCGAATACGCCCATGTGCAGGACCCGACCGTCTGGAGTCTGGTCCAACCGCCTTCCGATGTGTCGGTGATCGATGACGTATTGACAACATGGGTTCCACCCTCTGAAGGCGTGTTTTATGTGAAACTTACCGTCTGGGATAAAGCCGGAAATATCAAATGGGACAGAAAAAGAGTGACCTGGGGACTGTCGGCCAGCATCGGCAATCTTTATAAAACGCTTGATCTGATTTCTCCCAACGGTGACGGTGTGAAGGATAGCGTTGAACTGCATTACACGATCCTGGAGCCCGTCAATCTGGAGTTGAATATTTATGATGCGAACAACAATGTGGTCAGGATATTCACAAAGTCACACGCCTCAACGGGCGAGGATTTTATCGCCTGGGACGGCAGGGACGGCAATGGGCATGCAGTGCCGGATGGCAAATACCGGATGCAGGTGTTCGATTATGATTTTTTCGTAACGTTAGATAACACGGCACCGGATACGAATATGGAACTGTCGTTAATCAAGCAGCAATGCCTCATGCGCCCGGATGAAATGTTCCCGGAGGATTGTTCTCTCTATATCGATCTGCACGGTCTGGCCTACGACGCAAACCTCGGCGGGTGGACGACCGAGTACGGTGCGGGCGATAATCCCCGGGAATGGTTTGAATACCTGAAGGGAGAAAGCGTGCTCGCCGCCGCCGACGAAGAAGGCAACATTCTGTCGCCGCTGCGAATGGCGAAAATTGCGACTATTGCCGGCAATGATATTGCCTGGCTTATCGGCAAAAAGATCAGATTGACCGCGGCGGATTATGCGGCCAATCGAAGTACGGCTGTAACAAGCCAGCTTGAGGAGAAGGTCATCCTTTTTAAATGGGATGACAAGAATCTGAACCTGAAAGAAAATAACGCGAAAACGGCCTTCCTTCCCGCAAACCTCATCCGCGCAGGCGTTCATGAACTCAGCATCCTCCTCACCGTCAGGACATTTATTGCCGGCGTGTGTGTCCAGTACTGGAATGGCAGCCGATGGCTTTCCGGCCCGCAAATCTCCGGTCTTCCCGCCGGCTACGTAAACATCCAATGGGACAATACGGACATCAATCCGGACGACATCATTGCGGTCAGAGTAAGAGCGCTGGATGAAACGGGTCAAGAGCATTATTCCAATATTTTTTCCGTGCGCCCGTTGCTGGCACTCAAGGGGTCCTGCGACGGAAACGTCTCCGCCTACAATTACACGCTTCAAAAATTGGGCCGCCTCGCGCTGCAGATTATCAGCACGGACGATATCAATTATATGGAATGGACGGATTGGGTGGTCTATGACGCCGCCTTCGGGAACAGTGTGCCGGAAGGGGCTTTCAAAGTCATCGACGGGCTTGCCAACAGCCATAGAATAAAGCCGGGCAAGAATTATACCGTCAGAATGCTGGCCACCGCATCAGGTGAGAATCCGCAAAACTACGAGCCGGTGATGCTCGGCTATCCTCCAAAATGCATGCAAATGGAGATGTTCATCGACTATCCGGAAGCCGCACAATGCAATGCTTTATCCGGGGCAGCCGATCTGAAGGTTGAGTTGAAGACGGGCCTGTATGAGACGGCCAATCAGTATGTCAGCCTTGATTACTATCTGCACAATGCGAAAGGCCCGCAACTGATCCGTCACATCGACCTGTCCGGTAATCAAAGCATGTCTGTCCGAATTGACACAACGCAAATCCCGGAAGGCCGCTATACTGCAGAAGCAGTACTGAAATATCTTGATTTGCATAATGACCTTCAGACGATCGAGGCCCGTGCGGCGCTGGTGGTCGACAAGGTGCTGCCCGTGGCCGCAATCACGTATCCGGCGGCTTCGACAACCGTGTGTCCCGTTAAAAATACGAGTACCGCCGGCGATCGTTTTGAGATCCCGATTGAAGGCATTGCCGCGGACGCAACCGGGGTAAGGGACTATGCGTTTTATTATGGTATTGGCGAAAATCTCGAGGCTCCCGAACGCGCTGATGTAACCCATATCAATAAGGCGCCGGTACAGGGCAAACTGGGGGATTGGAATGTGACGAATCTCTCCGGGGCGGACTACAATTTGAGATTGAAGGTTGTCGACAACGTTGGCAATACAAGCTGTCAGGCGGCGAAACTGACGATCGATAAGCGTATAGAAATTAATCTGTCGAGTGACAAATATCTCTTTTCTCCCAATAGCGATGGTGTGCAAGACGAGGTCACAGTTGCTTATGACATCAGCGAATATGCCCAAATTGATGCCCATGTCTACAGACTGCTGGAACAAGCGGATCATACCCATGGTCTTGACCAGACGCCGGTCAAGACCATGGCCGTGGGAATGGTTCATCTCGGGGGCACGGGACATCTGACCTGGGATGGGACGACCGACGCAGGCCCGGCCGCAGTCGACGATGTATACGGCATCGCCTTGAGGGCAACGGATTCCTGCAGCAACGTCAACACAAAATGGGTTGCCGCGCGCGTGGATAACACGCCTCCGGCAGCCGTTATCACGTATCCCCGTCCGCCGGATGCCGTGGGCAATATCGTTGAAGTGAGGGGAACAGCGGATGATCTTCACTTTCAAAGTTATATTCTTGAGGTCGGGCAGGGGCAGAATCCGGAAAGCTTCGCCCACGTTGCTTCCGGTGCCGGCGCCGTCAGGGAAGAAACCATCCTGGGCAAATGGAATACCTTTGGTCTGGAAGGCGCGTGGACGCTGCGGCTGACCGGCAAAGATAATGCCGGCAATGAACAGGCGGCAACCGTAACGATCAATCTCGGGCAGCGAAAGAATCTGGTTAAAGATCTTGGAGTGTTGCCGGTGCTCTTCTCCCCGAACACTGACGGCAAACTTGACGCAGCGATCGTCAAATATGAACTCGCAGACGCCTGTCAGGTCAAGATTGAAATACTGGATTCGGCCAATATGCTTCTCAGGACGTATGCCGACACAACGCTGGCCCAGGGTATAGTCACCTATGTCTGGGATGGCAAAAATGACGCGGGAGCTGTTGTTCCCGACGGTGTCTATACGATTATGCTTACCGCCGTGCTTTCAACAAACGCCGCCGTAACTCAGACGGAATCTGTAACAGTGACAGTCGATGTCACAACACCGACCATCGATATCAAACAGCCGCTGAACGATTCATATCTTAAAGCCGGGGCATTGTCCGTCTTTGGAACGGTCAGCGACAAAAATATCAGGGAGTATGCAGCTGTTTATTCCGGAGATAGCGTCAATGGGTCGCTCGATGCGGGCGGCCAGAACAGGGAAAACTACATTTTCGGCACATTGACGGACCTGCCCGAAGGGAAATACGCGTTGAATCTTAAAGCGAACGATCATGCGGAAAACATAAAAGACAGCAATATCATCTTTACGATCGACGCCACCCCGCCGAAGGTCATGCTGGACAATCCGCAACCCGGCGAATATTACGGTTCGAATAAAAACACGATCAATATCTCCGGCAGCGTTATTGAGAAGAATCTTGACTATTTCAAACTGAGATATGGTCCGGGGGACAATCCCGCGCAATGGATCGAGCTGCAAAGCGGGAACACGCTGCCGGCAAATCCGCAGCTCTACGTTTGGAAAGTAGGGAAAAATGACGGCGTGGCCGACGGCGTTTATACGATGTCGCTTTACGCCAAAGACAAGGCTGATTGGACCGGCGAAGCAAAGGTGCGAATTATCATCGACAATATGTTACCTGATGTCGCCATCACTTCATTGAAGAACGGTGATTACGTCAGGGCTGCGATTGATATTCAGGGAACCGCTTTTGACGCCAATCTGGACCATTACATGTTGGAGATGTCCGAAGGCCAGTGCGGTACCGCCTTTAAATGGGCATCATTCAAGAAATCAACAGTCCCGGTCGCCAGTGGTTTGCTGGGTGCATGGCGGACCATTCCCACCGACGGCGACTACTGCATCCGCCTGAAGGCAACCGATAAAACCGGTCAGACGGCGGAAGCAAATGTGCAGATAAAAGTGGACACCACGCCGCCCTTGCCCACAACCCTGTCCGGCAAAATTGAAAACAAGGCGGATGGATCGCTTAGCTGGATAAAAAATACAGAGGCGGATCTGGCCGGGTACAATCTGTTCAGAGACGGCCGGAAAGTGAATGCCGAAAGTCTCACGGCGAATACATTCGTTGACGCACTCCTGAAAGAAGGGACCTATAAATATACGGTCAAGTCAATTGATCGGGCGGGCAATGAGAGCAAATCATCCAACGAAGTTGTTCTCAAAGTGGATATGATGCCGCCGACCGTCAGGATTGGTTCGCCGGTGGACGGCGCCAGAATAAACGGTCTCCTGGATATCAAAGGGACGGCCTTCAGTTCGGATGACTTCAAAGAGTATCGGGTATCGATCGGCCGGGGAGCTGCCCCCGCGTCATGGAACGTAGTGAGGACGTCACCCGTGCCGGAAATGTTCGGCTCTTTGGCACAATGGGATACGATCGGTTTGCCGGACGGCGTCTATGCCGTAAAATTGGAAGGTGAAGATATCAGCGGAAATGCGGGAACTTATCAAATCAGCGTTCATGTCGACAATACGCCTCCTCCCGCCACGGTTCTCCTGGGTGCGGCGCCCAACGGCTCAAATGCAACATTGACCTGGCAGGCCGGGACGGCGTCCGATCTGGAGGGTTATCTCCTCTTTCGAAATGGTCAGTTGGCCAATGCCGCGGGCGTCGTTGTCGGAAATCTCAAGCCTTATCTGATAACCGGAACGACGTATGTCGACAAGTCTCTGCCGGACGGGAAGATAAAATATTACGTCGTCGCCATGGATCAGGCGGGCAACGCCGGCGACCAATCGAATACGCTGGAGGTGATGATCGACATCCATCCGCCGCACATTACCATAACCGAACCGCTGAATCTGATGAAATTCCAGAATAAGACGCTGCTGCGGGGCGAATCCCCCGATTTGGATATCGCCAATGTAGAGTACCAGTATAAGAAGGCAACTGACGTGACATGGCAGACCCTGGGCAACGCCATCATCAAGATACCGTTTGTCACGTACATCGATCCGGTTGCGCTCGGGCTGACCTATGGGGATTACAACGTGCGCGCCGTCGCCACGGACAAAGGTGGCAATACAGATCCCTTGCCCGCGTCCATCACGCTGACGTATACGGATCTGGCGGCGCCCGCCGCACCCGCCGATCTCAAAGCAATGGTTAACGGCGCCGATGTCACGCTCACCTGGAAAGCCAATCAGGAGATTGACCTGAACGGATACAATATCTATCGTGCCGCGGGCAGTGGTTCGAAGTCGAAATTGAACACCACCATCGTTAAGGATGCTGCCTATCAGAACAAAGGACTGGCCAACGGTTCTTATACATACGTGGTCACAGCGCTGGATGCCTTGGGGAATGAAAGCGAGCCTTCCGGCAATGTTGTAGCCAAGATTTATGCGCCGAAATTGTCTCAGCCCTATACGCCCTCCGACCGGAGCGCCATTTCCATGTCCGGCACCAACGGCGGCGCCGGCAATTTTCTGGAGTTGTTTGTTGACGCGGGTGCCGGGCCGCTGTCGCAAGGCACCGTAACGGCGGACGGGGCTGGTGCGTTCAGTGTTCCCGTGCTGAATCTGGCATCAGGAGAGAACAAGATAACGGCCGCGGCGAAAGATGCCGCGGGTAATCTGAGCAAGGCGTCGGAAGCCGTTTATGTCGTATTCAATGAACCGCCGGCTGCGCCGGCGGGTTTCGGCGCCGCTGTGCAGGGTTACGACGTCAGCTTGGTCTGGAATGCGAATACGGAAGCAGACCTGGCCGGATATAACCTCTACAGAAACGGCGTGAAAACGAAAGAGGCCCTTTCGGTTACTTCCGGTAATGCAACGGCATCCTCTTCGGACTATTTCAATGCGCCTCAGAAGGCTTTCGACGGTGATTTAACCACTTACTGGCACACCTATTCGCAGACCCGTCCGGAAAGCCCGGCATGGTGGGAAGTCGTGTTGCCGTCCAGCGAGTTGATCAGCGGGCTGGAAATTAATTGGCACTCCTATCCGGATGGTTACGGAGGCGAGATAGTTTACGGCGGTAAGAATTATGAAGTTCAGGTTTGGTCGGGACATGCCTGGATTACGCATGACCGGGTAACGGGGAATGCCGCCCGGCAAAACTTGTTTAAGTTCAGTCCGTCGTACCGCACGGATAGAATCAGAATACATGTCACCGACGCACACGATCCTTACAGCATTGGTCTGGCCGATGTCAAAGTCAGCAAGGATAACCTGATTTCGGAAGCATATTATACTGACCTTAATGTATCCGACGGGCGATACGCGTATACACTTACCGCAGTCGACTATTATGGATTTGAGAGCGTTCCGACCCAGGAGCAGCGGACATCGGTAGGCGATGTGCTTCTGCCGGACGCACCGCTTAATCTGGCAGCCTATGCTTCGGGTTCGAACATTGTTTTAAACTGGGATGCGGCCGCAGAGCAGGATTTGAGCGGCTACGCCGTTTACCGGAAGGACGGCCCGGACTGGATTCGCCGGAATCCCGCAGCCCTGTCCGCGGCGAATACCTATACGGACGCCGGCCTCGTCAATGGCAGCTATATCTATCGCGTCACAGCAATTGATGCCGCGGGGAACGAGAGTCCGCCTTCCAATGAAGCTCAGGCGATGGTGAATATCGATCCTCCGCAGCCTCCCCTATCTCTGTCCTTATCGGTGATCGCCCGGGGCGGTGCCCTCAGCGCAGCCTGGACATACGGCGGACAGGCACCTATGGCCTGCAACCTGTATCGCGGCGTGACGTCCGGTGGCCCGTATATAAAAATAAACGGCATCCTCATCACCGCCGACACGTTCCTGGATGATAATCTGACTAACGGCACAACTTATTATTATGTCGTAACGGCAATTGATGCGCTGGGCAATGAGAGCGCCTATTCCCCTGAAGCCATGGGAACACCGCAGGATCGTGAATCGCCGCTTGCGCCGAACATCTATTGCCCGGCGATCCCGGGCATACCGGTCACGCTTTATCAAAGCGTAACGGATATCATGGGCAATGCCGAACCCGGATCGACTGTGGAGTTATTCAGAAACGGTGTGTCGCGGGGTCGGGTAACGGCCGTAAATCAAACATTTACCCGCAAGGCATTGCTGGAAGATGCCGCAAACGTTGCCGTGTCGCCGGACGGTGTGATGGTGACGTATGATCAGAACGATTATGTCTGGTTAAAAAATCTTCTCGACGGTACTCTGAAGCAGATAGGTGCCGGTTATTCGCGGACAGCGTGGGCGCCTGATTCGATGAAATTTGCTTATAGAAATGATGATTCCCGCTACCAGATATATAATATCAAGACCGGTGTCGGCACTGCGTTGACCAATGACGAAAATCTCTATGAGGAAAACCTGTCCTGGTCATCTGACGGCGATAAAGTGGCCTTTGTCCGCGGTAACGATGAATGGAACGCCTGGGTCAAGAATCTGGCAAGCGGAGAACTCAAGCAGGTCACTCTCTCGGGCAGTGTGTATAATGCTCGAATCTCACCGGACGGGACCCGAATTGCTTACTTCGAGAATTATGATGTATACGTCGTTCAGGCCGGGAAACTTCAGACGATCAAAATCGATTCGGATACAAACGCAGATTGGATAAGCTGGTCACCCGACAGCAAAATGATAGCGTATGTATCGACCAGAAATTCGCCGAATAATATTCTGGTTGCCGATGTCGGGACCAACCAGATTATCAGAGCGATCAATTCCCCGGACAATGGAATGAGCCCCATCTGGGCGCCCGACGGGCAGAGCATCATTTTCCTGCAGAAGAACAGCGGCGCCGGGTATACTGCTTATGAGGCTCGCGTGAATTCCGGAGAGATTCAGCCTCTGGCTTCCAATATCGGCGACAATTACTCCTATATGGATTGTCTGAGATCGGGTGATATTGTTTACTACGATCAAAATCAATTAAATGTCGTGACCCGGAAAGGGCAATTCAGTTTCAAAGACGCGGCGCTGAAGGAGGGAATGAATACTTTCCATGTTACCGCCGCCGATGCGTTGGGAAATATCAGCTCGCCCTCGGACGCGATAAATGTCCTTTTTAACGCAAGCGCAACACCCGACCTGGAAGTGACGGTTGACGATATTGCGGTTTACCCGCCGTATCCCCAACCCGGTGAAAAGGCATCAATCTATGTATCACCCAGAAATACGGGTGCGGCCGATGCCCGGAATGTGAACATTGCAATCTACATGCTGACCAACGGCAAATGGACGCTCTTGAAATATGAA
>SBEK01000284.1 GCA_009668925.1 Deltaproteobacteria bacterium
GTGAGCAGCGAGAGCCGAAGCGTAACGCCGCAGATGAGCCTTTTTCAACAGCCTGCTAGGTCATGCTGGCCAGATAGGATACCAGATTGGTCTTTTTGTTATTCAGGCCGAGCTTCTTGCGGATGCGGTAGCGGTCGACGTCGATGGCGCTGCTCGATACATTTAAAAGATTGGCGATGTCTTTGCTGCTCTTGCCGTCTTTGATCAGATTGGCCACCTGGATCTCCTTAGGCGTCAGTTGGCTGAACTTTGCGGAGAGCTTGCGGGAAAAGGGCGACAGAATTTCCTTGAGGCTCGATTCCATGAGGTTGATGTACGTATGATCATCATTTTCAACATGCCGGCTTCGCAGTTTGTCGATGTACGGCAGAACAAATTCCTTCACGTTGGAGAGCAAGGTCTTTTCCAGTTCTTCGCGGTCCTGCTCGCGCTGCTTTAACATGACCCGCAGGGCGGCATTCAAATCCTCCAGGCTTTGGGTCTTGATGGTCAGCTCCTTTTCCTTCTCTTTCATTTCCGTAATGTCGACGGACGAGGAGACCAGCTTTTTCGTGCCGGGAATGAGTCCGGCGGTGTGGTAGATGTATTTTGTCCGTCCGTTGCTGTCCTTGAGGCGGTATTCATAATTTCTGGGAACGCTCTCGGGGTCGATTCGTCTTTGCCGGTGCCATTCGATCATCCACGGTTGATCCCGCTCATCAACCGTATCGAGCCACGTGATCTTCCCTTCAACATCCTCTTTGCGGTATCCGGTCAGTTTTTCGAACTCCGAGTTGACGAGCGAAATCGTTTTGTCGTCTTCGATGATGACCGTGGATGTGCCGGTCATTTCAAAAATCGCGCGGTACAGGATTTCCGACTCCGTCAGCTTCTCTTGGGCCGTTTTGCTCTGGGTGATATTTATGGAATTCCCGAGAATGGCCGGTTTCCCCGCATACTGAATCGGCGCGATGACTTCCATCATCCAGCGAACCTCTCCCAGCTTGGTGATGATCCGGAACTCATGGGGTGAAGACAGATTCTCGGCAAGCTCTCTACGGGCCAATTCTTTCACGCTCTCCCGATCGTCGGGATGGATCATGAAGTCGGCGTTTCTCCCGACCATTTCTTTCAGAGAATATCCTGTATAGGACGTGACCGTCGGATTGACGACGCGAAACTTTCCTTCCGAAACGATATAATAACCGACCAGCGATTTCTCCAGAATGGTGTTCTGAATGTGCCGGCTCTCCATCAGGGTTTCATTCAGGCGGTCCCGCCTTTCAATTTCCCGCTCCAAGTGCGCGATTTTCTGCCTCAGATCTTTCAATGGATCGTTCTTTTTCGTAACCATGCGAAATACCTTCTGTTTGTTTAATATACCGGTGGGGATGCTATACGATCCGGATTTGTGAAGCAATCAAAATGTCTCCAATGGGCAAAAAATCTCTAAGCAGATGAAGCTAAGATTCAGCTGGGATCGTTTCATATTGATGTTTAGCAAGGGATACTCTACCTATTTCCCGCTTAAGACTGATCAGAGACCCCAAGGAGTTTGCACGTGGAAGCAAGATTTTGGCAAAAAAATTATGATTATAATGTTCCCCGGTCGATCAACTACCCGAATTTTCCCATTCAGAACTTTGTTCATTTCGCGGCTGCGCAGTTTCCGCACAAGACCGCCGTAGATTTCTACGGAGCCGAACTGACAAACGTTCAGATACGCAGCCAGATGCTCAGGATGTCCAATGCTCTGGTTCATCTGGGCATCAGGAAGGGTGACCGGATCGGCATCGCCCTGCCCAACTGTCCTCAATATATCATTGCCTACTATGCGATTTTGTCCGCAGGCGGAATCGTCGTCAACATGAACCCCCTCTATACGCATGATGAACTCAAGTTCATGATGGAAAATACGGGCCTGAAAATGCTCTTCACGTTTGACGGCGTCATGGCCACCATGTATCCGCTGGCCCGCGAGCTAAGTGTTGCGCTCGTCGTGACGCGGATTGCGGACTATATGAAAAGCGGCACGGTCAGCACGGCCCGGGATCTGAAACTGGAAGAGGGCTGGCATCACTTCAGTGAACTTCTCGAAAGTTCGAGGGATGCCCGGTTGCCCAGAGTCGCCTTCACCCGCGATGATCCGGCGCTGATCCAGTTTACGGGCGGCACGACCGGCCTCCCCAAAGG
>SBEK01000096.1 GCA_009668925.1 Deltaproteobacteria bacterium
AGCGTCAGGCAATTCAGACAATCCTCTTTCGTGAGCCAGCCCTTGCGCGCCATTTTTACGCCCAGGGCGATATGGCCGAGCCCGTCAACCGAATGCGCATCGGGATTGATCGCGATCTTCACGCCCTTTTTGGCGGCATGGATGCAGTTGCGCCAGTCCAGGTCCAGCCGCTGCGGATAGGCATTGAGTTCGAGGGTTTTGGCCTCTGCTGCCGCCGTATCGATGATTTCCTGAATATCAACGGCGTAAGGTTCACGGGACAACAGAAGCCGGCCCGTGGGATGAGCGAGCATGGTCGTGTGGGGATTCGCGAGGGCTTTCTGAATACGCCTCGTCATCTGGGTTTTGGGCATATTAAAGCCGGAATGCACCGCCGCAATCACAAAGTCGAATCTCGCGAGCGTTTTCTCATCATAATCAAGGCTGCCGTCCAAAGCGATGTCCGATTCAATCCCTTTGAAAATGTAAAAGGGAGCGAATTTTTCATTCAGCCTGTCGATCGCCTCATGCTGCTTTTCGATCTGCTCGGGAGTCAAGCCGCCCGCATAGAAAGCCGAACGGCTGTGATCGCTCACGCCGATATACTGCAGCCCCATTTTTTTTACGGCCGCCGCCATTTTTTCGATGCTGTCCGCGCCGTCGCTGAAATTCGTATGCACGTGGAAAATGCCCCGGATATCTTTCATCTCCAGCAGCCGGGGCAACTCGCCTTTTTCCGCCGCTTCGATCTCCCCCATATTTTCCCGAAGTTCCGGCGCGATGAACTGGAGGCCCAGCGCGGCAAACAATTCCTCCTCCGTACGGCAGACGATATTCTCCTCGCCCCGAAAGAGGCCGTACTCATTCATCTTCAGGCCCAGATCCTTGGCCCGGCCGCGCATGGCCACGTTGTGCTCCCGACTGCCGGTGAAGTGATGCAGGGCGTAGGGGAATTCGTCCGCCGTCACAATGCGCAAATCGGCATTGATCCCCGCCGCCAGCGTGATGCTGACTTTGGTGTCGCCCAGGGCGATGACGGAATCCGCCTCGCCGTATCCGGCAAAGGCCCGCGCCAGCCGCTCCGGATGAGCCGACGCCGCCAGGATATCGATGTCCTTGACCGTCTCGTTGCCGCGCCGAAGCGATCCGGCCAGGCTCACCGCTTCGGCGTCCTTCCGGCTTGCCAGGAAAGCAAGCAGCGCTTCGGCGTGGCCAGCCACTTCATTGTACAGCCGCCTTTCCGAATAGCGTTTGAGCTTTTCGATGCCGGCCAGGATATTGTCCTGCGTCTTCCTGCCGAAACCCTTGAGGTCCGCCAGGCGGTTTTCGTGGCCGGCGTAGGCCAGTTCTCCAACGGTCGTAATCCCCAGCTCCTTGTACAGGGTATGAATTTTTTTCGGACCCAGTCCGCTGATTTTCAGCATTTCCAGATGCCCGGGCGGAACGGACGCTTTGAGTTTGTCGTAATAGTCCAGCTTGCCGGTCAAAACGAGCTCGGTAATCTTCTTGCCGATGGCTTCGCCGATGCCGTCGATTTCATAAAGCTTCTCCCGGCGCACGAGGTCGCCGAGATCCTCCTCTACCCTTTCGAGATTGCGGGCGGCCGTGGCATAAGCGCGGGACTTGAAGGGATTTTCTCCCGTGAGTTCCAGAAGGACGGCGATTTCTTCGAGAATAGCGATAACCTTTTCTTTCGTCATCGTGTTCGCTCTAAAAAAAGAATGAGGCGGTGCTTGACATTCTGGTTTGAAAAATATATAAGGCGCAACTTGCTTAAACACTGGGCTTACGACGTCCCCATCGTCTAGAGGCCTAGGACACGGGCCTTTCACGCCTGTAACTGGGGTTCGACTCCCCATGGGGACGCCAAAATACAAAAAACGAGGGATTGAAACATCAATGCCTCGTTTTTTTTGTACCAGAAACCTGGTCCGGACACAAGGCCGGACAGAATGCCGCTCGGCAATATCCCGGTCGGTCATTCCCGCTTCAAGACGCACGCGGTTGTATGTCGGCAACGGATGTTCCAGAATGGATGAAAGGGCGATAAACCATCGTCTGAATCGCGCCAATTGAAAGATCGTATCAGACGGTTGCGGCGGATAGGCGATATCCCAGACATCCCGCACCGCGCCGCGATCCAGCAAGGCGAGGAACTTGCCGATAAGGATTTCTTCCAGACTGACCACCCTGATGCGGGGCTGTTCCAATTCGCCGGGTTGCCAGAGGTCTCGCAATTCGATTCCGCAAACGGGCATGCGAAAAAGAAAGTTCAAATCCACCTCGATCCGATCCTCGGACCCGAGAACGGACCGATACAAAAGATAATACTTGCGCCCGGCAAAGGCGTCCGTGGACCGTTGGACCCGATACCCTTGACGCCTCGCAAGATCGGCAACCGCCTGTTCAACCTCAGGCTTTGCTTCCAGCAGAGCCGTCCGGTCGAGGTGACCGATGTAATTATAATCCAGATCAACCGAGAGCCGCAGAGGCGGGCCAAAGCAGAGATTGAAGGCAGTGCCTCCTTTCAGGGCCAGGACGGCGCCGAGAAACGGATGGCGCGCACGTCCGCCGCCATCTCGCCCAACCGAACCACTTTTTCCAAAGAGTCGATCCGATAGCCGGTTTGCGCCGAACAGTCTTGCAGATATTTCAAGCTAACGCTCATCGGGTTCTCCCAGAGATAGCAGCGCAGGAGGCAGAATCAGGTTCCATCTTCGGGCCAGATTTCCTCCCCGTTGAGCGCGTTCGGCGTAAAGTCGTGAATGCGGGCGGTTCTTCTCTATGCGCGTCAGCAAATCGTCGGGCACATGGAAGCTTTTTTGAAACATCTCCAAAAACCAGCCTGTCGCCGCCCAGAGCCTGGCCAGTGCATACCGGCGCAAAACCTCTTCCAGCAAATCAAGATCAAGCGTCGTAAAACCAGCCGCGGACCGCACCAGATCCTCCAGTCCGCCCGCCAAAGCCGGACGGTTGAAGCCCTCGACCAGCGTCCGTTCGGGACCAGTTGAATTCAGCAATATCCCCTGATGCTCAACCTTGCGTGTGCCGAGTTGTTGCCCGGGGCCGGACTGCATGGAAACGGGAGAATCCAGAAATCGGACAACCGCGCCATCAAGGTGTAAGGGCCGCTGGCGTTTGGCAACATAGACCGTGCACTGGTTCCATACCGAATAAGCCGCCCCGAGAAGCTCCAGGGCGCTGTGATGGGAAAAGACACCATCCGGATGCATCGCCTTTGCCACCAGGAAAGGATTCATTCTCAAATTATTAAAAGGCCCGCCCGGCGGAACGACGGCGTATATCTCCCGGGTCACTCGTTTCAAACGGCCAGTCTTGAGATGATATTTGAGACGATCTACAACACGCGAACGATCTCCATCCGCGGTCAGGGCAGCTACAGCTTGATCAAGAGAAAACACCGGATGACCGGCAAAAAAATCCATTCCTTTCAGTTGCTGTTTGGCGTTCATATGGGTAAATTATTCTCCTGTCTGCAAGCAAAACGTCAACAAGCGAAAGGTGGCACCTGCCGAAATGTTGACGTTATGATCTGCTATGGGTAGTAATTTTACCCGTTGATGCACAAAATGTAAACAATTATTTGTTAATTAATTGAGACAAAACCTACTCCATTTGTACCGGCAGCCGGCGCCCGGCTGTTTTAAAAATTGACGACCGCCGCAAGCGGCACCGGCGGGTAGATCTGCCCGTGGTTGGGCGGCATGGAATTGTAAACCCAGCCGATATCCAGCGTGCCCAGTCTGATTCCGCGGCAACGGGCGTAGCCTTTAAAGGTCCCGCGCACCAGAATATTTTCCATCTGCATCGTGAGGCCGAAAACAGCTATCGTCATTCCGGATTCCAGTTCTTGGAGATCGGCCCCAAAGGCGCCCGGATGAAAGACCAGACGGTTGTCCCCCGCGGCCTGACACTGGATGACCGGAATGACGGCGGGGTATCCGTCTTTGGCGATGTACGATAAAAATTTGAGGGCATCGAGCCGGTTCAGGAGCGATTCTCCAAAATGGGTAAGGACCCGTCCGGCTGTGCTCCCCGCGGCGCCGCCCCGGGCCATCCTGGTGAGAAGAGCCGAACGGGCAATGGCGGCCAGCGGCAGCGCGGCGCATTCCGACGTCTCCAGAAGGTCCAAATAGTGGACGGTGTTTATACCGAAGTATGTATTGTAACGGAACATGGGCTGCTGATTGTACACTTCATACTCCGGGCCTTCCTTCTTCAAATGCGTCCAGAGGGCTTTTCCGCGCCGGAGCTTTTTGTCCAGCGTGAGGACGGCAAAGCCGATTTTCCTGGTCTCGCTCATGTATGCCTTGCTGAGGCCCTTGCAGAATTCACCGATGGTCAACTGCGCGGGCGCCGACGCCATGACCGACGTCAGGAGCGATACATGCGGTAAGCCCTCCGTCGTCACGGTGGCGATAATGCCGACTTTCTCCGAGGGTTCCAACGCTTTCCTGTCCGCTTCGGAAAAAACATTCCTGCCGTTCATAGGGATTTCCTTTCCGCTGTCAAAAGCAGCCGGGGATGGATATATTTCCGCCTTCCGGATCGTCCGCGGGCGGGTTGCCGGAATCCTGTTGAAACCTTGTCGATCCGCTCCAGGCGACACAGGAGCGCGTAAGCCGGCTTTGCGCGACCTTGGCCAATTCCTCCATCCGGGATTTTTCCGGAAGGTCTGAGCCGGCAAACGGCCAGTTCAGGTCCAGCCGCCGATACTTGTCCCGGCACAGATTGTTAAACGCGCACAGCTCCCAGCGGTCAACCGCGCCGTCCATCCGGGTCTCTATGAAATCGCCGATTCCTCTGATGTTCTCGACGGTGTCCGTGGCTCCGGGGATGACCGGCGTGCGTATCCACAGGGTTTTAGGATTCGCATGGCCTTTTTTGTAGTGCGCGGCAAAGGCCGCATTGGCCAGAATTCTTTCATTGCCCGAACCGGTAAATAATCCGTGTTTTCCCGGATCGATTTCTTTGAGATCATAAAGCAGAACATCGACGTACGGCAAGAGACCGGCCAACAGGGTTTGCGATACCTGGCCGCAGGTGTCGAGCGCCGTTTGGATGCCTTTCGCTTTCAGCTCCCGAAGCAGGGCCAGGCAGAAATCAGGCTGCACGGCCGCCTCTCCGCCGGAGAGCGTAACGCCGCCGCCGGATGTCTCGAAATAGACGCGATCTTTCACGAGTTCGGAAACCAGCGCCGGGATACTCCATTTTTTTCCCAAAAGCTCCATGGCCGTGGTCGGGCATTCGGCAGCGCACCGGCCGCAGCCGGTGCAGAGCCCCCGATTGATGACCAGGCCCTGGGAAGTCCTGGCCAGTGCCTTTTCCGCGCAGGTCTCGATGCAGATGCCGCACCCGATGCAGGTGGACCTGATCCATTGAATCTGCGGCTTCGGGCTGATGCTCTCCGGATTGTGGCACCAGGTGCAGGAAAGCGGGCACCCCTTGAAAAACACGGTTGTCCGGATGCCCGGCCCGTCTTCGGTGGACATGCGGATGATCTCCAGAATGGTTCCCTCTTCTGTCGGACAGCGTGTCATGGTGTGCGCGCCTCAAAATTTGTTATGGCTGACCCGTTCAATGACTTCGTTTTGCAGTTCCCGGCCCACGGTCGTGAAATACGCATTATACCCGGTAATGCGCACCAGGAGATGCCGGTAGTCCTGGGGGTGCGCCTGAGCGTCTCTCAGCATCTGCGGCTCCAGCATGTTGATCTGCAGGGCCGTGCCGCCCTGGTGGGCATATCCTCTCAGGAAGGCCTTGAATTTATCTTTGTGCGCCGGATCGCGGAGGATTGAAGGATTGAACGTGATGGTGTGGCTCGCGCCGTTCGGGAGGTCATTTTTGTAATCCAGCCAGTCCCCGCGTCCGTCCTTGGCCTTTCCGCCCAGCACGGTTCCCACGGAATTGGCATTGGCGGTCGGGCCGTTGATATCCGCCCCGTTCGACGGGCAGATGGCATTGGACAGGAACTGGCCCTTTCTTCGGCCGTCCGCGCTCGCCGCCATGACGAAGCCGTCGCCGGCCCAGTAGTTCCAGCTCAGCATCCCCGGCCGGAATCGGCGTCCGGTGGCTTTGGTGCTGTGCCGCCAGGTTTCCTCGCACCAGAGCTGCATCACGCGGCGGGCCAGCGCATCCGCCTCGTCGTTGTCGCGTCCGTATTTGGGTGCGCGGTTTTTGGCCAGGGCGTGGAGCACGTCCTGCCCCTGCCAGTTGGACCTGAGCGCGGAAACCAGTTCCTTCATCGTACAGGCTTTTTTGTCGAAGACCAGATACTTGACGGCCAGCAGGGAATCCACCGTGGTGGCATACGTGACGGCTTCGAGCGTCGTAAAACTGATCTCGGCGCCGCCCGCCGTGACATCCTTTCCCTGCCTCGCGCAGCCTTGAACCATGCAGGAAAGATACGGCGTGGGGAAAAATCGTGCGCGGATCGACTCGGACGTTTCATAAAGGTCGGCGCACTTCCGGATGATGTAGCGCGTCTGGACGGCATAGGCCTCCCAGAAATCCTCCCAGGTCTTAAAAGAGGCGGCATCCGGCGTTCGCGGTCCGTCCTGCCTCACGGGGTCGGTTTTTCCGGTCATCGGATCGCAAAAAGGCAGCAGGTCCTTCCCTCCGGCGAGCGCCAGTTCCACGGCTTTGAGCAGGTTCAGGTTGTTGTCCACCGTGCCGGAACGGTCGTTGCCGACCATCGTATTTTCCAGACAGCCGACGGGTGCATACTCATGAACATTGCCCTCGTGGATCAGGTGCGCGATTCCGGCCCTCTTCGCTTCGACCATCATGCCGGCCATGGACCGTTCGTCGAAATTGAGGAGAAAAGGCGCGCCCTGGCTCGATTCGATCATATCGACAATCTTGTCCATTAGGGCGTCGGGGCTGTTCCGGTGCAGACGCACATTCGGCTTGGGCTCGAGGATCGGCGACATCTCATCGATGACTTCCAGAAGGACGTAGGTCAGATCATTGGTCATGTCCTTGCCGTTGGCGCCGAGGCCGGACAGGGTGACGAGCTGGCCGAAGCCGGCGGTGATGCCCTGGTTGCCGTTGCGGATCATGGCGTCATAGGCCGTGTTGGCGTGAATCCAGAAGCATTTCAGAATTTCCTTGGCCCACTCCCGTGTCATGCCGTCCAGGATGGACTTTTGGTAATACGGATAAAGGTACTGATCCACCCGGCCGAACGACACTCCTGCGCCGGGGTAGTTTTCATCCGTCATCACCAGCATATGGTTCAGCCAGAGCGCCTGCACGGCTTCCCAGAAGGTGGCGGCCGGTTCCCAGGGCACGCGGCTCAAGCCGGCGGCCATCGACCGGAGCTCGGAGGCGCGATCCGCGTCCCGCTCTTTTTCACAGAGCGTCAGGCAGACGGTCCGGTATTTGGAGGCCAGATCCCGCGCCATCGTGGAAGCGGTGATCATCGCTCTGAGCTCGGCGCCTTTTGATCCCCGGCGTTCGCGGTCCGGCAGGGCATTATAAATCGACATCAATTCCGCATAAACGCCCTTCCAGCCGATCGCCAGCAGACGCTCGTAACCGGGGATCAGATGGCCGCTAGTGGCCCCCGCGTTTCCGTATCCGTGATCGTGAAACCATTTCATCTGCGCTCGGGCGCCGTTTTTCCCTTTGACCCTTTTGTGCCATTCCCGGCTTTCTTCCTCGGTGAAGCACATAGAGGTTTGAACATTAAACCGGGCGCCGGCGATCAGGTCGTGGGGCAGAATTTCCTGGGGAACGTAGTTGACGATGACCTCGCGGACAAACCAGGCGCGTCTTTCGGGAAGCGTCAGGCTCCAGAAATCCGGATGCAGCTCGACTGGCCTTGCCGCCTGAAGATAGGACGCGCCCAGTGTGTTAAGCAGGGTATAGGTTTCGGGGACGATGTAAAAGGTCAGCTCATTGTAGATGATGTCCCAGGGCGTCCCCGTGGTCCAGGCGGTGAATTCGTTGTTCCAGGGCCGCTCGGTTCCCCGGAAATAATACTCTCTCAGCCACCGGATACGGTCGGACAACTGCTTCGGCTCTTTGAGCGCGTGTTCGGGCGCGAGGACGGTTTTCATATCAACCTCCTTTGGGGGAATTGCCGGAAAGAGGGCGGACCTTCCGGCCGATCTTCCGGCGAAGAAATGTTTCTCCGTGACGCAGAAGTTCTTTCATGACCGCTGCCGCCTTTTTTGCATCGCCTGCTTCAATGGCTTTCGCGAGTTTGCGATGGTACGTGTGAACCGCCGTGCCGACGTTCGGGTCCCTGAAGAACTGGCCGGACAGATTCGTGTAAACCGGCCGGAACGAATTCAAAAGCAGCGGATAAACGGCATTGCCCGAGGCCACGGCGACAAGCAGGTGAAATTCAAAATCAAGGTCCGTGATCAGGTGGATGCTGCGATGATCGGTCGATTCTTCTTTTTCGACATGGCGGTAAAATTCGCGGACCTGCTCCCGGGTCCTGTTTTTTGCCGCCTCTCCGGCGAAGGCCGGCTCCATCAGCATTCTCATCTCAAGAAGGCTGTCCGCCAGTTCGGGCGTAAGCCTGCCTTTTTGGTACTGGATCAGAGAAGAAAGCAGCGTCAGGGACCCCTCCTTGCGGTAATCATTCACGGCGGCGCCGAAGCGGGGCCTCAGCGAAACCAGTCCGCGCGATGCCAGCTCGACCAGACCTTCATGAACCACCGGGCGGCTGACGCGCAGCTTCAGGGCGAGCTCCCGTTCGGAGGGCAGTTTCTGCCCGATCTTCAGGTGTCCGGAAAGAATCAGTTCTTCAAACCGCACAACGAACACCTCTTTGAGGCTGTCTGTTTTGATGGGCTGCAGCAATGATCCGAGCATTTGTTTCTTCCTTTGCTCCCGTGGCTGGTGGTATTACCAGATTCATAAACGTAAAATCGCTATTTGTCAAGACGCTTCGGACTGCGCCTTGCATCCCTTTCCCCGGGCGTCATTAAAAGGGGCATATCATCGCCGCGAAACGGGACTTCCCGTCTGCCGCCGACAGATGTTTCCGGCGGTTTTGGAGAGGCTTTCTTCCAAACGGCATTTCCCAAAAGCCGCGGGCGGACTTCGCTTCCTGAACTACGGGAGCGCTGTTCTTGCCGGATCCGGAAAGTCCGAGGCGCGTTTCGGGGAGGCCGAAAATGTGTGTGAGGCGGCTTGATATAATAATAAAAACAGGCTATACAATGATGAAGCGATTTTGCACTATTTCCCGGTCCGTGAAGGTTTTATATGACTGCCAAAGAACCCGAAAAATGGTTGAAAATTGAAATAACGGCGCCCCTGGAACTGATCGATGCGGTGAGCAACTTCCTGGAAGAAACCGGCGCCCAGGGTGTTTTTTCCGAATCCCTGCCGCCCGCCGGGGCCGCCGACCTGCCGGAATCGGACGGCGTCGAGGTGATTCAGGCCTTTTTCCCCGCGGATGTCCGCAGCGAAAAGCGGATCTACACGGTGCGCAAATATTTAAAAAGCCTTGAAGAAATTTTCCCCGACGTCAGCGCGCCTGCGCTTACGACGGAAATGATCTCCGATCCCGATTGGGGCGAACAGTGGAAAAAATATTTTAAGCCGATCCGCGTCTGCAAAAACATCGTCGTCAAACCGACGTGGGAGCGGTACGCGCCCGCGAGCCGGGATATCGTGGTGGAAATTGATCCGGGTATGGCTTTCGGGACCGGGCAGCATGCCTCCACGCGCATGTGCATGGAAGCCGTCGAGGACATTATCCTGAAGGACCGTTCCGTCAGGGAATGGAAAGTTCTTGATGTCGGCTGCGGAACGGGGATCCTGGGCATTACCGCCGCCAAAATGGGCGCCGGGGATGTGATTTGCGTGGATAACGACCCCAAGGCGACGGAAATAGCGGCGCAAAACGCCGTCATCAATGCCGTGGACGACAGACTGCGTATTTGGAATGAGGATGCGGCGCAGGTCCGCGAGGCGCGCAATCTGATCATCGCCAATCTGACGGCGAAGTTGCTGCTAAAACTGCATGCTCAGCTTGTCCGGCTCCTTTTGCCCGACGGCTATCTGATTATTTCCGGAATCATCGAAGCCGACGTTCCTTCGATCGAGGAGCACTTCATCATTGCGCCGCTCGCCAAACAAACCATGCTGACCGAAAAAGAGTGGGTTTGTTATGTGCTGAAAAGAAATCGGTCCTAGGCGGCATCCTGATCGTTACCGCTGACAGCGAAAATTTTTACAGAAAGTGATTGGCATTGACACTGCCCCGAATCTACAGTCCCGAATCGCTGCAAACTGCGACGACCTGCGAGCTTGGCGCGGATAATCTCCGATACCTGAAAACGGTTCTGCGGCTCAAGCCGGGCGATGACTTGATTATCTTCGACGGGTTCGGGCATGAGTTCGCAGCGCGCATTCAGGACTTTGCCGCGGCGGGCGTGAATATCTCGCTGGGGGCGCCGATTGCCCGGACGGTGGAAAAGATCAGACTCACGCTGGCCCAGGCGATCCCGAAGGCCGGCAAAATGGATGGGATCGTGAAAACCGCCGCCGAACTGGGTGCGGACGTTATCATCCCCTTTACGGCCGCCCGGTCGCTGGGCAGGATCGCCGGAGAAAAAGCCGAGGCCAGAGTCGGCCGCTGGCGGAAAATCGTCCGGGAAGCCGCCCGGTGTTCGCGCAGCCCCCGGTTGGCCGTAGTTGAGCCCATCTCGCCTTTTGACGATATGCTCGCCCTGGCGCCGCCTTGTGCCTGTAAGATGATTTTCTGGGAAGAGGAAGACCGATTGACCATCCGGGACGCTCTCCAGGATCAACGTTTTTCCCGGGTGCGGCATTATTTCATTATCGTCGGACCGGAAGGCGGTTTGTCCCGGGAGGAAGTCGCCCGGGCCGAAGCCGCCGGATTTGCGTCCGTCAGTCTCGGCAGACGGATTCTGAAAGTGGAAACAGCGGCGGCGGCGATTATCTCGATCATCCAGTATGAAAAGGGGATATTCAGCGAAAGTGCAAAAGGGGGAGAAACATGACGACTTACAAGTTTGCAGGTTTCTGGCGGCGCTTTGTCGCCTATACGATCGACGGCTTCATCGTGAGTGTTGTCTTCATTATTCTGGCCGTGATTTCAGGCATCGCCTTCTTTACCGGCGCGATGTCCGGTAAGCCGTCGGTCTGGATAAGCCAAATGAACGATCCTCAATATCTGGGCTCGATCGGAATCGCCATCGCGGGATTCTATACGCTGCTCTTTATTGCTTACTTTACCTATTTTCAGGGGCTCGGCGGCCGAACACCCGGCAAGAAGCTGCTGGGGCTGCAGGTCGTATCGGTCGACGGCCGGCCGATTTCTTTCGGCGTCGCCTTCCTGAGATCCGTGGGGTATCTGGTTTCGAGTTTATTGTTTACGATCCCCCTGGGTTACATCTGGGCGGCTTTCGACAAAAGGAAGCAGGCCTGGCATGACAAGATTGCCGGCACGGTGGTCATCATCCGTGAGACCGACGAAAATACCGCCGGAATTTCCATTCCGGATGATGCGGCTCAGGCGCCCGGGTCTGTGCACGTTTCAGGAACAAATACCGATGCTTCTTTGCGGGAGGCCCAAAAGCCGCAAGCGCCTTCTCCACAAGAAACGACGCAAGCGGACGGCCAAAAAATACCTTGACAAAAGAAATCAGATTTTATAGACGTTTCGAGCCTTTTTGCAGGTGAGATCAATACGGCGGGTCGGTAGCTCAGTCGGTAGAGCATCGGACTGAAAATCCGAGTGTCGGCAGTTCAATTCTGCCCTGACCCACCATTTACATAGGCCCTCCTTAAAAAGAGGGCTTTTTTTTCAGGTCTCCATCGACGAGGTTGCAACTCCCCGTATGCCAAAGAAGCAAAAAATGAAAATCCTGCTTACGAACCCTCCCAATTGCGGCCGCAGCATCCCCGAGGAACAATACGGCATTACGTCTCTCAAGCAGTTGTTCAAGGGTGAGCCGTTCAATCTGGAGGTGCTGGCCGGACCGCTTCACGGCCATGATGTGCGAATTTTTGACGGGAAGTGCGAGGCCCAGGACGCCTTCTTTGCCGCCTTCGACGATTTTGACCCCGATGTCGTCGGTTTTACGGCCTTGACCTGCGAAGCCAATACGGTGATTCGCTATGCCGCTGCCATCAAAAAAAGAAAAAAGTCTTCGATCATCGTGGTCGGCGGCAACCATGCGACGTATAACCCGGACGATTTCAACCGCGCCGAATTTGATTATATCGTTGTCGGACTGGGCAAAAAAAGTTTTGCCCAGTTGATCGATTGTCTTTCGCGGACCGAGGCGCCGGTCAACATTGCCGGCGTCGCCCGCACGTCGCCCGGAAAGCGCTTATCCTTTTTGCCGCGGCGGTTCGGCAGGGCTGATTTGATGGAGGATGTCGCTCCCCGGTACGATCTGGTCGCGAAATACCGCAGCCAGTACCATCTGGAGCAGCTGGGACTGGCCATGGGTTTTGTCATCACGGCGTACGGGTGCACCCATGCCTGCTCGTTCTGCACGATTCCGGGAATGACCGGCGGAAAATATCTGACGCACGGCGCCGACGCCGTACTGCGCGATATCTCACTGCTGGGCGATATTCCGTTTATCCGGATGGTGGACGCCAATACCTTCGGCAATGCGCGGCAGGCGGCCGACCTGTGCGAAAAAATCCTGAAGGCCGGCATCCGCAAAAAATTCTTCGCCGATGTCCGCGCCGATACGATCGTCAGGCATCCGGATCTGCTCAAAAGGTGGAAGGAAGCCGGCCTCTATGCGGCCGTGGTCGGCTTTGAAGATGTGCAGGATGAACGCCTCCGGGCTTACAACAAGAAATACCGCGGCAGGGTGATTCTCGAGGCGATTGAAATTCTGCACGAACTGGGCATTGTGATCGTGGGCGACTTTATCGCATCGCCCAATGACACCGAGAAGGATTTTGAAGCGCTGGAAGCATTCATCCGGAACCGGAAAATTGAGGTTCCCGTTCTTTCCGTTCTCACGCCGATGCCCGGGACGCCCCTCTACGCCGAGATGAAAAAAGATATTGTTATTTTCGATCTGGATTATTATACGTTTACCAATGCCGTGACGAAGACCCAAATGCCCGAAGCATTATTCTACAAAACCTACGCCGAGCTCGTCAAACGGCTGCATGAAAAACCGCATCAACCGCAATAAGCGAAGGAGTTCCATGGACGTATACATTAATGACATTGCCGCTTTCTTACCGAATGATCCCGTCAGCAACGAAGACATCGAGGAGGTCCTGGGGAAAATCCACGACACCCGGTCCCGTGTGAAATCGCGGGTCCTCAAGAGCAACGGCATTCAAACGCGCTATTACGCCATTGACCGGAAAACCGGCGAACTCAACTATACGAATGCGCAGTTGACGGCCGAGGCCGTCCGCCGGCTGAAGCCCTACGCCGGCTTTTCGACAAACGACATTCAGTGCCTGTGCTGCGGCACTTCCATGGCCGATCTGATCGCCCCGGGGCACGGGCTCATGGTGGCGGGGGAGCTGGCCATTGGGCCCTGCGAAGTGATCAGCACGTCCGGCATCTGCCTGTGCGGCATTTCATCCCTCAAAGCCGCTTACGCCAATGTTGCGCTGGGTTTGTCCGCCAATGCCGTGGCGACGGGCTCGGAGCTGGCGTCGTCTCTTTTGCGGTCGAATTTTTTTGAACACCTGGAAGGCGATCCCGATTTCAAGAATCATCCGATTCTGACATTCGACTCGGATTTTCTGCGCTGGATGCTTTCGGACGCCGCCGGCGCCGTTTTCCTGTCGCCCGCGAAAAACGAAGGCCGCCTATCGCTTCGGCTCGACTGGATCGAGCACGTTTCTTACGCCGGGCAGATGGACACCTGCATGTACGCGGGCGGCCACAAAAATGAAGACGGCTCGGTTACGGGCTGGCGTCAACTGTCTTCGCTTACCGAAGCGCTCGAGAAAAATTTCTTTGCGCTCAAGCAGGATACCGAACTGCTGGGCGAGCACGTGATCCGGCTCACCGTCAACGAGGGTCTGGCCCGGGCCGTCGCGCGGCGCCGGCTCAAAGCATCCGACGTCGAGTGGTTTCTGCCGCATTATTCATCGGAATTCTTCCGGGACAAGGTTCATGACGCGATGGTCGCGATCGGTTTTCCCGTCCCCTATGAGAAATGGTTTACCAACCTGGCCACCAAAGGCAACACCGGTTCGGCTTCCATTTATGTCATCATGGAAGAGCTGTTCCATTCCGGAAGGCTGAAAGAAGGGGACACCCTGCTGTGCTACATTCCCGAAAGCGGCCGGTTCTCGGTCGCCTATATGCAGCTTACCGTTGTCTGATGTCCTCGGGCGGACGCTGAAATAGCTGTAAGCTTGGCCGGTCTGGCGATCAGCTCGCAGGTTCAGACCGGCGCAAGTCTGTTCGACGAGATAAGGCCACTCGTTCTCTCCCTCAAACATTTTGCTAGTCCGGCGTGAATCTCCCCGTTGCCGGGGAACAGGATCGCGTCGGCTTCTCCTGCGGATAAACGGCAAATATCCGCGGGCAGGGCCGTCAGCGTTTGATGATCTTTACCACCGGTCGATACAGAAAAAGATTCCGGCGCAGAAAGCTTGCGGGGTTGGTCCCATCGTCTGCGGAGTTGCAGACGTAGGTGACGACCAGGTTTCCGCCTGACGCAAATTGACGGTGCTCTTTGCCGGCATAGCAAAAGGTATGCGGATCATAAAGTGGACTTCGGGGATCAACTTCGGCGATGGGTTCGAGAAGTGTCGAAGGCTTGCTCCAGGGTCCTTCCGGACTGGGGGCCGTCTGATAGAAAAGCCGGTCGCCCTTGTCGGCCGGGGTTAAATATACCGCCAGCCACTCCTGATTTCGCGGATGATAGCGAACGCTCAGCTCGGAAACGCCCGCGGAAAACAACACTTTCACAGTGCGCGGGTCCAGCGTCTTTTGCCAGGCGCCGTCGCCGCTCCAGTACTCAAAATGGTTTGACGGATCGTCTAAATGGTCGAAGGAGATCCGAACCAGGATATTACCGGAAACAGCGTTGGAGGCGCCGCTCTGATAGCGGTAGAGCGGATAAAAATAGACGTAGCGACAATGAACAACGGCCGCCGCGGCAAACGCTTCCACACCCGGAGCGACTGCCCGGGTCCAATCCAGGTAGCGA
>SBEK01000285.1 GCA_009668925.1 Deltaproteobacteria bacterium
GCAAACGCATGGTCCGGGGAAATAAAACGTGGACAATGTCATGAATCGTCAAAACCGTTTTGATGTTTTTGGACATGAAGAGAGGCAATTGATGGCGCGGCCCCCAAAAAAGATCCAGCTTCACCCGGGAGGCAATGTGCGGAATGCAGCACTGCATCCACAACGTACTGATCATTCTTTGCGGCCACCGGCCCTCGATTTTCTTCCATCGCGGATTGGCCACGTCGAAACGAATAGCCGTGTTGGAAATGAGGTAGTAATGATTCTTTTGATCCAGCTCCTGAAGAGCCTGCAGCAGATTATTCAAATAGACGCCGATTCCCGTTAATTGCGCAGTGGAAAGCGGCCGTGCGTCAACGCCAATGATCATGATGAGTATCGTACCGCCGATCCTTGAGAATTTTATCCATCAGCTTCTTCGCGCTCTGTTTCCAGGTCAGCCAGGGCATACCGCCGGATTTCGGGTGATTCCCTTCTTTGTAAAGCGCAAGCCACGCAAGAATTTCGTCAGCAAAAGCATCCGGCTCGCTTCCCCGGAAATAAAACGCATGATCACCCGCCACTTCGCGGAATACGGGAATATCGCGGGCGATGATGGGCAGTTTGTGCTGGGCGGCTTCGATCAGCGGAAGGCCGAACCCTTCGCCAAAGGAGGCGGCAATCAGGCAGGTGACGGCGGCGTAAACCTTTACCAGATATTCGGCGCTGGCGCCTTCGAGCCAGAACAAGCGTTTGTTCAGTTGGGGATGGGCACGCAGACGGCCGGCAAGTTCATCGATCATCCAGCCCTGTTTGCCGACCAGGACCAGGTTGACGCTAAGCCCGACCCGCCAGAGCTTTTCCAAAGCATCCAGCACCTGAATGTGGCCCTTTCGCGGTTCCAGGGTCCCGACCATGAGGAAACTGGTGAGACTGCGCAGGCGTTCCAGGACGTCCGAGGCGTTGGACGGCACTCCCTTAGTCGGCAATGAATTCCCCATATCGGCGCCGAGATGGAACCAGTCTATTGTAAAGGGGCGCAGGCGGTCCGGGCCATTCTTCTCTACCCAGCAAGCCAGCTCATCGGCAACGGCCTTCGAAATGCAAATCGCCCCATCGCCTTGGGCAACAACGTCGAGCCAGCGTGAGAAATTTTCGCCTGCACCAGGCGAAAAATGCGAGGGCATCTGAACGCATAACAGGTCATATACGGCGAAGATCACCGGCACACCCGCGCCGCGAAGCTCTTGATAGAATGAGCGATGGGCGACTTGTTTCTGCGGCTCCAAATCCAGGGCGAAGAAGACATCCCCCGGCGCATATTCTACAAGTTCATCGGGCAACACATGATCCGGACAGTTCAAAAAACCTGAAGTGAAACGCCGCGCATAGCGATACTCCCGATCCCCCGCTGCATACACGGGTTCGACCCGGTACCCCGCCGGCGGGTTATTCAGCCATTCCCAAAGGACGTTGCGGACGACGCGCTGAATGCCGCTCCCGGCGTCGCGCTCGACCAATTCGGAAACATCCACCAGAAGTTGCTTTTGTCTGTTGCGCAGCGGAAAGTTTTGCGCGATGGCCTCGGCCAACCCGATTAAATCGGTATCCCTGAGCGTCAGATGGTGAATGCCGGCGATGGCGCCGGGCAAGGCCGGCAAACCCGACTCCGCCGACCGGTAGAAACGCTCAATTGCCGTCCGGTACTGTTCGGCGCACACCCGCGGATGGTGATCGCGGAGGATGATTTCTCTGGCTGTTCTTCCCATCCGCAGCCGCAGATCTTCTTTCTGCCGGATGGTTTCCAACGCGTGGACCAGCTCACCGTCGGTGAACGCATCAGGCAGTTTCCATACGGCGTCATCTTGAAGATCGGCTATGCTGCCGTTGGCATTGACCAGGGTGGCCAGGCCGTAGTTCATACAATCAAGCACCGCCGCGGACATTTCCCCTCGGGAAAGCGTGCGCAGCTGGACACCCATATCGGCGGCGGCAAGATAGCGGCGGAAGTCCTTCCGGTCCACCCAGCCCGAGATGCGGATATTTTCCGACGCGCGGCTGCGGCGTATCACCTTAAGTAAATCCCGTCCGTATTCGCCGGAGTCGTTCTCTCCAACAAAGATCAGATAACAGGACGCGGAGCGGGCCAGAGAGGAGGTAAGCCAGGCCTGAAG
>SBEK01000097.1 GCA_009668925.1 Deltaproteobacteria bacterium
GGGAAGGAGAGCGGACGCTCACCGGTATCGCCGAAATCGACCGGGTGCTGGGCGGAGGCATTGTTGGCGGGTCGGCCGTCCTGATCGGCGGCGACCCGGGCATCGGCAAATCCACGCTGATGCTTCAGGTCATGAAGAATCTGGCGCAAAGCGGACGGAAAGTGCTCTATGTCTCCGGCGAAGAGTCGGCCAGCCAGATCAAGCTGCGTGCGAACCGGATCGGTGCCGGGGCGCGCGATTTGCTCGTGCTGATCGAAGTATCCCTCGAAAAAATTCTGGAGCAGGTAAAAAAGCTGGCCCCGGCCATCGTGGTAATCGACTCGATCCAGACGGTCTATTCCGGTGATTTAATGTCCGCGCCCGGAAGCGTGGGGCAGGTGCGCGAAGCCTCCTCACGGATGATCCTGTCGGCGAAAAAAAACGGAATTCCCGTTTTCCTCATCGGACACGTGACCAAAGACGGATCGATTGCCGGCCCCAAGGTTTTGGAGCACATGGTCGATACGGTTTTATATTTTGAGGGGGATTCCGGACACGCCTACCGGATCATTCGCAGCATTAAAAACCGCTTTGGTCCGACCAATGAAATCGGCGTCTTTGAGATGCAGGATCGAGGGTTGAAAGAGGTGGAGAACCCGTCGGCCTTCTTTCTGGCGGAGCGGCCGCAAAATGCCGCCGGGTCCGTCGTCGTTCCGAGCCTGGAAGGCACCCGTCCGATTCTGGTCGAAATTCAGGCGCTGGCCAGCGCTTCCAATTTGGGAATGCCGAGGCGGACGGCGATCGGCGTTGATCACAACCGGGTATCGCTTTTGGTGGCCGTTCTGGACAAAATTTGCGGCCTGCATCTGGGGGGATCCGACATCTTCATCAATGTGGCCGGCGGTGTTCGGGTGGAAGAGCCGGCCGTGGACCTGGGGATCGTCGCCGCGATGGCTTCGAGCTTTCTGGACCGGCCCGTGGATGCCCGGACCATCGTCCTGGGAGAGGTGGGGCTGGCCGGGGAGGTGCGGGCCGTCTCTCAGGTGGAGACCCGGGTGAAAGAGGCGGCCCGGCTGGGATTCAATCGCTGTATCGTCCCGAAGTCCAATATGCCGTCGCTTTCCAAAATGGCCAAAACGGAAATTTTTTCAATCAATTCCATTGCCGAATTGCTGGAGAATCTTTTCTGATGCTCTTTTACGAAAGCTCTTTAAAAAATTGTTCAAAAACCTTGACATGACTCAAATAATGCATAAGATAGCGCGGCTTGAAGGCAGCACTCATAAAGTGAAATTATAAAAAGGAAGAAAGGAGAATAAAAAACATGAATATCAGACCTTTACAGGATCGCATCATTGTAAAACGTTTGGAAGAAGAAACAAAGACCAAGGGGGGCATTATCATCCCCGACTCGGCCAAGGAAAAACCCATTGAAGGCAAAGTAGTTGCAGTGGGCAAGGGCAAAAAGACGGAAGAAGGAAAATTGATCGCCCTGGATGTTAAAGTGGGCGACAAAGTCCTTTTCAGCAAATATGGCGGCACCGAAGTGAAGATCGATGGTGAAGAATACCTGATCATGAGGGAAGACGACATTCTGGGCGTTATTGAAAAATAAGAAAATATTAAGGAGGAAAACATACAATGGGAGCAAAAATACTTCTTTACGATGAAGAAGCAAGAAAGTCGGTTTTGAAGGGCGTCAACACCCTCGCCGATGCCGTGAAAGTAACCCTCGGTCCGAAAGGCCGCAACGTTATTATTGACAAGAGTTTTGGTTCACCCACCGTGACGAAGGACGGCGTAACCGTCGCCAAAGAAATCGAACTGGAAGATAAATTTGAAAACATGGGCGCGCAGATGGTGAAGGAAGTCGCGAGCAAGACGAGCGACGTCGCCGGCGACGGCACGACCACGGCCACCATTCTGGCCCAGGCGCTTTACCGTGAAGGCGTCAAAGCTGTTGCGGCGGGTTCCAACCCCATGGACATCAAGCGCGGCATCGACAAGGCCGTTGATACCGTCGTCAAAGAGCTCAGCAAGATGAGCAAACCCACCAAAGACCAAAAAGAAATCGCCCAGGTCGGCACCATTTCCGCCAATAACGATGAAACCATCGGCAACATCATCGCCGGCGCCATGGACAAAGTCGGCAAGGAAGGCGTTATCACCGTCGAAGAAGCCAAAGGCCTCGAGACCGAACTGGAGATCGTCGAAGGGATGCAGTTTGACCGCGGTTATCTTTCTCCCTACTTCGTCACCAACGCCGACAAGATGCTGGTCGCCCTGGATGATGTTTTAATCCTGATCTATGAAAAGAAAATCAGCGGCATGAAAGACCTGCTGCCGATTCTGGAACAAATTGCCAAAATGGGCAAACCCCTGCTCATCATCGCCGAAGACATCGAAGGCGAAGCGCTGGCCACCCTGGTGGTCAACAAGATCCGCGGCACCCTGCATGTAGCCGCCGTCAAGGCCCCGGGCTTCGGCGACCGCCGCAAGGCCATGCTCGAAGACATCGCCATCCTCACGGGCGGCAAGATGATCTCCGAAGACATGGGCTACAAGCTGGAAAACGTGAAACTCGAAGATCTCGGACGCGCCAAGAAGATCACCATCGATAAAGACAACACCACCATTATCGACGGCGCCGGCAAGCGTGCCGATCTCGAAGCCCGCGTCAAACAGATCCGTGCTCAGATTGAAGAAACCACCTCGGACTACGATCGCGAAAAACTGCAGGAAAGACTGGCCAAACTGGTCGGTGGTGTCGCCGTCATTAAAGTCGGCGCCGCGACCGAGACAGAAATGAAGGAAAAGAAAGCCCGCGTGGAAGATGCCCTGCATGCCACCCGCGCCGCCGTTGAAGAAGGCATCGTTCCCGGCGGCGGAGTTGCTTATCTGCGCACCCTGCCGGCATTGGTCAAACTGGCGCTGGAAGGCGACGAGCAGATCGGCGTCAACATCGTGAAAAAGGCGATTGAAGAGCCGATCAAGATGATCGCCTGCAACGCCGGCCTCGAAGGCAGCATCGTCGTGGAAAAAGTCAAAGAGAAGAAGGGGCCGTTTGGTTTCAACGCCCGCACCGACGTGTATGAAGACATGATCGCGGCCGGTGTCATCGATCCCACCAAGGTGACCCGTTTTGCTCTGCAGAACGCAGCCTCGGTTGCCGCGCTGCTTCTGACCACCCAGTGCATGATCGCCGACAAGCCCGAAGAGAAGGGCGCCGGCGGCGGAATGCCCGGTATGCCTCCCGGAGGAGGATATCCCGGAATGGGCATGTAAGAAAAGCAGGCTATTCGGCTGTAGTCCTTTAGGCTGTTAGGTTATCCATTGAAGCCCCTTGTCCGGCCGGACAAGGGGCTTTTTTCGTTCATCCGGGAAACATCGCCTTTTTATGGGAAAAAATATTTCTAATGATTGCTAACCATTCCGGAGTACATAAATTAAAGGGAACGGATGCCGGCCTGGCCGTCGACTTCTACGCGTCCCGGCCGTGGACCGCCGGGAAAAAATTATCCAAAATGAAAGGGTACAATCGGGGAACTTCAATGTGGACATTACGTAATCTGTCAAAGCTGTGTCTGGTGCTCGGCGCGCTGTTGCTTGCCGGGTCCGCCTTTGCCCAGGATCTGAAGCTTGCGGATCTCGTCGATGAGGCCTTGCGGAACAATCCGGAGATTCAGGCTTTCGGGTCCGGAATCGAAGGGGCAAGGCAGCGTATTCCTCAAGCGAAAAGTCTGCCGGACCCCATGGTGATGTTTGGCTACCAGAACGAGGGCTTCAGCCGATATACCCTGGGTGAGGAGCAGGGCGCACAATGGATGTTCGGGCTCTCGCAGCAATTTCTCTTTCCCGGCAAGCGCGGCTTGAAAGGGCATATGGCCAGGCTGGATGCTGAGAGCCGGGAGGCCATGCTCGAACTTGTTAAACTCAGGACGGTCTCCCGTGTCCGGGAGCTTTATTGGGAGCTCTTTCTGGCCTATAAAAATATCGATCTTCTGCGCGAGCGGCAGGTTCTCTTTGCCCGCGTTGAAGACCTGGCCCTCGCCCGTTACAGCACCGGCAAGGGCATGCAGCAGGAAGTGCTGATGGCCCAAACGGAAAAATACATGCTTCTGGAGAAAGAAGCCATGTTCAGGCAGAAGATCACGTCTCTGGACGCCATGCTTAAAGCAACGATCGGCAGAGACGGGGGTACGGCATTGGGAAGGCCCGGTTTATTGCCTCCTCAACCCTTTCCCTATAAAGCGGATGATACCGTGGAAATGGCTGTCACTCATTCACCGGAGATCAAATCGCGCATCAAGATGATTGAAGCGGCTGAAACGAAGGTCAGGATGGCGAAGAAGGAATTTTTTCCGGACTACAGCATCAATGCCGGTTATTACAAACGGTCCGGGGACTTCATGGACATGTGGAGTCTGACATCGACCATTAATATCCCGATCTATTTTTTTATGAAGCAGGCGCCGGCTCTTTCAGAAGCCAAGGCCGGCCACGCGCAGGCAAAGCAGGAGCTCGAAGCGGCCAAACTCATGATCACGGCGGCCATCCGGGACAATGTCTCCATGATCAAATCAGCTGATACGCTGATGGACCTTTACAAAAATGGTTTGATTCCCAAGAATGCCCAGGATGTGGATCTGGCTCTTTCCGGATACGCCACCGGAAGGACGGAGGCCATTGTAGTCCTTTCCAGACTGAAGACGCTGCTGGAATATGAAACGCAATACTGGACGCAGTTTACCGAGAGAGAAAAGGCCGTTGCCCGAATCCATGCCATTACGGCAGGACTGGATACAATGCCGGGAGGTGAAAAGAAATGAAGCTTATGGCCATGATCGTTATCATCATCCTTCCTTTGGTTCCCTTGACGCTCCAGGCCCAGGGACACGCGGGGCATGGAGCGCCGCCGGCGCCGGCCGCCGTCGAGAAACCCAAAGCCGCCGCACCTCAAACCAAGGCGTCGTCTCCGGGGCAGCAAGCCGCACCCGAGGTGCAGGAGGCCCCGCAGGTTGAAATAACGCAGGACCTGCAACAGCGCATCGGCGTCAAGACCGTCAAAGTGGCCGTCAAACCGATTCAGAAGACCATTCGGACGGTGGGTCGCATTGAAATCGATGAGCGGCGACAGGCCACAGTCAATGCAAAAATTGAAGGCTGGATTGAGAAGCTTTACGTGGATTACACAGGGCGTTACGTAAAGAAAGGTGAGCCGCTGGTGGAGATATACAGCCCGGAACTTCTGGCCACACAGCAGGAATTCATCAACACGAAAAAATGGGCGAGAAAGCAAGCACTTTCGGAGACGCACGAAAGCCATCGTCATGACGCCGGGGAAGTGCAGGAGCCGGTGTCCGTCATGAAACAGATGCTGGATAAGGATGCGACGGTGACGCTGGAGGCGGCAAGACAGCGGCTCAGACTGTGGGACATCTCCGAGGCGCAGATCAAAAAAATCGAGGAGACGGGTCAACCCGTTCGCACCCTCACTCTCTTTAGCCCCGTGAGTGGTTATATCACGCAAAAGATGGCCATTCAGGGGATGAAAGTTATGCCGGGGGAAAAACTTTTCGACGTGGCCGACTTGTCCTCCGTCTGGATCGTGGCGGATATCTATGAGTATGAACTGTCAGCCATACGCATAGGCCAGCCGGTAAAGATCAATCTCAGCTATCTTCCCGGCCGGGAATGGACGTCCCGCATTGATTATATCTATCCGGTCTTTTCCGCGGAAACGCGAACAGCCAAAGTACGTCTGATTCTCCCGAATCCAGGCGGCCGGTTGAAGCCCCAGATGTTTACCAATGTGGTCATCCGGATCGACATGGGCAACAAGCTCATGATTCCCGATTCCGCCGTTATCGATACGGGCAGGGGCCAGGTGGTCTACGTAGACCGGGGGAATGGTTTCTTTGAACCCCGCGAAATCCGGACAGGCCTTAAAGCCGACGGCGCTGTAGAAGTTCTTCGCGGTCTGAAGGCGGGTGAAAAAGTGGCCTCGTCGGCTAATTTCCTGATCGATTCCGAGGCCCAGCTTAAAGGGATCAAACCGCTGCCTAACCCTAAATAAAATAAAAAGGTCTTTCTATGATCGCCAAAATAATCGAATTTAGCGCCCGTAATAAATTCGCCGTATTTCTGATGATGGCCCTGGCCATTATCTGGGGGATTTGGGCTTTGAAGAATACGCCTCTCGATGCCCTTCCGGACCTCAGTGATACGCAGGTGATCATTTACACGGAATGGACGGGACGCAGCCCTGATCTGGTGGAAGATCAGATTACCTATCCGATTACCTCCACCTTGCTCGCCGCGCCGAAAGTTCAGGCCGTACGCGGCTTCTCATTCTTGGGGAGTTCCTTTATCTATGTCATTTTTGAGGAGGGAACGGATATCTATTGGGCCAGAAGCCGTATTCTGGAATACCTTCAGGCCGTCAAGAATAAAATACCTACCGATGTCAACCCGGTCTTAGGGCCCGACGCCACCAGCTTGGGGTGGGGCTTTTCTTATGCCGTCATCGACGAAACCGGGGGGCATGACCTCTCCGAACTGCGCAGCATTCAGGACTATCTCATCAAGCTCGGCCTGGAAAGCGTACCCGGCGTTTCCCAGGTGGCCAGCATCGGCGGTTTTGTCAAGCAGTACCAGATCACGATCGATCCGAACCGGCTCAGCGCTTATAACATTCCCATAACGAAGGTCATGGAGGCCGTCAAAAAAAGCAATCGGGACGTGGAAGGGCGCGTTCTGGAACTATCCGGTGTCGAATACATGATCCGCGGACGGGGATATGTGAGGGGTCTTCAAGACCTGGAAAATATCGCCGTGGGCGCGGGTTCCGGCGGAACGCCCATCTATTTGAAGGATGTAGCGCGTGTCCAGCTGGGGCCGGAAATCCGCAGAGGGCTTGCGGATCTGGATGGCCGTGGTGAAGTGGCCGGCGGGATTGTGATTGTCCGGTCCGGTGAAAATGTTTTAAATGTGATCGAGCGGGTTAAAGAAAAGATCAGCAGGGACATTGCGCCCAGTCTTCCCCAGGGCGTTAAAATCGTCACCACCTATGACCGTTCGGATCTCATTATGCGATCCATGTCCACCCTCAAGGAAGAGATTATCAAGCTGATCATTGCGGTGAGCGTGGTCTGCCTGGTCTTCCTGTTTCACCTGCCGAGCGCCCTGGTGGTCATCTTCACGCTGCCCATCGCTATTCTGATGGCTTTTATCAGCATGTATTATCTGGGCGTCACCTCCAACGTTATGAGCCTCTCGGGTATCGCCATCGCCATCGGCGCCATGGTGGATGCCGCCATCATCATGGTGGAAAATGCCCACAAGAAGCTCGAAGAATGGGAGCATCAGGGGAAACCGGGGAACCGGACGGATGTTATTATTGAAGCGGCCAGGGAAGTCGGCCCGTCTCTTTTCTTTTCGCTCCTCGTCATTACCGTGGCGTTCCTCCCCGTGTTCACCCTGCAGGCGCAGGCCGGGCGGCTCTTCAAGCCGTTGGCTTATACGAAGACATTTGCCATGCTTTTTTCGTCTTTCCTGGCCGTCACTCTGACACCCGTGCTGATGACGCTGTTCATCCGGGGCAAGATTCGCTCCGAGGAGAAGAATCCCGTCAGTTTCGTCCTGCATACGGTTTATGAACCCGTCGCCCGCTTTGCTATTCGTTTCCGGAAAACAGTCATCATTTTCGCCCTGATCATCATGGCCGCCACGGTGTACCCTTTTCTGAAACTGGGTTCGGAGTTTATGCCGCCCCTGTACGAAGGGACTTTATTTTATATGCCTGTCACGGTGCCCGGGGCGTCCGTGTCGGAAGTCGGGACACTCCTCCAGCTTCAGGACAGCATTTTGAAAAAAATCCCCGAGGTCGCCCAGGTCTTCGGCAAGGCAGGTCGGGCCGAGACCGCGACCGATCCCGCGCCGCTGGAGATGTTCGAGACGGTCATTAATCTGAAACCGGAAGATCAGTGGCGTCCCGGCATGACCACGGAAAAACTGAAGGATGAAATGAATGACGCGCTCACGATTCCCGGCGTTGCCAATTCCTTTACGATGCCCATCAAGGCGCGCATCGACATGCTGGCGACCGGCATCCGCACGCCCGTCGGGATAAAAATCCTCGGGCCGAATCTGGAGGAAATCGAAAAAATCGGGCTGGCACTGGAGCATCATTTAAAGGATGTGCCCGGGACAAGGAGCGTTTATGCGGAGCGCGTGACGACCGGCTACTTCCTCGATATCGAAATCAAACGGGATGCGGCGGCACGGTACGGCCTGACGGTCGACGATGTCGGCGAGATCGTCCAGACCGCCATCGGAGGTATGAATTTGACTGTTACGGTCGAAGGACGGGCGCGCTATCCCGTCAACATCCGCTATCCCCGGGATTTGCGCAACGACGTGGAACAAATGAAGCGGATTCTTGTACCGGTTATGATGACCAATCCCGCTGCCGCCGCACTGCCTGCCGGTCCGGGTGGCATGTCTGTCCTGCAGCCGGTGACGCAGATTCCCCTGGGTGAAGTGGCGGATTTCAAGATCGTCAAGGGTCCCACGGCGATCAAAAGTGAAGAAGGACTCCTGACCGCTTATGTCTTCATTGATATCACCGGACGCGATATGGGCGGGTATGTGGAGGAGGCCAAGAAAAAAGTATCGACGTTGAAGATCCCGGAAGGATACCGGCTTACCTGGAGCGGAGAGTATGAAAATCTGATCAAGACCCATGAGCGCTTGAAGATGGTCATCCCTTTAACACTTTTTCTCATCTTCGTTCTCATTTACCTGAACACGAGATCGACGGTCAAAACAGTGATTGTCCTTCTTGCCGTTCCTTTTTCCCTGGTCGGCTCCTTCTGGCTGCTGTACATACTCAACTACAACATGAGCATTGCCGTCTGGGTGGGGATCATCGCGCTTGCCGGTCTTGATGCGGAGACCGGCGTGGTCATGCTCCTGTATCTTGATCTGGCCTATGAGAAGTGGAAGAAAGACGGTTTGTTGAAAACAAAAGACGATTTGAAAGATGCGATTATGTTCGGCGCCGTCAAACGCATTCGTCCCAAGATCATGACGGTGAGCGTTATCCTCGCGGGGCTTGTCCCGATCATGTTCAGTCACGGAACGGGCGCCGATGTCATGAAGCGCATTGCCGCACCCATGGTGGGCGGTGTGATTACCTCCACGATTCTGGAACTGATCATTTATCCGGCCATCTATATGATCTGGAGAGGCAGAAACTTAAAGAAGACCGTACAGGCGCCCTGATTTACTCCTCCGTGCCTGTGCTCCCGGGAGAAGGATGCGAGGATGATGCAGCCTTTCGGTTTTCTCAGTCCAATTTGAGCAGTCTCTTCCGGATTCGGTCCGATAGCGCATACCAGCGCTGGACGCTGTTTTCGAGCCGGTAATAATGGAGCAGATAGCCGGCCGAAAGCGCGAGAAGCAGCGCCGCAAGCAGGATGCCGGGGAGTGCGGGACGGATCAGCGTGTAGCCCAGAGCCAGGAGAAAAAACAGGCAGACGAACATCATGGTGATGAGATGGGCCAGCCGTTCCTGCTGCATCCAGGAGATCTGCTTGTCATGGTAAGCCAGAAGTTCGCGAAGCGCGTCCGGGCCGGGGTTTGTTTCCAAAAGCCCGGCAACATAACGTTCATGTCTTTTGATGTAGTCAATCATGAGAGGCCTTTCCTTTTAATCCAGGGAAGAACATCGGCGTCCTTTCTTTATACACGAGATAGGCCGGACCCAGCCTCATGGCCAGTTCCGGCTCTTCTATCGCCTTGAGTTCAAGCACATTGATCAATATGAAGAGCGGCGTAAAAACGAAAAGAAGCGTGACGGACTGAAACAGAAAGCCCAGCCCGAACAGCAGCAGAAACACTCCGCTCAGCATGGGATTGCGGATATACGCGTAGGGGCCGGTCGTCATGAGGACCGGCGGCGGATTGAACGGAACAGGAGTGCCTTTCGCCTTGAGAAAGTTGTACAGGCACCACAACGCCAGCGTGAGGCCGGTGCCGGCGAAGAGGACGGACAACCAGATGTTGACGGGCGCACCGGGGAGCGGGGGCAGATGAAACCAGTGGTCGATCCATAAAGAGACGATCACCAACACCGTTGAAAACAGGAAATAGGACAGCCCGACGACGGGCGTGAGGATCATCCGGATTTTTCTGCTTCCCGTGGCCACGGTGCAGATGAGGATAATCCCCTTTTCTTTGATGTTCATCGTATGATCCTTTTCAATGTGCCGGACCCTTCAGCGGGCGGAGGGGGCTTCTCACCGCATCAACCGCTGATCCGCGGCTAGGCCTCTTCGCCGCGGCTCCCGTCCCCGTCTCCATGAATGAAATGATCCCTGATCCGTCCGGCCGGGTCCTGCCGATAGAATTGTTTCAATACACGGTAAAGCTCCGGCGCGGCTTTGATTAAGCGAAGCGGTTGATCAAAAAAATGCTCCGTCGCCACGGCAAAAAATTCCGCTTCGTCCGTGGCGCCATATTCGTCCAGGAAGGTGCGCTTCCCTTTTTCCACGTCCCGGAGCAGCCGCCGGAATTCGCGCGCACACGTCCTGGCCCAGTCGCGGTATTCGGCGCGGTCGCGCAGGCGGGGGATGCCGTCGGCCGCGCCGGACAGCATATCGAGCTTGTGGGCGAATTCGTGATAGATGACATTATAGCCCGAACCTGCATGACGGATGCCGTCCTGGATGGCGTCCCAGGAAAAGATGAGCGGTCCCTGTTCAAACGCCTGGCCGGAAACGGGGCCGTCGGGTTCCAGGGGGGCCAGCGCCGTTTCGAAAAAGCCGAGCTTGCGTTCGGGCAAAACAAGATCGGACGGATAGATGATGATGGTTTCCACATTCTCGTGATAGTTGTGGGCCAGATTCAATAGGAGCAGGCAGGCCCCGGCGGCGACCGTCACGCGTATTTCATCCGTGAGGACGAGGCCTCCGCAGCCCTCCCAGGACTTTTCGGCAATGAAGATCTGAATAAGCGAATGCAGCCGGGCGCGTTCATCAGAGGTGAGCAGACTGTATTGAGCCATGTGGCGATGGATGATGTCGCCCCATTCGGGGGGAAAAGGCGTGCGGACGATATTCCGGCGACGCCGCTTTGCAAACCAGTTAAGCATGCCGACCCTCTTACCTGTCTGATTTTGAATTTTGTATCATAAAACGCCGGCGATGAAAAACAGGATTTCGAAAAGCCGGTCGGGATAATTATCATTGAAACGAGGCCTGAATAGCGTTACATTGTCATCGAGAAAACATTCGTAAGGAGGATCGGAAGGTGAGAAGACTTTCTTGGGCGGTCATTCTGATGACCGTTCTGCTGTTCGCGGCGCAGGCGGCGGCCGAGAGCGGTCGCGGGGTCCGGTCCCGGAC
Organism: Deltaproteobacteria bacterium; assembly: GCA_009668925.1. The sequence goes on from SBEK01000097.1 coordinate 11,388, forward strand.
ATCCTATAACTGGACGGGATTCTATTTCGGATTTCAGGGCAGTTACATGAGAGGAACGAGCGAGTGGGCACCCGAGGAAGTCCCTCTGCGCCTGACAAACAATACGGAGGGCGGAATGGGCGGATTCTATATCGGCTATCTTTATCAGACGCCCGTGAAACTCGTCGTCGGCTTTGAAGTGGACGCAAATTACGGCCGCCTGTCGAGTTCATCGGTCTGTCCCAATCCGAGTTATTCCTGCCATACGGAGATTGACTGGATCGGTTCGGGGCACGGCAGACTCGGTATTGCTCTGGGCCGTTTTCTGCCTTACGTAACGATCGGGTGGACATACGCCGGCGCCGACACGTATGTGACCTATGAACCCACACGCCGGGAATACGGAAGTGCAGGTACGTATCTGGGGTGGACACCTGGGGTCGGGATCGAATTCGCCGCAAGCGAACATCTGCTGATCCGCGCCGAATACGCTTATTACGATTTCGGAAAAAAGAACGTATGGATTGAAAACAGTGATACAGCCGTGCGTTTGGAAAATCACGCGTTTAAGCTGGGACTGGGGCTGAAATTCTAGAGGCAAAGATCGGGAGTACGTGCCGGCCGGCGGCAGCCCTCTTACGGCACGAATGCGGGCGCGTCTTTTTAGCGGAGGTGCTGGTGTATTCACTCCTTGCCGATGCCGTCGTCATCATTCATTTCGCGTTTATCCTTTTCGTCGTTTTCGGCGGATTTCTTGTCCTGCGGCTGCCCCGCGTGGCCTGGCTGCATGTTCCCGCGGCCGTCTGGGGAGCGTTCATTGAGCTTGCCGGATGGATCTGCCCGCTCACGCCGCTCGAGAATCACCTGCGCCTGCTTAGCGGCGGCGAATCATACGGCGGTGATTTTATTGTGCACTACATCGTGCCGGTGATTTATCCCGCCGGACTCACACCCTCCGTGCAATACATCCTGGGGGGAGGGGTGATCATCATCAATCTCACCGTCTATGCGTTTGTTTTCGGCAGGCGGCGGAAAGGGTGATTCATCACCGCCGGCTGCCCATGGCCGGTTAACGACGTCCATGTCCGAAAACGGCTGGCATAAGGCTTTATAAACGGGTATGAAGGCCCATGACCCCTGAGCATAAAAAATATTATGACGCCATGCTGGCGCGTGACTATCGCTTTGACGGCAAGTTCTTCGTAGGCGTCAAGACCACCGGCATCTATTGCCGGCCGATATGTCCGGCCCGGCCGAAAATCGAAAATGTTGAATTCTTCCCCTCGGCGCCCGCCGCCGAAAAGGCCGGATATCGTCCGTGTCTGAGATGCCGCCCGGAGGCGGCGCCGCTTTCACCCGCCTGGTACGGGAAGTCCGCCATCGTCCAAAGATCCCTGCGCGCCATCATCAACGAAGGGTTGAGCGGCCTGTCGGAGGATGAATTCGCCGCGAAATTCGGTGTGACCGCCCGGCACCTGCGGCGCCTGTTTGCGAGTGAAATCGGCAAAACCCCCCGGCAATTCCACGAAGAACAAAAATTGAACCTGGCGCGCAAAATGATCGTCGAGACGCGGCTGCCCATAACCGATATCTGTTATTCGGCCGGCTTTCAATCGCTCAGAAGATTCAATGCTGCATTCAAGGCGCGGTTTGCGCGGCCGCCGCTCGCGCTGCGCCGGCATACACCCGAGACGCTTAGCGAGCCGTCCGTGACGAGCATCAGCCTCAGCTACCGGCCGCCGTATAACTGGCGGGCCTTAATGACGTATTTAATGCGCCACCAAACGGACGACATCGAAGAGATTACACCGGATGCCTATGTCCGCTATTTCCCGGTGAGCAAAGGGATGGGAAGGGTGGTTGTCAAAAACGACGATGCGCGGTCACGTCTCGTTGCTTACTTCGACCGCTTCGATCAGGAACAGCTCTACGGCCTGATCCGGAATATCCGGAGGGTGTTTGATCTGGATGCCGATCCGCTCCTGGTTTCAACGCAATTTGAATCGGTTCACGTATTAAAGAAGCTGGATGCGAAATCTCCGGGCGTGCGTGCGCCGGGATGCTGGAACGGACTGGAGACGGCGGTCGGCATTATCCTGGGGCAGGTTGTTTCGATGGAGCAGGCGCGGCGGAATATGCGGCATCTCCTTCAGTCTTATGGAGAAGAACGCCGGTGGCAGGATAAAAAGGTCTTTATCTTTCCGGAGGCGGCAGTACTGGCCCGGTCGAATCTGGAAGGTGTGCCCGTCACCAACGTGAGGAAACGGACCATACGGCTGCTCGCCGAAAAAGTCGCTGAAGGAGCGCTGTCGCTTACCGCCCATCAGGACCCGGCCGGTGTGAAGGAACAGCTGAGAGCGATACCCGGCATCGGCGATTGGACGGCCCAGTACATCGGGATGCGCTGCCTTGGCGATCCGGACAGTTATCCGGAAACGGATTTGATCCTCAACCGGGTGGCCGACCATGAACCGGAAATGAATTTGCAGCAGGCGAGGCCCTGGCGCGCTTATGCCGCATTCCTGCTGTGGGATGCCTATGCGGGAAAGTTGAAGAAAAGGAGGAAACAAAATGGATCTGTACGTTAAATACATGCAGACACCGGCGGGAGAAATTGTGATCTATGCCAATGACCGAGCGGTGGTCGGACTTTACACCGGAAAGTATAACTCCAAGAAACTGAAAGACCGCTACCGACGGGCCCGCGAAGAAGACCATCCGGTGCTGCAAAGGGCGCAAAAGGAAATTGAGGCCTACTTCGCCGGGCGGCTCACGACGTTTACCGTGCCGGTGGAATTTTCCGGAACGCCTTTTCAGGAGGCCGTGTGGCGAGCGCTTCTGGAGATCGGACACGGAGAACTCCGCTCCTACGCGGAGGTGGCCGCAAAGGTCGGAAAGCCGAAAGCGTCACGGGCCGTGGGTGGTGCGGTCGGCCGCAATCCCGTCTCGATCATTATTCCCTGCCATCGCGTGATCGGCTCCAACGCCACCCTGACGGGATTCGGAGGCGGGCTGCCGGTGAAGACGCGGCTTCTGCGAGCTGAAGGCCACCTTGTAGAAGGATCAAAGGTGGTCTGACGCGCGGTTTTCTTCGGCGCTCCGGGCATGCCATTGCGGCAGATTCGAAAGCCTGGGCAATTTTCCCATGATCCACCTCCACGGGAAGAACATGGACACCTGCCGCCGGTAGACGATGTATTCGTCGCCGAATTCGAGGATCAGCTTGCGTTCTTCGAGACGGGTTCCGATGATCACATACACGGTAAGGATGATGTTCACCATCAGATGCACGCCGTCCAGATCCTGAGCCCAGATGAGAAGCAGGGCCCCCGAATAAAACGGATGGCGGATCAGCCCCAGAATGCCCGTCGATACGATGCCTCCGCCCGGTATGGCGGCAATGGGCCGGTCGACCGCAAGAATCTGGCGCGCGCCGAGAAGGTGCAGGAAACTGTAGTGGCGGAGCGCTGCCGCAAACAGCAGCACCCCGCTAAGCTGTATGAGCCATTTCAGCCAAAGCAGGGGACCATCCCAGATGAAAAAGGCGGGCTCGGCCGTCCGCGCTGTATACCAAAGAAGAGGGGTAATCGTGGTCAGCGCCACGGCGTTATAGAAAAGGCGGTAAAACCGGAAATGCCGGCCCAGCCATTTTTGCGCAGCGTTGGTGACCGCGACTGAAATGAGCATGCTATGCAGGACGGCAAAGGCGATCCATCCCAGGGCCAGCAGGAAATAGCCTGCGTAAGCGGTCATGATTCATTCCCCGGGAATTGCCG
>SBEK01000098.1 GCA_009668925.1 Deltaproteobacteria bacterium
CGGCAGCACCTGGACGTTGTATACGTCGGGCGAATTGCATTTTGTTATTTTGTTCCTGTTGCTTGTTTTTATGCTTGTGGTCATCGGGGCTATTGTTTTCGTGGAAGCGGCGCAAAGACGCATACCCGTTCAATACGCGAAAAGGATCGTCGGCCGGAAGATGTACGGCGGCCAGACGACGCATTTGCCGCTCAAGATTAATTCGTCAGGAGTTATTCCGCCGATTTTCGCATCTTCGGTGATCATGTTCCCCGCGACGATTGCTAATTTTGCTCCGCAGGGCTGGATGCAGACGGCGGCCGGGTTTTTAAAACCGGGACAGGTCGGGTACGAAATCCTCTTCGTAGCTCTGATCTTCTTCTTCTGCTTCTTCTACACCGCGGTGACGATCAAGCCGGAGGACATGGCCGAAAATATGAAGAAGTACGGCGGATACGTTCCGGGAATCCGGCCGGGTAAGAAGACGGCAGAGTATATCGAAGAAATTCTGGAAAGGCTTACGTTCAGCGGGGCCATTTATGTTTCCATCATCTGCGTTCTGCCGAGCGTTTTGATTTCGCAATTAAATACGCCGTTCTATTTCGGCGGTACATCCTTGTTGATCGTCGTCGGCGTGGCGATGGATACGGCCAGTCAGATAGAGTCTCATTTGTTGACTCGTCAATATGAAGGGTTTATGAAAAAGGGCCATATTGCACGAAGACGGTAATCTGGTATCCGTATAAGGTTAAGGCTCATGGTCCTTCTGAAGCAGCCGGATGAAATAGCAAAAGCCAGAGCGGCAAACCGGATTGTGGCAGATGTATTAAGCGCTCTTCGAGAAAAAATTAAGCCGGGTGTTACGACCCGGGAACTGGATGGAATAGCACAGAGCCTTACCGAAAAAAGGGGCGCGAAACCGGCGTTCAAAGGATATCGGGGTTACCCGTTTTCGCTATGCACATCGGTCAATGAAGAAGTTGTTCATGGGATGCCTTCGAATCGGGTCTTGGTCGAGGGCGACATTATTGGACTTGATTTCGGCGTTTACTATCAGGGGCTTTACGGTGATTCGGCCGTAACGCTTCCGGTCGGAAGAATCAGTGACCAGGCCGTGAGTCTCATGACGGTGACCGAGCAGAGTCTCTATGACGCCATCAGCCAGGCTTGCGAAGGAAACCGACTGGGGGATATTTCGGCCGCAGTGCAGGAAAGAGTCGAAGCGAGCGGATATTCGGTTGTCCGGGATTTTGTCGGTCACGGCATCGGCAAGAGTCTGCATGAAGATCCCCAGATACCGAATTTCGGAAGAAAGGGCCGGGGAATAGAGCTGAAAAAAGGCATGATTTTGGCCATTGAGCCGATGGTCAATGCCGGAAAGCATAAAGTCAAAGTTCTGCAAGACGGCTGGACGGTGATTACGGCGGATGGAAGTTTATCGGCTCATTTTGAACATTCGGTGGCCATTACGGATAACGGACCGGAGATTTTAAGCAGATTGGGTTGATTCAGTTATTAAATTTAGCGGCAGGATGACTAGAAGGCGATATGGCGAAAGAGGAAGCAATAGAAGTTGAAGGTCGGGTCCTTGAGCCCCTGCCCAATGCCATGTTTCGGGTTGAACTGGAAAACGGGCATAAGGTTCTGGCGCACATATCCGGAAAAATGCGGATGCATTTTATAAAAATATTGCCGGGGGACAAGGTGACGGTAGAGCTTTCCCCCTACGATCTGACCCGTGGCCGGATCACTTACAGAACGAAATAAAGATCTTTTTACTGAAGATAAGGAGTTACGAGCGTGAAAGTAAGATCATCCGTTAAGAAAATATGCGAGAAGTGCAAAATCGTTAAACGCAAGGGTGTTTTACGCGTCATTTGTGAAAACCCGAAGCATAAGCAGCGTCAGGGCTAGTTTTAAACATTTCAGGAGGTTATAAGTGGCACGAATTTCAGGTGTTGATTTACCGAAAAATAAGAGAATGGAAGTTGCTCTAACTTACATTTATGGTATCGGCAAGACGAGGGCAAAAGAGATCCTGAAAGAGTCGGGCGTAAGCCCGGATACAAAGACTGATGAACTGGCCGACTCCGAAATATCAGCGATCAGAGGCATTATCGATCGGGAAGGAAAGGTGGAAGGCGATCTTCGCCGGGAAATTTCCATGTCGATTAAGCGCCTGATGGATATCGGCGCCTACCGCGGCCTGCGCCACCGCAAGGGGCTTCCGGTTAGGGGACAGAGGACGCATACCAACGGAAGAACAAGAAAAGGCCCGAGAAGGGCAATCGCGGGTAAGAAGAAATAGTTGGAATTAATTTTCGACCGGAGGAGACATGGCGAAAGCAGTCAGAAAAACAGGTAAGAAAAAGGAAAAGAAAAATATAACGGAAGGGGTTGCCCACATTCAATCCACTTTCAATAATACGATTATCACGATTACGGATATGAGCGGCAACGTTATCTCCTGGTCATCGGCGGGACTGCAAGGGTTCAAGGGTTCCCGCAAAAGCACGCCGTTTGCCGCGCAGATGGCAGCGGAAGACGCCGTGCGTAAAGCCAAGGACCAGGGCATGCGGCGGGTTCAGGTTTACATCAAAGGCCCGGGCGCCGGCCGGGAATCGGCTCTGCGTTCGCTGCAGCTGGCCGGATTAACGATCACCATGATCAGAGACGTCACGCCTGTCCCGCATAACGGCTGCAGACCGCCGAAGCGGCGCAGGGTATAACCAAAATAAATATTTCAAGCAAGATTAGAGATTAAAGGGAGGCGTTTTTTGGCAAGATATACGGATTCCTCATGCAGACAGTGTCGCCGGGAAGGCTTGAAGCTTTTTCTGAAGGGCGATCGTTGTTATTCAGAAAAGTGTGCCTTTGAAAGAAGGGGCTACGCTCCGGGAGATCACGGACAGTCCCACAAAAAGCAGCAGTCGGATTACGGCACGCAGTTGCGCGAAAAGCAAAAGCTCAAGAGAATGTACGGGCTTTTAGAAAAGCAATTTCACGGCTACTTCGAAAAGGCCGATCGTCAGAAGGGCATCACCGGTACGAATTTGCTGGTCCTTCTGGAGCGCAGGCTCGACAATATGGTGTTCCGCCTCGGATTTTCCAACTCCAGGGTCGAGGCCAGACAACTGATCAGCCACAGCCATTTTCTGGTGAACGGCAAAGCGGTCAACATCCCTTCGTACCTGCTCAAAGCGGGCGATGAAGTCACGATTAAAGAAGGTTCCCGTAAGATGAATCGAATACTGGAAGCAATGGAAACCGTCGCGAGACGCGGCATGCCACATTGGCTGGAACTGGATAAAGATAACTTTAAGGCGACCATAAAAATGCTGCCGGTTCGTGAAGATTTGACCATGCCGGTGCAGGAACAGCTTATCGTAGAACTTTATTCGAAGTAAGCAAAAACAATATTTAATAAACCAGCTTAAGAGTGGGGTTGATTATGCAGAGAAACTGGTCGAGTTTAATTCGTCCCAAACGTGTTGATGTTGATGAAGCGACACATACACGGTTTTACGGAGAATTTACAATTCAGCCTTTAGAAAGAGGATTTGGTATCACACTGGGCAATGCGCTGAGAAGAGTGCTGTTGTCTTCCATTCAAGGCGGAGCGATTACGTCAATCAAGATTGACGGCGTTCTGCATGAATTTTCCACGATTCCGGGAATTAAAGAAGACGTCACGGATGTTATATTGAATCTGAAGGGTGTGCGCTTCAAACTGGGAGCAGCCGATACAAAAGTTGTGAAATTTAATGTCACCAGCCCCGGCGTCATTACAGCCGGTGATATCGTCACTGACGGAACCATTGAGGTCTTAAATCCCGATCATTACATCGCCACCTTGTCGGGCGGCGGCGCTTTTAAGGCGGAGATGGTCGTGAAAATGGGCAAAGGCTATACGGCGGCCAGGAAAGAGCTGGAACCGGATCAGCCGGAAGGAACCATCAATATCGACGCCATCTTTTCGCCGATCAAAAAGGTGAACTATGTTGTTTCCCACGCCCGCGTCGGGCAGATCACGGATTACGATAAACTGGTGATGGAAGTCTGGACCGACGGCAGCCTGAATCCCGGCGACGCCATCGCGTATGCGGCTAAAATTTTGAAACAACAGCTGGACGTTTTCATCAACTTCGAAGAAATTGAAGAAGAGATTCTTCCTGAAAAGGAAGATGAAAAGGGAAACGTCAACGAAATTCTCATGCGGTCTGTCGAAGATCTGGAGCTCTCCGTGCGGTCCGCCAATTGCCTGAAAAACGCCGGCATCAACACGATCGGGGAATTGGTGCAGAAGACGGAAGCCGATATGCTCAAAACGAAGAATTTCGGCCGCAAGTCTCTCTCCGAGATCAAGGATATCCTGAACGAATACGGCCTTGTTTTCGGAATGAAGCTGGATATCAATTCCTGAAGAACGGCGGCGCGAAGAAGTCTCCCTAACGAAAACACTATTTTGCAATCGTCACGATTGGACAGTCAGGAAAGGAAAGTTAAACAATGTATCATGGTAAGGCGGGCAGAAAATTAGGACGAACGTCCAGCCATCGGGAAGCCATGTTCCGCAATATGGTGACATCGATTATCAAGCACGAAAGTATCCGGACGACGGATACGATGGCCAAGGAAGTGCGCAAGCTGGCGGACAAGATGATCACGCTGGGCAAAAGAGGCGACCTTCATGCGCGGCGTCAAGCGCTATCGATTGTCCGGGACAAAGACATGGTCGGTAAACTTTTCGGGGAACTGACCGAGCGGTTCCGCAACCGCGCCGGCGGATATACCCGCATCGTCAAAGTCGGATACCGATTCGGCGATAATGCGCCTGTATCCATTCTGGAATATCTTCCGGACGAGAAAAAGAAAGAGAAGGCCAAACCGAAGTCCAAAGCAAAGGCCAAGACGGCGGAATAGCAAATTCTATGAGTAATCAAAGGCAGGGCGAAAACCCTGCCTTTTTTTATGGTCGTTCCTTAAGGTCGATCGACTGCCCAATAAATCGACCGTTGTCGCCGGCTGAACTCTATTTGGGCATCTGATATTGTTTCGTGATCTTCACTCAAATGTCATCAAACTGTAACATTCTTCTTGTAGACGACCCGGAGGTCAACAATTAGAGAGATCTTCAACCAGGCGAATTCAAGAAGTTAGACTCTTTGAAACGATGCCGGGGCACATTAGGTGGGTATCTTCTCCGTATAATCCAGATAAATCATTAATATGATGAGGTAATCATTATGAATGGACTCTATAGCACTTTCCAAAATATCTCCATTCGAAGACGAGTAAATATCTCCGTGGGGATGCTTGTCGTATTGATCATTGTCATCGGATTATATGGTCTTGCAGCCGTCACGGAATCAAATGAGCGCCTTCACAAAAGCGTCCTCGAGGGTCAGATCATCGCCAATGCTATAGATACAGCACGTCTTTCCCAGGTTCATTTCAAAAAGCAGGTCCAGGAGTGGAAAGACATCCTCCTGCGTGGCAGCGATAAAGATTTGTTTGCTAAGCATCTAGCTGCTTTTAATGACGAAGATCGAAAAGTAAACGAATGCCTCCAGTCACTGTCCAAAATAACATCGGATGCAGGAATCTCTCTTCCTCAGATTGCTGAGGCGATAAAGGTTCATGAAGCCTTAAGGCATCAGTATCGTGAAGCCCTCAAAAGATATGAACAGTCCGGTTTCAAAAATTCCGGGCAGGTCGATAAGAGCATCAGGGGCATTGATCGGGAACTGACAGATGACATCGATGCCATGGTGGGTGCGATAAAAGAAGCGGCCGCAAAGAGACTCCATGAGACGGAAATGATAGCAAAAACAAAGATGGAAGCTTACAAGGTCTTATCTTTCTTTATACTATTTCTGATCATTACCGGCCTATGCTTCGGCATTTATAACGCAAGAGCCATTACCAGGGATTTGCGTTCGGAAGAGAACCGAAACAGCAATGAAACGGAAGAAAGGGAAAGATAGTTTTGAACGGATCGAAAGAGAAATTCACGTTTGCAAAGAAAATATCCGACATCGCGGAGAGGATGGTGCTGAAGCATGCTTGACTCGATGGCATTTGTTGTAATCCTGATAATCATTGCACTGGTATTTGACTTTCTCAACGGATTTCATGATTCCGCCAATTCCATATCGACTGTTGTTTCCACCCGTGTTCTTTCACCCAAATATGCCGTCATGTGGGCGGCCTTTTTTAATTTTGCCGCCGTGTTTTTTGTCGGGACAGAGGTTGCTCATACAATCGGCAAGGGCATCGTTCATCTGAACATTGTCGATAATCTCGTGATTTTGTCCGCCCTAGGCGGTGCGATCATCTGGAATATAGCGACCTGGTACTATGGCCTGCCCAGCAGTTCTTCGCACGCGCTGATCGGCGGCCTGATCGGCGCCGCCGTATCCAAAGCCGGTACCGGAACACTCGTCTGGTCGGGTATTACCAAAACAACCATTTTTATCATCGTTTCTCCTGCAATCGGTATGGTATTGGGATTTGCTTTCATGGTTATAGCCATGAACTTGAGCCGGCATTCCAATATAGCTAAATCGGATAAAGTCTTTCGCAAACTCCAGCTTTTATCCGCAGCGGTTTATTCATTAGCGCACGGCATGAATGATGCGCAAAAAACGATGGGGATTATTGCTATGGCACTTTTCGGCAAAGGACTGCTGGGCAATACATTTCACATCCCTCTTTGGGTCATTATCGCCTGCTATACGATGATTTCGCTGGGCACGATGTTCGGCGGGTGGCGCATCGTCAAAACAATGGGTACCAAGATTACAAAACTCCAGCCTATCGGTGGTTTCAGTGCAGAAACCGCAGCCGCCTGTTCCATCATCGGCGCTACCGTGGCCGGTATTCCCGTGAGCACAACGCACACGATCACCGGCGCCATCGTCGGTGTCGGTGCCACGAAGAGACTTTCCGCCGTGCGCTGGGGTGTTGCAGGAAATATCATCTGGGCGTGGCTTTTGACGATACCGATCTCCGCCGTGATTTCCGCATGTATCTATCTTTCTGTAAATTACTTTGTCCATTAAACAAGCATTGCTGACAAGTCCAACATCAGGAAAAGAGCTTTCATTAAACGACGGGAACAATTCAACGGACTCTTATCCATCATTCTTATCACTAATCGCGATAGGTCATCCTTTTTTATCTGTTTCTCAAGGGAGCTTGTCCTCCGCTGATTCAAAGAAATTCCCAATCAGTCGTCAGCTTGGTTATCCGATTACCCGAACAAGTTTCAAGTCATGCACATATAGCAGCTTCACGATATCGCAATTTCCAAATTTGTAACTACATCGTCATCATCGTGTAATAAACACTCCGTATAGTTCCCGCACATAATAAAGTAGAGGTGAGTTCAGTTGGAACGGACGCAGCTTTATAAAAAACAGGAGGAAAGAAATGAAGAGATTATGGGTTGTTTTGTTAGCGCTGGGACTGATCACGGTTTTCAGCACAACGGTTTTCGCTCTGGATGTCAAATTCAGCGGCGAATACTACGCGGCAGGCATGTATCTGGACCGTGCCAGTCTAGTAAAGGACGCAGACCCGCTTAGCGGAACGTCGACGGCTTTCTATTTTCAGAGATTAAGGGTCAGAACGGATTTTATTGTGTCGACGGGTTTAACCCTCGTGACCCGATTTGACGCGATGGAGCGGGCCTGGGGCGCAGCGAGAAGCGCACCCGGAACGACACAGGCCGCCGATTCAGCGGGCACGCGCGCGGAAAATGAAAACATCGCTTTTGACTGGGCTTACCTTGAGTATAAATCACCCATCGGTATTTTCAGCGCCGGCTATATGAATGACGGTTCTACGGGAACTTTTTTCGGCGACAGTTACAGCCCGAAAGGAAGGATCAAGTACTCCTACACCTTCGCGCCGGTGACGATTAATCTGGCTTATACCAAGGAAAAAGAGGCAAGCAGCATGGCCACAGGTGTGACAAATGTGGTTGATGCGGATAATAATAAATATGGTGTGGAAGGCATTTTCACCTGGAAAACCGGCAGAGCGGGCATGCAGATCAACTATTATAACTTTGCCAATGCACGGACTGCCGCATTACCGTATAAAAGAAAATATCTATTGTTCACCCCTTATGTGTTTGCCAAATTCGGTCCGGTGGCCCTGCAGGCGGAATTCAATTACCTGACGGGCGACGATAAGTTTGAAAATAATGGTGTTACTCCGGATGTGAAACTGCAAAACTACACCGGTTATGTGGATGCAACGGCTGACTTCGGTATGTTTTATGCCGGCGGCAGCGTGGCCTTTGTATCCGGTGATGATCCGGCTACCACGGATAAGAATGAAGGCGGAATCATCAATGGCGGCCGGGATTGGAAACCCTGCCTGATCATGTGGAATTATGACCGTACCAACTGGGCGGGCGCACTCACCGGCTGGAATGGAACCAATCAGGACACGGCGATGGCCAACGGCTGGTTTGCGCAAGGCAGAGTGGGCGTGCGGCCGGTTGCAGCGCTGGATATTATGGCATCGGTTTCCTGGGCGCATGCCGACAAAACTCCGTCCGCTACGTGGCAAAGCCGAGACTACGGTTATGAAGTGGATTTGACCGCAACATATAAAATCACCAACAACCTGTCTTATATGCTGGGCGGAGGTTATCTGTTTGCGGGCGACTGGTACAAAGGAATCAATGCCGGCGGCACCAATCAAATTCAGAACGATTTTATGGTCATCAACAAACTGACCCTCACTTTTTAGTAAGCTTAAGAGCCCTGCCTTGAATTAAAGGATAAGAAGGCCGGATGGACATCATTTGTCTACCCGGCCTTCTGTGTGAAAATTGCCAATTCAGCCTCCACGCAGGAATCGAAGAGATTTGCGGAAAGACAAGGCATCGATCACTTATGCTCATCCTCACGCTGGTTCTATTCAATTGACATAGTGTGGTGAATTTCTTATACTCCCCATCGAAAAGACTGCTCTTGTTCAATTCTTACAATAAGGGGCACTGCAGAAAGCAAAAGAGGAGGATTATTATGGCAGAAATAAAAATCGGCGAAGTCGTTAAATTTTTTGCGAAGCCTTCGGTTGCCGCCGTTCACATTACGGAAGGCGAATTGCAGGTCGGCGACAGCATAAAATTTTCCGGTCACACGACGGAATTTACCGATGTCATTGAGTCTATGGAAGTGGACAATAAGTCCGTCCAGAAAGCAGTGGCAGGTGATTCCATTGGCCTCAAGGTATCCGATCGTGTGCGCCCCGGCGACGAAGTGTTCAAAATCGTGGCCGACTAATTTTTGACGAACTTAACGGTTATGGCAGCAACGGCGTTCAGGCTGTTGCTGCGAAGGCCTTTGTGAAATGACATGAAATGGATTTAAGGCATGGCAAAAATATTAATCGTGGACGATGAAAAGGATATTGCCGATCTGGTTGCCTACAATCTGGAGAAGGAAGGATTCGACACGATCAAGGCTTATGACGGCGGCGATGTTCTCAAAATCGTTAAGACGCAGAAGCCAGATCTCATTATTCTGGATCTCATGCTGCCCCGCATGAACGGTCTGGACCTGTGCAAGGCCATTCGCGCCAATCCGGAAACCGCGCATCTGCCCATTATTATGCTCACGGCAAAGGCCGATGAGGTGGATAAGATAATCGGACTGGAAATCGGCGCGGACGATTACATGACCAAACCCTTCAGTGTTAAGGAGCTCATGGCCCGGGTGCGGTCTATCTTCCGCCGTATTCAGGAAAGAGACAAGCAGTCGGTGCGGGAGACTTTCGACTTTGAGGGGCTCTCGATCAATTACACGGCCTGCTCGGTCCATGTGGCCGGCCGGCCGGTCTCTTTAAGTCCCACGGAACTTAAACTTCTCTTTTTTCTGTCTCGTCATCCCGGCCGGGTTTATTCCCGGGATCAGATTCTGGATTACGTCTGGGGCGACGACACGTTCATCACGGATCGCGCCGTCGATGTACATATCCGCAGGCTGCGCAGCCAGATCGAAAAAGATATGGAAAATCCCCGTTATGTTTTAACCGTCCGGGGATTCGGCTATAAATTTGCAGATGTAACCTGAGAGATATTTTGATCATCTATCGACGCCTTACTCCTGCCCGGGATTTTCATCTTCTCTTGCGATCAGCCGCCCGTAATTAAAAAAATCCGGAGGTCATGTTGCCCTCCGGGCTCAGGGAGATTAGCGGGTTAAACCCAACCTGCGGATTTCAGAGTGTTGGTGTCAAGTTATAGATGACCATGAAGGTGTTTTGAATTTCGTTAGCGCCGCCGGTTACCCGCACGCCGTCAAGGATTTTCAAAAAGACTGTGATGCCGCAAAAATGCTTCAGATGGTCGGAAAGACGGCCGACCCCCAACTCCGTCGGGAAGGCCTTGCCGCCGGGAAACTATGATCGGGGTATCCGTGAAGGTTTCTTTTCAAGTCAGTCGCGGGTGATACAGGCGCCTGCCTGATTTCCGGTTTGCGGCTTTACGCTTCTTTTCGCTGACGGGGGGTGTGCTCCTCTAAACGGAATTCACCCTTTTTTGACCTGGTTTTGTTTCTTTTCCCGGGAAATTTGGGGCGACCTACCGCCGCCGTTTTCCTTTTTCTTCTTCTCGCGGTTGACGAAGGCGGGGATGAAGACAAACTTCAAGGTCTCTTTCACCAAATCGATATACTTTTCCCGGTCGAGTTTCAGGATCTGACAGAAAAATTCTTCACCGGAGATAAAGCTGTGAATCCCGTTCATGATGGACATGACTTCCATCATCGCTCGCGGGGGCGTCCGCTTGGCGTCGTCCGTCAAACCCATGGCGCGGGCGATATCACCCGTGAACTCCGGGAGTTTAAAATCAATGTCAATTTCGTTTCTTGTTTTACTGAAATAACGCAGGAGGATGAGATTGGAAACCTCCCGATGTTGAAAGAGGTAATCGGTCATCATGTCGAGGGCGATGTTCAACCGTTCTTCCAGGGAGCGGCCGTGGGCGACTTGTTCCACGGCAAGAAGCGCTTTTCCCAGGTCGTTGTTCACATCGGTGACGACAGCCTCATAGAGATCCTTCTTGTCGCCCCAGTGGTAATGGAGGGTGGAGATGTCGATCCCGACATCATTGGCGATCATCCGTGTGGTGGTTCCGTGATAACCGTATTCGCCAAAAATGCTGCGGCCCGCGGCGAGGATTCTGGCCTTCATGGATTCAGGGTTTTTCCGGGCTTTTTCGAGGGGCGATCTCATGGTCGACTCCGTTTACGGGTAGTGATTCAATCGTGCGGTGGAATCACTACCCCCTAAAATGCTGTTCGTCAAGTATTTTGTCCATTCTTACGTTTCGCGCTTTGGACTGCCCCCTGCGTTTCAAAAACAGAAGACGAAGGTAAATTTCATTTTGCTTCTCCGGCGGCAGCGGCCGCGCCGGACCCATACCTCGCCCTCTCCGGCGTCGGCCGGGTTGTTCAGGCGATTTTGGCGTCATGCCCCTGAAAAGTTGATCTGTGCGTAGGGATAGCGTTTATCCAGGAAGGCCCTGATGGACGCTCGTTGCTGCTCTTCCGTAATTGGGGCCACAATACTGACGGGCATTCCCTCGGCGTTTGTTTTGGTCTTCCAGGAATGGACGTAGCCGGGGATTAAGAGAAACCGGCAACCGGTGCTTCCGCAACACGCGTTATCCACGGTTGCGACGCCCAGGACATAGAGAAGCTCTGCTGCGCCGTATGCCAGTCGCCCTTCCTCGATGATTTCATAATGGCCGGCTATACAGTGGACCTCTTCCCCGATTCCGCGATGCGTATACTCGTCCATGATCGGCGTCCTTCCTTGCGGCTGTTAACCTTCGATGCCATCCTGTTTTGCAAATCGTGTTTATCCGCCGAATTCATCAGTCAGCTCAGCCGATTCCAGCTGAATATGATAGTGACTGATCCCATCATATGATCACGTCCCTACGTGAGGTGCCTGGAAACGTCAAGCCCTTTTTTCCACAGGAGAAACGCCGCAGCGGCGGCTTTCAGGCGTTGCCGGCTAGGGCGTCAATATTTCCGGGAAGCGGCAGCGGTTGATCCGGACGGTGCTCCAATTCGCTAAACGGCCGGATTCACGCCGCGACGCCGGCGGATGGGGAAGGTTGATGAATCGCACCGGCAGACGCCTCCGGCCATGATTCCAAATTTCGCTTGACAAAGAACGGTTTTATGTTAATTTTCCATCGAATGATGGAATATTAACATGGAATATTAATATGGAATCTCCTTATTTGAAAATGTGATGGTTCGGATTTTCGAAAAAGGCCGCGGAAAAGCCTCGTCTTCATCCGCGGCAGCGATTCCGGAATTTGCCGCCGGAGGGGCTGCGTCCCGGGAGCCGGAAAAAGGCCGGCGGGCACACTCTTGCGGGATGCGCGTCATGGCTGATGGCGTCGCCTTGTCATTCCGGTTACGGATTTATTCCGATTCTTTGTGAACACAGGTCGGTTCAGTGCATCAAGTTGATCAAGGACGCAAACGCATATCCATGCAGAAAGGGAGGATGGTTATGGGAATAGGTGAGAGCATCCGTTTTGACGGCAAGGTGGCCATTGTGACCGGCGCAGGCGGCGGGTTGGGGCGCGTTTACGCCCTGGAACTGGGCAAGCGCGGGGCAAAAGTCGTCGTCAATGATTTCGGCGGCGCCCGGGACGGCGCAGGCCCCGGAGCGGCCGGCCCGGCGGACAAAGTCGTTGATGAAATCAAAGCTCTGGGAGGCGAGGCGGTTGCGAATTACGATAATGTCGCGACGCCGGACGGCGGCGAAAACATCGTCAAGACCGCCGTTGATGCGTTTGGGAAAACGGACATTCTGATCAACAATGCCGGCATTCTGCGCGATAAGGGTATTCTCAAGATGGAGCCGGAAAACTGGCAGGCGGTTCTGGATGTTCATCTGAACGGGGCCTTCCATGTGACGCGGCCCGCTTTCAGCGTTATGCGGGACAAGGGATACGGACGAATCGTCATGACGACGTCCGCCGCGGGGCTTTACGGCAATTTCGGCCAGACCAATTATTCCTCGGCAAAACTCGGACTGGTCGGCTTCATGAACACTCTGAAGCTCGAAGGAATCAAGTACAACATCAAAGTGAACACGGTGGCGCCCATTGCCGCGTCCCGTCTTACACAGGACATCCTGCCGTCCGATCTGCTGGCCAAATTGAATCCGGCGTACGTTGCCCCCATGGTGCTCTATCTGTGTTCGGAGGAATGCGGTGAAACCGGCAGAATTTATAATTGCGGCGCCGGATTCTACAATCGCGCCGCCATGATGACCAGTCCCGGTATCGTCGTCGGGGGCGGCAAAAAGATTCCATCCGTCGAAGATGTATCCGCCAACTGGGCGAAAATTATGGATCTCAAGGGGGCCAAAGAATACGGACAATTGAACGATCTGGTTCTTCAGGACCTCCTGTCGGCCCTGGAGGGGAAGAAAGAGCCGGCGCCAGGCGGCGGCGGATTCGCCGTGGTGAAAGACGTTTTTGAAAAAATGCCCGGCGCCTTTCAGGCCGGCGCGGCCGGAGGAGCGGCGGTTGTTTTCCAGTACTGCATCGCCGGCGACGGCGGCGGGGATTGGTCCGCCGACATCAAAAACGGCGTTTGTACCGTGGCGTCCGGCCTCCATGCCCACCCGACCTGCACACTGACGATCCAGGCGGGGGATTTCCTTGATCTGATGAACGGCAAGGTCAAAGCCATGAAGGCTTATACCTCGGGAAAGCTGAAAATCGAAGGAGAGATCATGAAATCCCAGCTCTTGGAGAGAATCTTCAAATTCTAAAGCGGAGATTTTCTGAAACAGCCGTACAAAAGTGTGAACGCAATGTCTTGTGAACGAAGGAGGTAGAACGATGTTCGGAATCACGTCATACGGAGCCTATATTCCCCGCCTGCGCCTGGACAGAATGGCCATTTATCAATCGATGGGCTGGTTCGCTCCGGCGCTTATCAGTGTGGCCCAGGGCGAACGTTCTATGTGCAATCACGACGAAGACAGTCTGACGATGGCTGTCGCCGCTTCCCTGGATTGTCTGATTGGAAAAGACAAAACAAAAATAGACGCAGGGTACTTCTGCTCCACGAGCCTGCCTTTCCTCGACCGCCAGAACGCCGGCATCCTGGCCACGGCTCTGAATCTGCAAAACAACATCAACACGGCGGATTTCACCGCTTCCCAGAGGGCGGGAACGACCGGCCTGCTGACCGCCCTGGATGTCGTCACATCGGGAAGCCGCAAATCCATCCTGGTGGCCGCGTCCGACAAGCGGCAGACCCGTCCGGCCGGTTTTTACGAGATGTGGTTCGGCGACGGCGCGGCGTCCATCCTGGTCGGCGACGAAGACGTTGTGGCCGAGTTCCGGGGGTCCTATTCCCTGACCTACGATTTCGTGGATCACTACCGGGGATCCCAATCCGAATTCGACTACACTTGGGAAGAGAGATGGGTCCGGGAAGAAGGCTATTCCAAGATCATTCCCGAGGCGGTGAACGGCCTATTCCAGAAATTGAACATTACGATGAACGATGTGCAAAAACTCGTTTTTCCGTGTTTGTTCAAAGCGGAACACCGGGCGGTCGGAAAAAAGCTGGGGGCCGCTCCGGAAAAACTGGCCGATACGCTGCACGAGGTCACCGGAGAAACCGGCGCCGCGCATGCGCTTTTGATGCTGGTCGGAGCGCTCGAATCGGCAAAGCCGGGAGACGGCATCCTGTTGGCCGGCTTTGGCCAGGGGTGTGACGCCCTCTATTTCAAGGTCACGGAGAATATCGGCAAACTGGCCGAGCGTGCGGGGCTCAGGGGATCGCTGGCCAACAGGAAGACCACGGACAATTACATGAAGTTCCTGAAATTCCGGGACCTGATCAATCCGGAGATGGGAATCCGGGCGGAAGCACCCACGCAGACGGCTATGACGTCCCTGTGGCGGAACCGGAAAATGATTCTCGGCTTTGTCGGCGGAAAATGCCGGGATTGCCAAACGCCCCAGTATCCCCGGGCCGATCTTTGTGTGAATCCGGCCTGCGGTCACCTGGGAACACAAGACGACCATGAATTCGCCGGCATCAAGGCCCGGGTCCGCTCG
>SBEK01000099.1 GCA_009668925.1 Deltaproteobacteria bacterium
ATATATAGTGCTTTTTAATATTTGGTCCGAAAGAAGGTTTTGGAGGTGTCCAATGGGGATATGAACAGAAAGCCGGATTGAAAGTTGATCATTTCTTACTTTTCGGAAGAGTTCTTGCGCGCTCATGAAACTTCAGCAAAACGCAAAGTTCTTTATTGTCTTTGCGTAATTTTGACCAATTATGTATCGATGGCAGGTATCCATAAGTCTTTTTATGGTTATATTGAGTCAATCACCGTCCCGCAGCAAACCGCGAACGACGTCTGGCGCTGCGGCCTGAGTCTTGGCGTCCAATTCAAATGAATTCATAAGCGGATTCTGAACCGTTCGATAAGAATACCTTACGGGGACGGCCATCCCGACAAAGGCACCCAGCGGATTCTTTTTCATGGGAAAGAGTTCTTCAAACTCTGAACACCATTTGTAAATCGGTGCTGGAAGATAGATAACGGATCCCCATGTAATAGATGTATTCATGACTTGATTGATGATGAATTTCATTTCGCCGATGGAGAAGAAGCGTACTTGGGAAAAGAGGGGAAAGCCAAAGAGTTTTCGAACCGATTGCTTCGTTCCAACGGGAGTGTGTTTGTTAAGAAATCCGATGAAAATTCGCTTGCGACAAACCCGAATGGCCTCCGCGATTACTTTTTGGTGGTCGTGAAAGGCCTGTATGCTTGTGATTAATGTGACGATATCAAATTCATTGTCTGAAAATGGAAGGTCTGCGGCTTCACCCAAAACAAATTCGCATTGGTCGCCCACTTTTCGCCGCGCCAGATCCAAGGCTTCCCTGGATGAATCAATCCCCGTGAGGATGCATTTCTTCTTCTGAAAGAGGTACAGGGTATTGCCCGTCCCGCAGCCGACATCCAGAACGGATTCACCGGCAAGTGGAGATACAAGATCCATGATTAATTTTTCTTGCCTGGAATATATGTATCGGCCTACTTCCGTGGCCAGCCACTGGTCTCTGGACGCAGCCCCTGTCGTATTCGGCATTGAAACAGCACCTCATTAAATGCATCGATTCATCAAGAATTGATTTACAATTCTCCTGAAGCGGATACCGGCTTTGGAATTTATTATACTAGGTATTCCGATTATTGCACCAGTAAAATTTTCAGCCGCCAATATCGGACATGTCGCGGAGGCATTTTTTCAGATGTCTGTCGGTGCAATCCAAATCGTGTTTTTCGGGCTTGAGTAAAATCGCCTGACGAATAAGGCCAGCCAGTTCGTCATCACCGCAATGGCGACGGAGCGCATCATGCAAGTCAATTTCTGCATCCGTGAGAAGGCAGGAGCGCAGTTTACCGTCCGCCGTCAACCGCAAACGGTTGCAGGTTGAACAAAAGTGGTCGCTCACAGGATTAATGAAACCGATTTCACCTAATCCGCCTTTAATTTTAAACAGTTTTGCAGGGCCGTCTAATTTGCTCTTCTTGCCTGTCAAGGGCTCAAGTTTGACGTGACTCCGAATGATATTGAGCAAGAGATCTGCAGAAAGAAAATCTGTCGGCTGATGGACATTGACGTCGCTCACGGGCATGATTTCAATGAAGCGAATCTGGAAAGGTTTGGTAACCGCCAATTGAGCGAAATCGAGAACTTCATTATCATTAAAATTATTCATGACAACGACATTAATCTTTATCGGATCAAATCCGGCTTTTTCCGCCGCCGCGATGCCTCGAAACACATCGTCCAGATTGCCGCCCCTTGTAATTTGGAAGTATTTATCTTTATTCAAAGAATCGAGGCTTATATTGATGCGCGTGATGCCCGCCTCATAAATGGCGGCGGCATATTGATCCAGGAGAATGCCGTTCGTCGTTAAGCTGATGTCCTTAAGACCTTGTATCTTTCTTAGATCACGTGCAAACTCGACAAAACCCCGGCGGGCAAGAGGTTCGCCGCCCGTAAGACGAACTTTGATCATGCCCATTTTGACTGCCTCGGAAACGATGCGAATAATCTCCTCGTATCGCAGAATATCATCATGTCCTTTCAGTGAAATTCCTTCCTTTGGCCGGCAATAGACGCAACGCAAGTTACATCTGTCAGTTATCGATACGCGTAAATAATTTATTTCTCTATCGAACTTGTCTCGCATTTATTTTTCTCGAATAATGCTCCATCAAACGTGACCGACGTCCATTAACATAATCTTCCGGACAAAACAATGTTCGTATATTTTTTCTCGAAGCTTATCATATTATTGGATATATGCTCAAAACATAAAGTTCAAATGTTCCTTGACTTTGCGCTCTTTCTCGTTTAAACGAAACGAAAGTGCGTTTCCTGCCTGTTCCTGCCTGTTGTTGAACAACAAGATCACGTCAGAGCAAGGCAATAAATCTGGAGTTCTTATGGATAAAGTGCCGATTACTAAAGAGGGGTTCGACAAATTAAAGAAGGAACTGGATAACATCAAGAATGTTTCTATTCCGGAGAATATTCGTGATATCGAAATCGCCAGAGCCCATGGCGATCTTTCCGAAAATGCAGAGTACGCGGCGGCAAAAGAGCGTCAATCCTATTTGTACGGTAAATCACAAGAACTGGAAAATAATCTTGCCTCCTGTAATATTATTACTTTGACCGGGAAAACGAGTAATAAAGTTGTTTTCGGGTGCTATGTTACAATTGTTGATAGCGACAGTGGAGAGGAAATAAAGTATCAACTTGTCGGCCCCTTTGAATCGGATATTAATATAAATAAAATCTCGGTTACGTCACCAATCGGAAAAGCACTGATCGGGAAAAGCATTGATAGCGAAATCATCGTGAAGGCCCCCGGCGGAACCCGCAATTTTCAAATCATCGATATTTCGATAGAATAAGTCCGTTAATTTGAAATAAAGAAGGGGAACCAAGCAAGCTTGCGTTCCCCTTCTTGTATTCTATCTGATATCCAATTAACTTTGCTGCAATTTTTCAGCAACACTGATTCTATTAATGGCCCGAGTCAGAGCTAAGCGCATTCTCTCAAAATCATCATGGTCCTTTGTCAATTGCCCTAAACTAGCCGTCGCTTTTTCTTTTGCCCTGATCGCGCGGTCCTTATCAATGGCATCAGCTCTTTCAGCCGTTTCTATCAGGACCGTTATCTTACTCCCCGTGACCTCTGCATAACCCGTATTGACCGCGTAATGAGTCTTTTTACCGCCAGCGAGAAAGTAAAGTTCTCCAATGTCAACAGAGGTCAGAAACGGCTCGTGGCCACGTAAAACGCCGAATTCACCTTCTGTTCCGGGAATCGTCACTTCATCCACTTTTCCGGAAAAAACCATTTTTTCCGGTGTTACCACTTCCAGCATTATATCTTCCGACATGAATGTCCTCGCTAATTAGGAAAGCTTCTGAGCTTTCTCGATTGCTTCTTCAATACCACCGACCATATAGAAGGCCTGCTCAGGTAATTCGTCATGCTTGCCTTCCAGGATTTCCTTGAAACCTCTGACAGTGTCGGCCACGGAGACGAATTTTCCTTCCGTCCCTGTAAACTGTGCAGCGACGAAGAAGGGCTGAGACAGGAATCTCTGAATCTTACGGGCGCGGCTGACGGTCAGTTTGTCGGCTTCGGAAAGTTCATCCATACCGAGAATGGCGATAATGTCCTGCAGATCTTTATATTTCTGAAGCGTTACCTGCACCTGACGGGCAACATTATAATGATCCTGACCCAGAACGTTCGGGTCCAGAATGCGTGACGTCGAATCCAGCGGATCCACAGCGGGATAAATACCGAGTTCAGCGATCGGCCGGGACAAAACGACCGTTCCGTCGAGATGCGCGAAGGTTGTTGCAGGAGCTGGGTCGGTCAAGTCATCGGCGGGCACGTATACGCACTGGACGGCTGTAATCGAACCTTTGGTCGTTGAGGTGATGCGTTCCTGGAGGCCGCCGAGGTCCGTGGCCAGAGTAGGCTGATAACCGACGGCGGACGGCATGCGACCGAGAAGAGCGGACACTTCGGAACCGGCCTGGGTGAAACGGAAGATGTTGTCGACGAAGAAGAGCACGTCCTGGCCTTCCACATCACGGAAGTATTCGGCAGCCGCCAGACCGGTCAACGCCACGCGGGCGCGTGCTCCGGGGGGTTCGGTCATCTGGCCGTAAATCAGAGCGGCCTGTTTGATGACGCCGGATTCCAGCATCTCGCGATAAAGGTCGTTTCCTTCGCGGGTTCTTTCACCCACGCCGCAGAAAACGGAAATCCCGCCGTGGTGCATGGCGATGTTATTGATCATTTCCATCATAACGACCGTCTTGCCGACGCCGGCGCCGCCGAACATTCCCATCTTACCGCCACGGGGGAACGGAACGAGCAGGTCGATAACTTTAACGCCTGTTTCCAGAACATGAACGGATGTATCCTGTTCCATAAAGGCAGGAGATTCACGATGAATCGGAGCATGATTCTGAGCATTCACCGGTCCGAGACCATCCACGGGACGCCCGACCACGTTCAAAATTCTGCCCAGGCCTTCTTTGCCGACGGGCACCATGATCGGTGCGCCGGTGTCTTTGGCCGCCATGCCGCGGACCAGACCGTCGGTGATGTCCATGGCGATGCAGCGCACAACATTGTCACCGAGGTGCTGGGCAACTTCGACGACCAGATTATCTTCCTGATCATTGATCGCGGGGTTGGTAATCAAAATTGCATTCAAAATGCTGGGCAGTTTCCCTTCTTCAAAAGCTACGTCGATAACTGGACCAATAACCTGAACAATCTTTCCGATATTCATAACTATCTCCTTACAAATAGTCGCAATTTATATTTTTTACGCGCGAGACGGCGCTGCAAAATCAACCTTTCGCCAAAGCTTCTGTGCCGCCCACGATATCCATCAATTCTGCAGTAATCGCCGCCTGACGGGCTTTGTTCATTTTTAACGTCAGCGAACGAATCAACTCTTCGCAGTTGCTGGTCGCATTATCCATCGCCGCCATCCGTGCCCCATTTTCGCCGGCGGACGTTTCCAAGAGTGCCCGGTAGACCAGAACATGAACATACATGGGAAGCAGCTTATGCAACAGGATTTCGTCCGAAGGTTCATAAACGTAGTCCAGGCGTTTGTCAGGATCAATCTCGGCATCGGGCTGTCCTACGGCCGGCAACGGGAACAAACGCACGACGGTCGGTCTCTGGACCGAGACATTAACGAACTGATTGTAAATCAAATAGAGTTCGTCATACTCTTCTTTGATAAACGGATTAATGACTTCATCCGCGATCGAAACAGCAAGCGTCATGTCAAATTTGCTTAAAACATCCACTTTCTGCGCAAGAATATTCGCCTTTTTCCGGAAAAAATCCCTTCCTTTCCGCCCGACACTGATCAGATCGATCTCTTTGCCTTCTTTACTCTTCTCCTTTAAAAATCTCTCAGTCGCTTTAATCAGGTTCGTATTGAAGCCGCCACAAAGCCCCCGATCGGATGTCATACAAATGACGCGAATTCTTTTCGGATCCCGCACAGCAAGAAGCGGATGAGACATACTTTCGACACGCAGGGCCAGACTGTTCAAAACATCCATGAACTTCCCGGCGTACGGCCGAAAATTTTCCATCTTGACTTGCGAAGACTTAAATTTCGACGCGGCAACCATGTTCATCGCACGTGTAATTTGCTTCGTTTTCTGAACGGCACTTACTTTTCGTTTTATATCTTTTAGCGAGGGCACTGAAAATTCTCCTCAACTCTTTAATTGCAAATGTTCGATGGCATCAATACTGCTTTATTGAACCTCACCGCATTTTCAGGTCAACCGGCTACTCGGCAACGAAAGCAGACTCGAAAGATGTCAACATATCCTTCATCTTCTTCTCCAGTTCGGGAGAAATGATCTGTTTTTCGTCGATTTCTTTTAAAATATCAGGATGTTTGCTTTTCACATAGCTGAGCAGCTGCTGTTCATAAACGAGAACTTTGTCGACATCAACTTTATCAATGAAGCCGCGGCTTCCGGCAAACAGAACGGTAACTTCTTCGCCCAGAGACATCGGCTTGAACTGCGGCTGCTTGAGCAATTCGACCAGACGAACGCCGCGATCCAGCTGTGCCTGTGTGGATTTATCCAGATCGGATCCGAACTGGGCGAAAGCCGCCAGTTCGCGGTACTGGGCCAGATCGAGTTTCAGGGTACCGGCAACCTGCTTCATGGCCTTCACCTGAGCCGCACCGCCGACGCGGGAGACCGACAGACCAACGTTGATGGCCGGGCGGATACCGGAGAAGAACAAGCTCGGCTCCAGGTAAACCTGACCATCGGTAATTGAAATAACGTTGGTCGGAATGTAGGCCGACACGTCGCCGGCCTGAGTTTCAATAATCGGCAGAGCCGTCAATGATCCGCCGCCCAATTCCTTACTTACGCGGGAAGCACGTTCCAGAAGCCGGGAGTGGTTGTAAAAAATGTCGCCGGGATACGCTTCACGTCCGGGCGGACGGCGAAGCAACAGCGAAATCTGGCGATAGGCGACGGCCTGCTTGGAAAGATCATCGTAAATAATCAGAGCATCCTGGCCGCGGTCGCGGAAGTATTCGCCGATGCTGCAGCCTGCGTAGGCCGCAATATACTGAAGCGTTGCGGGATCGGATGCACAGCCGGCAACAACACACGTGTAAGACATGGCGTCATGCTGACGGAGTCTTTCCACGACCTGCGCCACGGTTGATTTCTTCTGACCGATGGCCACGTAAATACATTTGATGCCGGTATCCTTCTGACGAATAATTGCATCCACGCAGATCGCCGTTTTACCGATCTGGCGGTCGCCGATAACCAGTTCCCGTTGACCACGTCCAATCGGGGTCATAGCATCGATCGCTTTAAGTCCTGTATACATGGGCTGATTAACCGGTTGGCGTTGAATCACTCCGGGGGCGACCATTTCGATACGACGGAATTCATTCGCTTCAATTGGACCTTTGCCGTCCAGTGGCGCTCCTGTTGCATCAATAACGCGGCCGAGCAACGCTTCGCCCACGGGAACCTGGGCAATCTTGCCGGTTCTCTTGACGATATCACCTTCTTTAATATGGGTAACTTCACCCAAAACGGCGACACCGACGTTATCGGCTTCAAGGTTGAGAACCATGCCGAGAATACCCCCGGGGAACTCAAGGAGCTCCATGGCCATCGCGTTTTGCACGCCGTAGACTCTGGCGATACCGTCACCGACGGATAAGACAGTTCCTGTTTCGCTTATATCCAGCTTTTTTTCATAGCTTTTAATTTGCTCAGAAATAATTTGGCTAATTTCTTCCGCTTTGATTGTTTCCATGCCTTATCTTGCCTCCCCTAAGAGATTCCTCATATTATTCAATTGGTTTTTGATGCTGCCGTCGTATAACGTGTCACCAACACCAATAACTATGCCACCTAAAAGATTCTTATCATCCTCTACCGTCACTTCCACTTCACGACCTGTCACCTTCTTCAAATTTGAAGTAATGTAGGTTAGCATGTCATTGGACAGCGGAAAAGCCGTCTTCACTGATACTCTCACCTTCTGTAAGGCTTCGTCCATCAGCTGACGGTAGCAGGTCTCGATGTCCGGTAGAACATCGATTCTTTTCTTATCAATCAGCAGTTTCAGGAAATTAACGGTCATTCTGGAAAGAGACAATTTGCCGATAATTTGCTCCAGAACCTTCTTCTTGCTCTCCTGCTCAAAGACCGGATTCGCCAGGAAACCTCCCAGATCCTTATTTCCGGCGACGATCGAGGAAAATTGACGGAGTTCGTTATAGTATTGCTCCAGCTTTTTTTCTTCCCCGGCAATTTCAAAAAATGCACGAGCATATCGTTTTGAAATATTGCTGATCAATGTTTATTCACCACCTTATCCATATATTCCTTGACCATGGTTTCATGATCTTGTGCGTTGATATTTTTCTTTAAGATTTCTTCCGCCATCTGTACCGACAAAGCGACCGCTTCGCTGCGTAACTGGCCGGAAGCCTTCTTTAATTCCTGTTCCAGACGCGCTTGAGCATCCTCTTTCATTTTCTCGGCAACTTTATTGGCATCTTCAATTATCTTCTGTTTTTCAACAACACCCTGGGCTTTGATCATCTCAAAAATTCCATCGATTTCGAGCGAGGCCTTGTCGATCTTTTCCGCATATTCTCTGTACTGTCTTTCAGCTTCTGCTTTTTGAACAGCCGTCGTTTCCAGAGATTCCTTAATTTCCTGACGCCTGCCGGAGAAAAAATCCTTAATTTTAGGGGCCAGCATCCAGACCAGCAAGCCAATGATAATGACCGCGTTTAAAGTCTTAAAGGCAAAACCTTTCCAGAGAGAGCCACCTTCACCCTCACCGCCGCCAGATGCATAAACCATGCATGTTGAAAGCAGAACAAAAAGCAATGAAAGGAGTAGCGAAAAATAATTTGATCGGCTTGAAGATTTCATTGTACTCTCCTTCCCAAAACTTTTTCTGCAATTTCCAGGGAGAGCTTACGGGACTGAGTATTCAGTATTTGCCTCGCCGCCTGCATTTCCTGATCCATCTTTTTCTGAGATTCCTGAGCCATGAGAGGTATCTCATTGCGAACCGCATCTACGATGCTTTTGGCCTGATTTGAGCCTTCGGCGATAATCTCTTTCTTCAATTCAGACGCGCCGGCCTTCGCTTTACTGAGTTTTTCTTCATACTCAGCGGCCTTTTTGGTAACGGATTCCTTGAAAAGCTTGATCTCGTTTTCAAGTTCATCCAATTGCTTTTTCCGGCGCTCGATGATGGATAAAATGGGTTTGTAAAGAAGATAATTGAGGATAAATACTAAGGCTAAGAAGGTAGCCATCTGGACGAAAAGCGTCAAATCTGGAATTACGGTGACCACAACGTACCTCGTCGTTTTTTTTCATACCGATTGTTCCTCGGTGCGCTTTTTCTTGAGGAACAATGAGCGGGTGAATGAATTTTACCTACATTTCAAACAGCTAATCTCTGCAGTGATTTATTTCAGAAGCTGAAAGCTCAGATTACCGGGCTCATACCGAACCTAGCCACACCGCGAGGACGGGTGTTACTAATCATACAGTAGTTTTGTTGTCAAGCTTTTTCGTGACCGGCGGTCTATTATTAACAAATTCGCCGTTATAATAATTGAAATAAATGCTTGAAAGGATTCAATCCACTGCCGGTGCAATATTTTTTTGATCACGCATTTCACTCATGTGTGACCGGCCGTCGAAGAGAGCTCCTTCTTCCATAATGAAAACCGGCGTTCGGACATCGCCAAACAATTTACCCGTGGAATGAATGTTGACCCTTTCCTTTACTTCAATGCTGCCCTGAATTTCGCCTCCAATGTAGACGCTATGCACGGCAATATTCGCCTTTACCAAAGCGCCTTCGCCGACATCGACGGATCCTTGGCCGTAAATCTCTCCCTGAAAATCGCCGTCGATACGCACATTCCCCTTAAAAATGAGCTTGCCGAAAAACTCCGCGCCTTTTCCCAGAAAGGCTTTCGTATCTTCAACGTGCTTCTTTTTTTCCCACATACCATCATTCTCCTTCCCACCTGTATGGAATGATCCATACGGTCAGCGCTGCAGAATGAATCTGCGAACGCTTACGTTCATCAACAATCCGATGGCCGCCAAGAGTGTCACTATCGCTGAACCACCATAACTGAGGAACGGCAGGGGAATGCCTACCACGGGCAGCATCCCCAATACCATTCCCATATTGATAACCACCTGCCAGGCAATGAGCGCCGTAATGCCAAACGCGATGATCGTGCCCAACAAATCTTTTGAATGCAAGGCAATTTTCAGACCCCAGATGATCAAGGATATAAACATCACCATCAAAATCAGGCCGCCGATAAACCCCCATTCCTCGGCGAATACGGAAAAAACAAAATCAGTTTGCTGCTCGGGCAAAAATTTCAGCTGGGTTTGGGAGCCTTTTAAGAATCCCTTGCCCAAAAAACCTCCGGATCCAATCGCTATCATCGATTGAATGATGTGATAACCCGCTCCCAGAGGATCACTTTCCGGTGACAGAAAAGTCAATAATCTGTCTTTTTGATAGTCCTTTAAAAACATCCAGGCCACGGGCAGCATGGCCAGGACGCCCGCCAGGGTAATCAATATGGACTTCCAATTCATCCCGATAAAGAGAACAGTCGAGGCGGCGACAATGACCACTATTAAAGCGGTGCCGAGATCAGGTTGTTTCAGGATCAGGACGCAGGGAATCAGCACAAGCAGACAAGGGATAAACAATTCTCTCAATAAGTATGGTTCGTTGGATTTATGGTCATCGAAATACCGGGCCAGGGCGATGATAATCGTCACCTTCATGAGTTCGGAAGGTTGAAATAAAACGAACCCAAAGGAGATCCATCTCTGCGCCCCATTGGCCGTGTGCCCAAACGCGGCGACGAAAATAAGAGAGGCCAGGGTGATCGCGTAAATGACGTAAGCCGCCTGATTAATAATCCGATAATCTATGAGAAAAGTGATCATCATCAAGAACAGGCCGAGCAGAATCCATTGCAGTTGTTTCAAATAAAGGGGAGATTGATTATCGGCAATACTGAAACCTGTCGAATAAATATTGATGATGCCGATCGCGCAGATTGACATCACCAACGCAAAAAGCGTCCAGTCAAAGTATTGGAATATTCGGCGGTCGTATTTAAGGAAAATCATTAATTATCCCTTTTAAAGATGTCTGTTGCGCATCGCTATCAAATAGAGTTAGTTTCCATTGTGCTCAGTCGATGAAACATTTGCGGCAATTTGATCCACTTTTGTTTTCTTCTTGCCATCGAAATAAGCATTGAGAATTTTGCGTGCAATCGGTGCAGCAACGGAGCCACCTCCTCCTCCGGCGTTTTCGGCAACGACAACAATCGCAATTTCCGGGTTCGTCATCGGGGCATAGCACACAAACAACGCATGGTCCTTGTGAATCGCGGCTATTTTTTTCATTCGCCGCGCGGCTTCGCTTTGCGGCAGGGCAATGACCTGCGACGTCCCGGTTTTGCCGCACACGTCGGCATGCATCCGGCGCGCCTGAGCGCCCGTGCCTCCCGGTTCATTGACGACACCCCATAGTGCGTGACTCAGGATGGCCATGGTCTCCGGGCTCAGGCTTACTTCGCCTGTTTTTTCAGGCTTATATTCCCTAACAATGCTATGGTCGGACAACTCTATCCGCCGAATCAGATGCGGCCGCCAGCGGGTTCCCCCGTTAGCCAGAGCACTGTAAGCCTGGACCAGTTGCAGCGGAGTCGTCAAATTAAATCCCTGGCCGATGGATATGGATATCGTTTCTCCGAGTTGCCAGGGTTCCTTCATACGGGCAAGCTTCCAATCTCTCGTCGGCACGAGACCTTTCTTCTCATGAGCAAGTTCGATGCCCGTGAGTTCACCTAAACCAAAGAGCTTGGCATAGCGGGCGATTTTATCCACCCCCAGCATTTTCCCTACTGTATAGAAATAGACATCGCAGGATTCAACCAATGCCCGGTGCAAATTGACCGGCCCATGTCCGTGCTTTTTCCAGCATCGGTAAGCTCTGTTGCCTAAATCAAAGGAGCCGCTGCAGGATATTTTCGTTTCGGGGGTAATAACGCCTTCTTCCAGAGCGGCGGCGGCGACAATCAGTTTGTACGTTGACCCAGGTGGATATTGTCCGGAAATGGCCCGATTGGATAAAGGATTCAGGGGATTTTTCTGCAACTTTTCCCATTCCTCCCGGGCAATGCCGCTATTGAATAAATTCGGGTCAAAAGAAGGCAGACTGACCATCGCCAAAATAGAGCCGTCTCGCGGGTCCATGGCCACAGCCGCGCCGGCTTTACCTTCAAAAGCTTCCCAGGCCACTTTCTGCAATTGAGCATCTATCGTCAATACAACATTCGCTCCGGAAACGGGATCAATCCGTCCCAGGTTCTTGATGACTTTACCAAAGGCATTGACTTCAACCAATTCGTTGCCTCGATGGCCGCGAATATAGGAATCAAGAACTTTCTCAATGCCATACTTTCCGGTAATATCCCCCGAAGAATAGTCCTCATCGGGTTTCTGCAATTCCTCTTTGCTGACTTCGCCCGTGTAGCCGATAATCGGAGCGATGATTTCACCGTCTACATAAAGGCGGACCGGCGTCACATCGATGTATACTCCCGGCAACTCAATCGTGTTTGCTTCCACCAGAGCCACTTTTTCAAAGCTGACATTCTTCTCCAACCGAACGGGCAAATAGGGTTTCATCGTCTTCGGGAACGGCTGGTCGGAAGTGTAATCGATGGATTTGGTCTTATAAAGGTCCTTCATCTTCTGAATAAGCGTCTCGGGAGCCACGCCCTTCGTCGGCATATAGAGTACGTCAAACGACGGACGGTTGTCCACAATGACGGCCCCATTTCGGTCCATGACCAAACCGCGCAAAGGTTGAATTTTGCGGAAACGAACGGCATTGTTTTCCGAACGTTGCTTAAGTTCATTCCCCTTGATAACTTGCAGATACCATAGGCGAATCATCAACAGGGAAAGAACCAGACTCACGAGAATAACAACAAATTTAAGCTTCTGTCGAAATTCCGCCGGTTCCGGTCCGTTGTGCAGGTTGCATTGTTTTTCCATACATTAATCCTTCTGCTTTGCGCATCAGATGAAAAAAGCCGGCGGACAAAACGCTGATGATCAAAGCCTGCGGAGCAAAAACAAAAAACATGTTACCAAGCATGTCAAACTCAAATACAATATCGTAAATCAATACGAGCGCCACCGACTCAAGAAGAGAGCAAATTAGGCTGAACAGGGCGATGAGATACAGCTTTTCCGAAACAATCCTTAATGAAACAAAAAAAGAAAACAGAAAAATACATGCATAAATAAGCGTAAATAAACCCAAAGGCGCTCCTGATATGCAGTCAAAAACAAAGCCCAATATAAGAGAAAGGATCATTCCTTTCATTAAGTCCAGACGAAATCCCGCATAAATCACCAAGACGAGCGAGAGCTCCAACGTCAGCCAACCGGAGAAGAGGATATCGGCCAAAGTGGTCTGCAAGACCACCAGCAAAATGGCGACTACAGGCAGCATGAGATAGTAAATCATTTTTTGCTTTTCATTTCCGCAGGAGCCTGCTTTTGATCCGTTAAAACCATGACCTCTTCCAGCGTCGCAAAATCAGCAAAGGGGGCCACACGGATCTGCAGAAACAATCCCACATCCATTCTGTCGACATGGCTTACTTTGCCAACAAGCAGCCCCTTGGGAAAAATATTGCTCATTCCGGACGTCACGACCAAATCGCCTTCTTTCACATCCTGGATTTTGGAAATGTAGCGGATGACGCAGCCGCGTGATCCGGCGCCGCGAACAATACCCTGCACCCTTGTCCGCTCGATCAGGACATCAACATTAGAGTTTTCATCAATGAGCAGAAGAACTTTCGAACTGTTCCAGGAGACATCCGTCAGTCTGCCGATTAAACCGGGAGAAACAAGAACCGGCATTCCCGGAGCCAGGCCCTGGGCACTGCCTTTGTTGATCCACAATGTTTTGGAAAGCGCCGCCTGTTCTTTGCCAATGACCCGGGCAGCTATAAAACTGCGTTGATACTCCTCCTGCAATGAAAGAAGTTTCTTCAGTCGTTGCGCTTCCAGATACCCTTCTTTATAAAGGATTAACTCCGATTGAATGACGGCTATTTTGTTCTTCAAATTGCGATTATCTTCTTCCAGACCCACCAGATGAATGTAGCGCATCCAGGCATTTTCAACGCCATCAATTGAAGCATTGAAAAATTTTTGAACAGGGGCGGCCACTTCCAGTATCAGCTTCTTTACCGGGCCTGTACCCGGGTCGTATTTTATACTATACGAAAGCAGAATGAGAGCGGCGGCAATCACTGCGCCCACAAAGATGACGGTTCGATAATTCCTAAAAACCATTTCCTACCTAATATCTTCCGCCAGCAAAGACTGATTCGGTAACGGCATCAGACCTGAATAGTGACCTCTTTAAGCACGTCCAGCTGATCCAGCGCCATGCCTGCACCACGCGCCACCGCGGACAGGGGGTCGTCGGCAATCGTGATAGGCAGACCCGTTTCTTCCCGTACCAAGACCTCGATATTTTTTAGCAAGGCGCCACCTCCGGTCAGCACGATGCCTCGATCCACGATGTCGCCCGCCAGCTCCGGCGGGGCATTTTCCAGGGCGTCCTTAATGGCGTCAACGATCAGGGTCACCGGTTCGATAATAGCTTCCCGGATTTCCTCGGAACTGGTTTCGATGGTCTTCGGAATGCCGGAAATCAAATCACGGCCCTTGACGTCAATGGTTTTTATTTCACTCATCGGATAAGCACAGCCGATTTCCGTCTTGATGATTTCGGCTGTCCTTTCACCAATGAGGAGACTGTATTTACGCTTCATGTACTGAACGATTTCTTCGTCAATTTTGTCGCCGGCCACCCGCACGGATTTGGCATAGACGATGCCGGCCAGGGAAATAACTGCTACTTCGGTCGTGCCGCCGCCGATGTCGACCACCATGGAACTTGTCGGTTCGGCAATGGGCAGCCCCGCGCCGATCGCTGCCGCCATGGGTTCTTCAATCAGGTAAACCTCCCGCGCGCCTGCCGATTCAACTGTTTCACGCACCGCACGGCGTTCCACTTGAGTAATTCCGGACGGTACGGAAACAATAATACGGGGACGGACCAGTGACTTTCGGTTGTGAACGCACAAAATGAAGTGTTTAAGCATGGCCTCGGTAATATCGAAATCAGCGATGACGCCGTCACGCATGGGGCGAATGGCGACAATATTGCCGGGAGTCCGACCCAGCATGCTTTTCGCCTCGTTGCCGACCGCCAGAACTTTTTTCATTCCCCGGTTATCCTTGTGAACGGCGACAACGGAAGGTTCATTTAAGACAATCCCTTTTCCTTTCACGTAAACCAGTGTATTGGCAGTTCCAAGATCAATTGCCAGATCATTGGAAAATTTTCCTAAAATATAATCAAACAGCATGCGTCCTCCTGT
>SBEK01000100.1 GCA_009668925.1 Deltaproteobacteria bacterium
CCTTAACGGCGTCACCCGACTTAAAGGAAGGAATATCCCCCCTCATTTGTTCTTTTTCAATCATCTCCAAAACATTCATTTTATATTTCCTCCCGCGATATTCACAATATTTATTATCATGTTAAATCTACAATTCTATCCAAAATAACGGCAACCGCTGAACGAACAGCCAGGTGATTGTATCCGTCTTTCCCCCGAATCGGCTCCAGACGGTGGTCAGCCTGATTTACTATTTCAGCTGCAATGCCCGACCCTGTACCAAAAATTAAGAGATAAGGCAAATAATTACTTTTAATGGCTTCTCTGAGTTCACGGCAGGACAGCATTTCACCCCGAAAGTTCGCTCCCGTGACAATGATTTGCGGCCGGCAATGATTCAGTGCTCTGATTTCCTCAACCACTTCACCCAGATCTGATTTGATAGAAATCTTTTCGAACGCTTCTTTGCGGAATGGATTGTGAACTGCGCCGTGGCCGTTCCTCCAGTGATCGATAATTTGGCCGGCAAGATTCCGTTGAGCCTCAATCGGATTAATCAGGTAAAATGTATCCACGCCGTAAGTTTTCGCCAATCTCGCGATATCGTGAACATCCATGTTGGCTATCGCCGTGGCAACCACTTTGCCGTCTTTATTGATGACCGGATAATGTAAAAGAGCTATGTATACCTTACTGGCTTTCGGGAGCCGATCTCTCATCAAAAAAGCCATCCCCACGTAAAAAAAGTCGACTTAACTACCTCAAACGCATCTGAAAATCAAGCCTTATATCTGCCCCAGCTTTATTTTTTCCAGAGTGATTTTGTCTTCAGGGGACAGCTCCGATATTTCGAGCAAATCAGGTCTTCTTTGCCAGGTCCTCTTGAGCGATTCGATTCTTTGCCAGCGCTCAATCTGGGCATGATTACCGGATACAAGAACATCGGGAACATTCCAGCCCTTGTACTGGGCCGGCCTTGTGTACTGAGGATACTCCAAAACTCCCAGAGAAAAAGATTCTCTTGCGGCGGACGCATCGTTTCCCAGTACACCGGGAATCAACCTTGATACCGCATCAATAACGACCAGAGCTGAAAGTTCCCCTCCGGTCAATATGTAATCGCCAATCGATATTTCCCGGTCAACGAGATGTTCGCGAATTCTTTCATCCACCCCTTCATAGCGTCCGCAAATCAAAATCAGCTGTTTTTCTCGGGCCAATTCGGCGGCCATCTTCTGGTTAAATGTTTTTCCCTGCGGCGTCATTAAGACCGCCAGAGATTCGCTCTCCGGGCTCCTCACTGCCGCCAGCGCCCGCTCGACAGGCTCGACTTTCATGACCATGCCGCAGCCGCCGCCATAAGGCGCGTCATCCGTCATGCAGTGTTTATCTTCCGCCCAGTCGCGAATATTGTGCAGCCCGATTTCAATCAGCCCTTTTTCCTGCGCTTTTTTGAGAAGACTGAATTGAAGGGGCGACTGCAGCATTTCCGGGAATATGGACAAAACATCAAATCGAATCACGGCTGCAAGCCTTCCAGGGATTTTACGATCATTTTGTGCGTGGCAAGATTGATTTCATCTATGGCATCCGCGGTGGCCGGTATGAGCAATTCTCCATGGGGTCCGCGGCATACATAAACATCGTTGCTGCCTGTCGGGAAAATGGATTCAATAAGGCCGAGATGACGACCTTCCGCGGTATAAACATCAAGCCCGATGATGTCCTGCCAGTAATATTCGCCGTCCGGCAGATCATCCAGCATATCCCGGGGCAGGAGAAGCTTTGAACCCACTAGTGTTTGAGCCGCGTCCACATCGGCGATGCCCGCAAATTCCAGAAACAGAAACTTCCCTTTGGGATCAAGAGTTTTGATTGCGTAACGGCTTTTTTGTCCGGACTTTGATTCGAGATAAGCAAAATCAAGTCCGTCCAAAATATTGTGAGATTCCAAGAAGGTTAGTGCTTTGAGGCGGCCTTTGAGACCGTGAGTTTTGACGATCTCCCCAAAAACGAATAAATCCATTTGTTACTCAATAATTTCCAGAACAGCCCTCTTATGAACCTTGGCGGAGGTGGCGCTCAGGATTGTGCGGATGGCTTTGGCGGTCCTTCCCTGCTTGCCGATGACTTTCCCCAAATCTTCTTTGGCCACGCGCAACTCAATAACCGACGTCTGCTCTCCGATGACTTCAGTGACCTCCACTTTATCGGGGTTATCAACTAAAGATTGAGAGATGTACTTAATCAGTTCCTTCATCGTCAGCACCTCCATTGGTTTTCGGTTAAGGCTTCTGGAAAATGGAAAATTCGCGTCAGTATTCAAATTTGAATTAATTTAATGGATATGAGGCGAAAGTCAACATCTCGTACCTTTACAAATAACACAACAGATTTGCTACTTAACGGAGGCTTGAATCCCCTTTGTTTTCAATAAATGAGAGACGGTCAGCGTCGGTTTCGCGCCTTTGGACAACCAATCACGAACACGGTCTTCTTTTAAAGATATTTCAGCGGGATTCTTCTTTGGATCATAATTCCCTAATATTTCCAAAAATCGCCCATCGCGTGGATATTCTTTATCCGCGGCGACAATGCGATAGAACGGTTTGCCTTTAGCACCCATGCGCGTCAATCTGATTTTAACTGCCATTTAGTTTTACTCCAAACCTCCTTCAAGAGAACAATAATTTAATTTTTTCTATCACAGTTTATTTCATTTTAAAAGGGGAAATTCCTCATCAAGGATTTTATCCCGCCTTTCTGATTTACTTTTTTCATCATTTTCCGAATCTCGATATAGTTTTTTAAAAGCCGGTTGACATCCTGCACGGTCGTTCCGCTGCCCAGGGCGATTCTCTTGCGCCGGCGGCCGTCAATGATCAGATAGTTGGCGCGTTCTTTCCTGGTCATGGAATCAATCATGGCGGTAATCTTGACGAGTTCCCCGTCATCCGGCTCCACATCTTTGAGGGCTTTGATTTTGCTCATCCCCGGAATCATCCCCATCATGTCCTTGAGCGAACCCATTTTCTTGATTTGCTTGAGCTGATTTCGAAAGTCGTCCAGCGAAAAGTCGCTTTTGCGAAGACTTTGCTGCATTTCCCGGGCGGTCTTTTCATCAATGGTGGCCTGCGCTTTTTCCACCAGGGACAGGATATCTCCCATTCCGAGAATCCGGGACGCCATCCTCTCCGGATGAAAGACCTCCAGGGCATCGATCTTCTCTCCGACGCCGACAAATTTGAGAGGTTTGCCGACTACTGCTTTGAGAGACAAGGCCGCGCCTCCGCGCGCATCGCCGTCCATCTTCGTCATAATAACGCCGTCAATTCCGATCAACTCGTTGAATTTTGACCCGACGTTTACGGCATCCTGACCCGTCATCGCATCTGCGACGTAAAGAATTTCCGCAGGAGCGACTTTATCCTTGATTTTACGAAGCTCGTCCATCAACAGATCGTCAATATGCAATCGGCCCGCCGTGTCGATGATGACGACTTCGTAACCTTCTCTTTTCGCCCGTTCCAGTGCTTCCACACAGATTTCTACCGGATCGCGAAGCGTACCGGCCTCGAACACACCCGCGTTAATCTGCCTTCCCAGGACAGCCAGCTGCTCCATCGCCGCAGGGCGGTAGACGTCGGCGGAAACCAGATAGACCCTCTTTTCTTTAGTGAGCAGTCTTGCGAGCTTCGCCGCCGTCGTCGTTTTTCCACAACCCTGCAGTCCGACGAGCATGATCGCGGCAGGAATCCTGGAACCGAATTTAATATTCGCGCTTGTATTGCCCATCAACTCGACGAGACGGTCGTGGACGATCTTCACCACCTGTTGTCCCGGCGTAATGCTCTCGAGAACCTCCCTGCCGATGGCGCGCTCACGCACATCTTCAATGAAATCCTTGACCACTTTGAAGTTAACATCCGCTTCCAGGAGCGCCATACGGATCTCTTTGAGCGCGGCATTCACGCTTTCCTCATTGAGTACACCGCGCCCCTTGAGCTTTTTGAAAATACCTTCCAGTTTTTCCGCCAAATTTTCGAACATACGTAAAACCTTTATTGATTGCTTTTAGCCGGCATCCTGCGTGTCGGGCCGGATAATACAATTTGTTTTGATTTTTTTGGAAATCTTATCGGCCGCACTCTGCGCCAGCGCTTTTGATTTGAATCCCGTGGCGATGACGCGGTACCATGCCCCCTTCCCTTTTATATCCGCCTTCACAACTTTCGCCGGATACCCCAAGGCGGCAACGGTCTTTTGAATCTGATTCGCCTTGGCCTTATCTTTCATGGACGCTACATGGATAACAAACGAAGGTCCGGTTTCGTCGACAGGGTCCTGTGTTTCCTTTATCTTCGATTTTGCCTCCGAACGCGACTTTTCGGGCTCGACCGGCGTCTGACCGGTTGCTTCTTTCCTGGAAGAACCGGTGTCTTTCCCTTCAGATGCAACAGCCGCAGGAATTTCCGGCTTTGTTTTTTGGTTCTCCAGGATTCCCTCATCCGGCCTTTTCCCCGAACCAGGCGGCTGCTGGACCGCCGGCACCTTATCGCCGGTCAGAGCATTGTGAAATGCCAGGTCGATATTGCCTTTTTCCGGCTGCACTTGTTTGCTCTCCACGCTTTTTTGACTCGTCTCGACCCTCGCCGGACGCCAGAAGAAGGCCAACACCTGCTGCGGAACGGAAGAAATCTTCTCGGGATAGGTATCCATGTTTTTGCCGACTCCGACGCCCAGGACAAAGGAAAGGCACAACAAGATACTCATTCCGCAAATGATAATAATTAATCCCGTTCTGCCCAATTTCAATTCAAATTTCTTAATGTTTCCGGAGCCCATTCAGTTCTCCCCTCTAATGGAACCACGACCAACAGGCAGATTTAGGCAAATTCTCGGGATGGAATACCCGACCCTTCCATTCTCAGGTGATGCCATTGCTCCTACATTTTCTCAGGCGCGCTGACACCCAGAATCTTAAGTGCATTTTCCAGCACAATTCGCACAGCGTCAACCAGAAGCAACCGGGCGGCAGAAAGCGATGCATCTTCCGTCACGACTTTATTTTTGTTGTAAAAACTGTGAAATACACCGGCCAGTTCATTCAGATAGAATGTAATCCGATGCACTTCCAATGAGTTAACAGCGCCCTCCAGCATCTCTGGATAACGCGCCATCATCTTGATCAGGACTCTTTCTTCCGGTTGGGTGAGGAGAGCAAGATTCATGCTTGTGTATTCCGGTAGCGCCAGTCCCCGTTCCTGGGCCATTCGGATGATGCTGCAGATTCGGGCGTGAGCGTATTGCACGTAGAAAACCGGATTCTCATTCGATTGCTTTTTTGCGACTTCCAGATCGAAGTCCAGATGGCTGTCGGACCGGCGCATCAGAAAATTGTAGCGGGCAGCGTCCTTTCCGACCTCATCCAGCACTTCCCGCAACGTCACAAATTCACCGGAACGGGTCGACATGGCCACCGGCTCACCGGCACGCAACAGGTTTACCAATTGCACCAGAATGATCTTGAGGTCCTTTTTATCATGACCCAGAGCCTGAATTGCAGCCCACAAACGGGGCATATATCCATGATGGTCCGCTCCCCAGATATCAATCAGTATGTCAAAACCGCGGGCAAATTTATTTTTATGATAGGCGATATCCGCGGCAAAATATGTCGGATCTCCGTTCTTGCGGATGACGACGCGGTCTTTTTCATCGCCGTACGCCGTTGTTTTAAACCACAATGTTTCTCCGTCGGAATAAATAAAACCCTCTTCTTGCAGAAGGGATATGAGATCACTCACGCCGTTTTCTTTATATAATTCCTTCTCGCTGAAATAACTGTCGAAGGTCACTCCGAAGTCCTTCAAATCCTCCTTGATGCCTTCAAGAATAACGCCTCCGGCAACGCCGTTGAAGTAGGGCACCGTTTCCTCTTCCGTCGCTGTCAGATACTGTTTGCCTTCCCGGCTGATAATATCCGCCGCAATGTCTTTAATGTAGTCTCCTCGATAACAATTCTCGGGAAATTCGATTTTTTCGCCCAAAATTTCGCGATACCGGTAGAGTACTGATTTCCCCAGGTTGTTCATCTGGTTGCCGGCATCGTTAATATAGTATTCCCGGGAAACCTGATACCCGGTTGCCCCAAGCAGATTCGACAGCACATCTCCAACGACGGCACCCCGCGCATGTCCAATGTGCAAAGGCCCTGTGGGATTGGCGCTGACGAATTCCACCTGCACTTTCTTGTCCTGGCCCAGATTGAGACAGCCGTATTTCTCCTTTTGATCCTGAACTTGCAGCAGGATTTGCCGCCAGAAATCGTCTTTTATCTGAAAATTCAGGAAACCGGGGCCGGCGATTTGCGTTTTTTCGATCAGGCCATCTGGGTCAGCCAGATGATCCACAATCGCTTTGGCAATCATGCGGGGATTTTGCTTGGCCTGGGAGGCCAGAATCATAGCGATGTTGCAGGCATAATCGCCATGTTCCGGATTAGCCGGCACCTCGATTTCAATCTGCGGCGCTTTCACATCGGGCAGCAGGCCCTTTTGCATGCAGGCCGTTACGGCATGGGCAATCAGATCGGCAAGTTTATTCTTCATGAAACCTTCAAAACCTTTCTAAAAAAAAATGACAAGCGGCTTTTATCATTTGCCGCTTGTCACTGCAAGGTGAAGTATTCGCTTTTAAGATTTCCGGAGATCTTTTCTCAACGATTCCTCAAAGGCCCGCCGCTCATCATCATTGAATGCGGAGATCTTTCCAATAAAGCATATTGGCTCTCGAGGAAATCGTGGGCGGCTGGAAGGGCGCTTTGAGCGTTCCACCTTCCTGACCGCCGGCGCCGCTTACCGTCACGTAGGCATTCATGCTCCCGTCGGGATTATAGGATAACAGGACGCCGGAAGCTATTCCCGCTCCGACGTCGATGAATCTGCTGCCGCCCGTAAAATATCCGGCGCCGACATTACAATAGGAAGGAGTTGATTCAATGCTGATCGCATATAACTGCGCAGTGCCCGTCTTTGTACAGCTGGCACTGCTCCCCGAGGCCGGTATAAATGACGTAAAATAGAGAATATTATTAAACGCCACAGGTTGTGACAAAACCTGTTCGTTCTTCCCCGATAAATTGATATACCAGCCCGTTTTCGTCGTGGCGCCGCAATACGTGTTTTTATCGGATGTAATATTCTTCAAGTCACTTCTTGAACAAGGGGAGGGGTTGCCGCTGCCATCTTTACACAGGAGCGGTTTCAAGGCGTAAACGTAAGCAGCCGGCCCCGAACCCGTCGGGTCAACCTGGTCGCCCGAACTCCAGAAGATCCAGGTATTATTGGAACTGTCTCTGGTCACAGTCGGTTGAAAATAGATCGGATATTTATCGGAACCTGACAATTTATCAAGCAACAACGAACCTTTCCAGTTGCTTGTTCCACAGTTGGCATCTGCTGCCAGATCCGCTTTGGTGCAAAATTTGATCTGCCACATATTCCCTTTTATATCACCAACATAACCATGGTCGAGGTATCCGTCGTAATCCCCGTCAACCAGAGAAACCTGCGAGGCAATGGCATCACCCATATTCGGACTTCCTACATTGGCCAAATCGGTTGCATTCCATGTATAAGACCAGAGGGTCTGCCCCGTCCGCAAATCGAATGCTATAATTCCTTTACCGCGCTTGTCCGAACACGAACTCGTTGTGCAGGTGTTGGCATTATAGCCCCCGCCGATAACGCCGATCCATCTTTCATTGCCGGCAATCTTGACGCGGCCGATACTGATCGCGCTCCACGGCTCGCCCAGGAAGGGCGCCGCGCTACTGCCCGGCTGCAATGTCCACTTGAAAGTCGGCATGGACGTCGGCGAATCCGTAAAATCAAAAGCGTAATACCCGCAGTAATACGGTGCCGTCGTGGCGTTATAATATTCCGTGATACCGGCATCGCACGACGAAGAAGAACTCCAGTACTTGGTGCTTTGCGGTACTGCACTTTTATCCGCTGCCGTGTAATCACGATCGTTTCTTCCCAGACTGAACATGACTAACGTGCGCCAGTCGGTTGAGCTTTTGTTCGTCCCGTTGGAAATAGTCGACGGCAGCCACGCATCCGTTGCCGTGATGCGGCCGTCGACAAAAAACTGATGCCCCAGCGTGGAAGTCGTGGTGTAGTGCGCTAAATACTGCAGTTTGGGCAAGAGATTGGGCGGCACAAAACTCCAGAACTCCGCGCCGTTTGTGGCATTAAAAGCGTGAAACTGACCGTCATTGGCGCCGACAACAATCATGCGTTTCCCATAGCCGGGGCATGTTGTTACTCCACCGCTGCAATTGCTGGCCCGCGGATGCGCGTCTCTATAGACTTCAAAAGCCTTCTTGTTGGCGATTGTGGGATTGGTCTCCAGTGTGTCATTGAAGAAAGGCGTTGGCGTACCGAGCGTAATGGGGCTCGAATGAAAGACATCGCCCAGCTTCCAGTTATCCGGATTGGTAACAGTTGTTCCGTCTACGGGATCCAAGGCATATCCTCGAACATATTTGATGATTTTGTTTGCCGTCGGCTGATCGGCCACGTTTAAATAGGAATAGGGGACGTAGTTGGAAGAATCGATGTCATACGCTTGAAATTTAGTCAGGCTGCCTCCGATCAACGTCTGCATATTGCGGTTCTCGGCAAGAGCGTTTTTCAGCAGGGAACCAGCCTCCCAGACAACCGCATCCAGACTCCCGTCGGCCTTGAGAGACCATTTCTTTAAAAATCCTTTCCAGAAAGGATAGCTGTTGCCGACGGGTTCGAACGTCGCCTCATAAATGAAGTTCTCATCGGCCGTTCGCGATGAAGAAATCGATGACGTCGCAAAGGCATATGATCTTGTCAGAATATCAGATAGGACGTTATCCAACGACGTATAGATTTGACTCGCATTATCGGCATATAAAGCTTGACCATTGATTGCCGTACCCCCATGGGATGCCATCGTGTCTAAATGGGTTCGCGAGGCAGGTGTCATCGCCATTCCAACGACATACGTCAGTACGTTAAACGTATAAGACTGAGCACTGGAACCGCTACCCAGTGTCTTCGTTAAGGCTCTTAAGGCGTCAATTTTGTCAAGAACGGCGGGCATGAGAGTTGATGCCGAACCTGCCTGGCCGCTTGCGTTGACGCTGGGTAAGCCGTCTGTAACAAAAATGACAAAATTTTTCTGGCAGGA
Organism: Deltaproteobacteria bacterium; assembly: GCA_009668925.1. The sequence goes on from SBEK01000100.1 coordinate 9,208, forward strand.
ATCCTGAATCGGACTGTTGCTTCCTTTGAAGTAATCGATGGCGGTCTGCAATGTTCCGGCCGTGGGGGTAAGCCCTCCGGCAATGATGAAAGGGCAGGAATTAGAATTGTTTCCCGAACAGCTGCTGGACATATATGCAGTTTCGTTGTTTTCTTTCATATCCAATTTTGCGAGTAATGCGCTGAGCTGTTGAGCAGCGGTGCTCTTCTCGTTGCATTTGATCTGCAGATATCCGCCACCGGGAGAGCTGTTCCTGAACCATGTTCGGCCGACATGATACCACGCCAGTCTTCTGCCGAAATCTTTAAAGCCGAGAGCGATATCCTCATCGGTCGGAGTGAAATCGTAATCGTCGTAACTGCCTCCGTATTGACCTGGATTGGAAACCCGATAAGTATCATCACTCGTTCCCGTTTTGGATGTGAAACATCGATAGGTGTCGCTACCCGATTCGCTTGGATCATAATAGCGAGAATAGCAAAAAGCATTGCCGGCGTCGCTGCTGCTGTAATAGGTGCCCGGCAACTTGTAGTAAATGTAATTTGTCAGATCTGAAGGATTTGGATATCTTTGGGTCTTCGGATAAGCGAGATTGCAATATCTGGTTCTTTGTTCGCTGTTAACAGCATAATGGGTCAGAATTTCATCTCGATACGTTACATCAAACGAGGCATTCTGGGCAACGCAGGCGCTCTGGCAGGTTGCCTGCTTCGCTGCGTCATTCGTGACGCAGTAATCAGAACACTCCGGAGGAGGATTTGGGCAGTAAGACTTTGGCTCGTAGGACGAAAAGTATACCGCGTTATGCAAATGATTCGAACTGACACTGCCCAGTTGATACGTCATCAATCCAATGCGCATGGAACTGTTATATTTTGTAACAATCTGCTGTATAGCTCTCTTGGCTTCCACAAGCCTGCTGCCAGCCGCCCAGGGGCCGACAAGATTGCCGACAAAGTCCTCGTCCATGCTCTGAGAATTATCCAAAATAATCAAAATATTCGGAGCGTATGACGAACCCTGGGTAAAAAGATCCTGATCATCGGCGATGACCGTTCTGACCAATGATAAATTCAAAATAATCAAAAAAGTGATTACCAAAGAGCAGCTGATTGCCTTTTTCATAAAGCCTCCCGACGTAAGATCTTTCGCGATCAACGAATGGTTACTTCTTTTAAAACTCCATCTATAAAGAACATTTCCGCCATTTTCTTGTTTCGAGAAACCGGCTTTCCTTTTCCGTATTCTATTTTAACGCCTTTCAAACTGTATCTCTTTCCGTTTTCCAGATAGAGAGTATCATTTTGTATTTTGGAAACGACACCGGCAACTTTGAGAGCTTTGGTTCGCGAGGACGACGATGCTGCAGGCGTCCCCGGCACCGAAGTTACGGCAAAACTTTCAGTGCCGACTAAGAAAAATGACATCAATACGATTGAAACAACAATGCAGACATATTTGAAGTGCGACATCGTTCTCTTTCCCTCCTGCCTATGCTTTTGACTTTGGTTCTCTATTATTTGTAAACCAACGACAGCGAGATCGGTCCGTAGGCAACACCGATACCCACACGTTCTTCAGTCTTGTACGTCGTATTTTCCCCGGAAACCGCCAAGTCGTATCTGGCCATCCCCCATCCCTGAGATGACTCCATCGAATAGCCGGGCGGCGGAAGCGCAGCAAAAGGGCTCAAAGTAATATTTTCAATTCTATATCGGGATCCCGGCGCGTAGGTCGCATCAACATTTGTCCACGTATTCATCGGGACACCGAAATTCACCGCCATTGGATCGAACGTTTGAGTGGTAATATGATACCCGCTCTCGACAGCGGCTAAAGCTCTTTTCTCGCCCAGAGAACTCACACTTGTTCTCAGATCTTCGGTCGACAATAAAACGACCATGAATCCCAGTGCGATGATGATTGCGCAGGAAATAATTGCCGTAAGCAGGATAAAACCTTTTTCCGAACGTAAAACATCGCTTCCGACCATCGTTTCTGAATGCTGAATCTTCATGGGTTAGCTCCGTGATTTCTGGGGATGACACGCGTCGAATATATAATTCTTCGCCTGGCGTGAGTCGCCGGATCAATATCTTCCGTATCCGCAACCAGTGTAATTTCTATCGTATTAATCAACGGAATCTGCGCCGGCAAACTGGCCGGCGCGATTAGATTGTTGTTAAAATCAAAGTATCGAAAGACCGGCACATCAACACCGTCATTATATGCATTATTGGAATTCAGATCATTAACGATTCGTATGATCCGTGGTCGTCCGCTTGCGGCGGTATCGCCCAGGAAGGGTTGCGCGGCGCCGCAATTGGTGCTCCGGGTGACGCGCAAATTCGCCGCGTCATAGGTGTATGTAATGATTTCGCTGGGATTACTCGCGGTGCCGTTGATAACCGAATTATCATTGGCATCCATTTCAATCGTGATGCTGAAGGGCGTTGCGGCCTGAATCCCTTTGTACGCGGGATTTGCCGCGGCTGAAGTGCAGTCTGCGGCGCTCCGCCATACGGTATTATCCAGGCTGGAATTGTAGGAGGCCATGCGAATCTCCAGCGCCATCAAATCCAGTCCGCTTCGGACATCTTTTTGCGCAATGATCTTCCTGTCCATTCCCGCGGATGATTTTTGAGTCAGGGTGACAACACTGTAAACACCGACCATCATCAGTGCACCCACAACCAGTGCGATCAGTACTTCAATAAGCGTAAAACCGTTTCTTATCTTCATCATCTTTAGCATCCGTTCTTAAAGTACTGCTGACGAGAAACAAAAACCGTCTGGCTTATGCCGGTCGCATTCAATGGCGGCCAGGTTACCGTCACTGTGATGCGAAAATAATTAGCGGTCAGTGCCGTAATATCGGTCACAATATGGTAGGTCGCATCACCCGCTGTCGCCGTGGGAAGACCGCTGACCACAATATCGTAATTACTGCTTGCAGCCGCTCCGGCAGCGGGTATTGCCGGGATGCCGTTCGCGGCTGAAGCCGCTGTGTTACATTGGTTCATTACATAAGCTTCCGTACTCTCCAGTTGCCTGTGCATGATTTCCGATCCCCTGCCCAGGTAGTCCGCCTTTGCGACCGTCTTCCAGGCCGGTGATTGCAATGAAAATGCGGCAAATATCGCCGTCGTGGTCAAGAATATGGCAATCATGACCTCGACCATGCCCATGCCTTTATTAATTTGTAAAAGTGACATCGACAGTCCCCCTGCTATTGAGCGTAATAGTCGCTGTTACCTCCCTGCTGTTCTTCAGCGTCACCGTTCCCGTATCGTTCGGGGTAACCGGAGAAACAGCACAATGTTCCGTCAATCCCCTCGGTGTCATCCTGACAACCTGGCAACCCGTAAAATTGCTATTTTCGATAATTGCATCATGAGCTCTTGATGACTCTATAGGAGTTTCATTCATGTTAACAGCCGCGAGGTTATCGTGTGCCGGAGCAGAAATGTGATATTGATTAGTGGCATTAAACGTTATCGTATACACTCGGCCCTCTCCGATGGCCCGGGTTCTGTATTTCGTAAGATCAGAGGCCACTTTTCTCGCTCCCGAATTCAAATTGGCCTTGGTGACGTATGCTTGCCAGGACAGCGATGCAATGGAAAGCGCCACGCCGATTATCGCTATGACGATAAGCAATTCAACGATGGAAAAACCTTTTTTATGTTTCATGCTGTTGTACCAATAACCGTTTGGTTTTTAAGACACGTATCATCTTCCTTGTCAATGAGCATCGAAGGAAACGTAGACCCTGCCTGTTAAATTCGATGTTATCTTGACATGCAGGCCGTCGCCATTTTCTAATACAAGCGATCCCGCGGACACCGTACCCCTCGGTTGAAAAACAATCTGAGCGTTCGGATAATTGAGGGGATGATCCGCCGAAAATATTATATTACGCCCCTCGGAATTCAAATTCTTAACGATCGCATTTTCTTCATCGTATTCGGAAGCCAATCCTTTAACGCCACCCTTTAAGATTCTGTAACGATTATTCTCCGCATCCAAGACGATCTTATAATGAACACAATCCGCCATCGCCCTTTGCTTCAAAGATACGCAATCTGCGCTCATAGCCCTCGCTGAATTTCTCAAGTCGACTTTATGTTTGTATTTGCTGTACGTGGAAACAGCCAATGTTGAAATGATAGTCGCAATGAAGATGACAATGACCATTTCAACAAGTGTAAACCCCCGTTTAGAATCCATTCTCGTTCCCAGCCTTTCCGTAAGCAGGTCTATTTTGTTTTTATTTCCGGCTCTTCAAGTCCTTTCAATAAAACGATCTGATTAATGGATTAATATCTTATGTTGCCGACTATGCTCATAAAACACGCTCAGTAACGGTAAAATAAAAGATTAAAGGCATCGCCCCAAAAAATATAGACCACGGCCGCAGCGGATAGAAAAGGTCCAAAGGGCACCGCATATTTCGTATCTTTCTTTTTAACAACCATCGCGATCAGTCCTATCAATGCCCCCGTAAAAGAACTGAACAACAAAACAAAAATCAATGATTTCCATCCCAGAAAGGCACCGATCATGGCCAAGAGCTTTATATCGCCGCCGCCCATACCTTCGCGTTTCGTGATCTTTTCATAAACAAAAGCAATCAAAAAAAGCATGCCGCCGCCGACCAGTAATCCGATGAGGGCTTCATGCCAGGGAATCTTTATGACAAAAACCGCCGACAGAAAGAAAAAGGGAATACCGGGCAGCGACAGAATATCGGGAATAATTTGGTGATCAAAATCAATGAAGCTGATAACAATCAAAACTGCCGTGAAAACGAAGAAGACCAAAAAATTGAGCGTAAGACCGAATTTGACAAACAACAGCAACGTTAACAGACCGGTAACCAGCTCGACCAGCGGATACCGCCATGAAATTTTTTCTCCGCAGTCCCGGCACTTCGCCCGCAAGAGAGCAAAACTAATGATCGGGATATTATCAAAGAAGCGAATCGGATGGTGGCAATGCGGACAACGAGAAAGCGGAGTAACGATAGATTCTCTCGCCGGTATACGGAAAATGCATACGTTGAGAAAGCTGCCGACCGCCGCGCCGAAAATAAAGGCAAAAATGTTTAGGATCATGAGATTCTCTTCTATTCTCTCTGAACGGGATTTTGGGGGAATGCTTGTTTGATGAAAGCTCTTCCGGCAGCCCTGCCGCCCTATCCCGTCAAAGATTTAGGCCAGTAACTTTGCGTCCCACCTTTTCAGGTGGTTTGCTTTTTTCAAGCTTCGCGTTAATTCTCCCTTATTTTTCGTCAGAAGTCAATAAATTTAATGTGATTCCGATCACTAATATCCGTGTCTGCGCCATTTCATACGGGGAATCCCGCGCCCGCCCGCGTTCTGTATCGAAACGACGACGAAAATTCCTTTACAATACCGTAGTCCTTGAGGTATTTGTCGTTCATGAATGACGAATATTATATGAAACTCGCTTTGAAACTGGCCGCCCGGGGCAGCGGCTGCGTAAGCCCGAACCCGATGGTCGGTGCTGTAATCGTCAAGGAAGACAGGATCATTGGTGTGGGCTATCATCAGCGCTGCGGACAGAACCACGCCGAAATCAACGCCATCGAAAACGCGACGGAAAGCATCGCCGGGTCAACCCTTTACGTGAC
>SBEK01000101.1 GCA_009668925.1 Deltaproteobacteria bacterium
TTTTGATATTATTATTAATTTTATTAATTTCCGGCGCGACCGGCTATTCGTCCACATTGAGCTTCTTCCTGGTTTTATGCATATTATATATATGGATTTGTTTCAGACTTTGTGATAGAAGGGCGGGGCTTTCGGGGGCCCTTGTGGAAGGACTCCTGGAAACAAGCTATATCATTGCCGGTTTTGCCGTTTTCTGCTGGTTCGTTCTGGGTTGAGTTTGCGGTGTTTTAGCTTATGAAAGGAGAAAGATCAATGATCAGAAAATTCTTCATTCGATTTATCCTGTCTATTGTTGTGTTGAGCGCAATGGCGTGCGGCGGATTGCGTTTTTCTCAACTCGACCCCGCGGCGAAAAATTATCATCCCAAGCGGATTGCCGTATTCCCTGCCGATGTCGGAACCTACGAAGAGGCTCGGAGTCATATTGAACAGATTGTGCCCGGCGTGTTGATGGAGAAGAAATGGTTCAGCGACATAACCGACACGGCAAGTTTGAATCGCCAGCTTCAAGCCAATGAAGCTCTGAGAAAAGATACAACGGACTACCTGTCGAAGCTCCAGACATTGAATTATTCTGATCCCGCGCTCGCGAGGAATATCGGCGAACTGACAAAAACGGATGCTTTCTTAATGGTTGCCGTTGATTACTGGAATTATACGGTGGAAAAAGATAAGAAACTGGCCAAGGTCAGCGTCGGACTCAAGCTGATCGATGCCGAAACGGGAAAAATGATGTGGAAGGCCGGCCATCATGTGGCCGATAGTTACATGTTGATCAAACCGGATTTGTCGGATGTTGCCCGGTCCGTTGTCAAGGAAATGATCAACGAAATGCCGCACTGATGGTGCAGGCGGCAATCCATCAATCAAGATTTTAAATGGAGATTCGTATGAAAGAAGAAGTGCAAAAAGCGATAGACAAGGTTCGGCCCGGCCTGCAGGCGGATGGCGGCGATGTGGAGCTGGTTGATGTTACGCCGGACGGCGTGGTCAAAGTCAAACTGACTGGCGCTTGCCGAGGCTGCCCGATGTCGCAGATGACCTTGAAGATGGGCATTGAAAAAGTTATTAAACAGCAGGTGCCCTCCGTCAAGGAAGTTGTATCCGTGTGAGTGCCGGCCGGAGTCGGACGAACGAGAAAAATTTATGATTAAAGGAGATTTATAAGAACATGGCCTATGTGATTACAGACGAATGCATTGCTTGTGGCTCGTGTGAGGACGAATGTCCGGTGGAAGCAATATCCGAAGGCGAGGACAAGTATGTCATTGATCCCAAACTGTGCACAGACTGCGGCGCATGCTGCGATCAATGTCCGGTGGAAGCGATTGTTCCGGGAGAAGAAAAATAGTAACTTTCAAAAGACGCTGATGTTGGGGGAATATCCGCCGCAACAGGCGGATCTTTCCCCAGCTTTTTTTAAGGCAAAATTTTTTCGCCGGCGGATTATTTCTCAATGGCCGAAAGGCCGCATGTACCCTTGATCATCCATCCACATAAGACCTGGCTTCGGAGAAACATCCATGGATAAATTCATCACGTTTGAAGGCGTCGAGGGATCCGGCAAGTCCACTCAATTGAAGCTTCTGGGTGCGTACCTGATAGAGAAGAATGTGCGCGTGGTCATGACGCAGGAACCGGGCGGGACGGCCATCGGCCGCAGGATCGGCGATATTCTTTTCAACCGCGGACACCGGGCCATGTGCCCTGAAACGGAACTGCTCCTGTTTTGCGCGGCCCGTGCCCAACATGTCAGAGAAGTGATCCGGCCCGCGCTCGCAGACGGGAAATACGTTTTGTGCGACAGATTCTCCGATGCGACATTCGCCTATCAGGCCGCAGGTCGCGGGCTTGCTGCCGATTTCATCGAAACGATCAATGATTACTGCGCCCTGCACTTGAAACCGGCATTGACCCTGCTTTTTGATTTACCCGTGGAAACCGGCCTGCGCCGGGCCGGCAGACGTGATGCCGAACTTGCCGATCCCTCTTCGGCGGATCGCTTTGAAAAAGAAGCCCTTGATTTTCACATCCGGGTGCGGCAAGCCTATTTGACCCTTTGCGCCTATGATCCTGAACGTTTCCGGATCATCGATGCCTCGCGGACGGTGGATGAGATCGCCGGTGATGTCCGCAGGCACGTGATGGAGTTCATGGGCAGGCAGTGCTGAATCGGATGGGTTCAATTTCAATATGTCTTTTGCAGATATTTACGGTCATTCAAAACAAGTCGGCATGCTGAAAAAGGCTCTGGCCGGCGGGCGCGTCGGACAGTCTTATATCTTCAGCGGACTTGCCGCTATCGGGAAGAAGACACTGGCGATAGCCTTTGCCCAGGCGCTCAACTGTGAAAATGCAGCCCTGAAGAATGATTCCTGCGATGCGTGTCCCTCCTGCCTCAAAATGATTCACGGGAATCATCCCGACATTCTTCTCGTGACGACGGAAGCGCAATTTATTCGCATTGACGCCATTCGTGATATTCAGCGGCAGATGACGTTTAAACCGCTGGAAGGGCGAAAACGCCTGTGCATCATCGATGATGCGGATAAAATGAATGAGCAGGCCGCGAATGCTCTTTTGAAAACGCTGGAGGAACCGTCGGCCGATGACGTCATTATCCTGGTAACCTCCCGTCCTTACTGGCTGCCGCAGACTATTCTTTCGCGGTGCCGGCATTTGCGCATGAATCCCCTGCCGTCCGATACCGTGGCGCGGTTTCTGGTCGAACAGAATCATCTGGACCCTTCCAAGGCCTTATTGCTCGCTTCTCTGTCCGGAGGATCGATTGGACAGGCCCAGGCCCTCAACTCGGAAGACATGATTGCTTTTCGGGCAGAGCTGGGCCGTCTGCTGACCGTGACAAGCCGGAATGATCCGCTCGGCCTTTTGATCCTGTCGTCTTTTCTGGGTCAGGACAAGAAGGAAATCAAGCAGGGGCTCGCGGTTTTGAACACGTACTTTCGTGATGCGCTGGTTTATAAAGAAACAGCCAAACCTTCGATGATCATCAACGCGGACAGTCTGCCGGTCGTCTCCTCGCTGGCCCGCCGTCTGCGGGGAGAGCAGCTTCTGCAGAACATCGCTCAGGTTGTGAAGGCGAGCGAGACGATCGAAATGAATGTGAACAAATCGTTGACATTAGAGACAATGGCATTTAAGCTTCATCTGTAAGAAGCAAACTTGACGGGATGTAATGTGTTGACCAATATCATTGGAGTTAAATTTAAGAAGGAAGGCAGAATCTACAATTTTGACGCCGGCGACCTGATCGTGCAGAAACATGACCAGGTGCTGGTCAATACGGACAACGGCGTCTCACTGGGAGTCGTTGTAACCGACGTCCAGCGATGTGAATCCGCTCAGCTGCCTCCCAATCTGAAAAATGTTCTGCGTAAAGCAACGGCGGAGGATCTGCGGGCCAGGGAAGAGCTGGAAATGATCGAAGAGGATGCTCGGAAATACTGCATCGACAAGATTCATGAAAAAAGTCTGGCCATGAAATTGATTACGGTGGAGTGCCTCTTTGACAAAAGCAAAATGATCTTTTACTTCACTGCGGAAAACCGGGTGGATTTTCGCGAACTGGTTAAAGATCTCGTCGGCAAATTCAAAACCAGAATTGAACTCAAGCAAATCGGCGCCCGCCAGGAAGCAAGGATCGTCAAAGGTCTCGCGGTCTGCGGACGAACCGTCTGCTGTGCGGGCATTCTGCAAAATCTGGATCGTGTCACCGTTAAAATGGCGAAAGAACAAAGTATGTCGCTGAATCCGGAAAAAATATCCGGTTTATGCGGCCGCCTGATGTGCTGTCTGTCCTTTGAACATAACGGATATGCCGGCGCCAAGAAATGCGCCCGGGAAGCGAAAGCCGAGACGGCCGCACCGGAAGAAAACGAAACGCCGCAGCCAAAACATAAGATTACGAATGCGCGGGAAACAAGCAGGAAGCGCAGCGAGTCCTAAGGAGCTTTATATCATCATGTCCAAACCGTTTTACATTACGACGCCCATTTATTACGTAAACGCTTCGCCGCATATCGGGCATGCCTATACAACCGTCGTCGCCGATGTCCTGGCGCGTTACGCCCGCATGGCGGGACGGGAAACCTTTTTTGTTACCGGCACGGACGAACATGGCGACAAAATCGCCGAAGCGGCGCAGAAGGCGGGCATAACACCTAAGGAATACGCCGACGGCATCAGCGCGCAGTTTCGCAATCTGTGGCCCCAGCTGGCCATCACCAACGATTATTTTATCCGGACAACCGACGCCAATCATGTCCAAACCGTTCGTTCAATTTTACAGAAAGTCTATGACGCGGGCGATATCTACTTCGGAGCCTACGAAGGGTTTTATTGTGTAGGGTGTGAACGCTTTTATATGGAAAAAGAGCTCGTGGACGGCAAATGTCCCGACCATCAAACCGCGCCCGAGCATCGCAAAGAGAGCAATTACTTCTTCCGCATGAGCAAATATCAGGATTGGCTGATCGGGCATATTCAGGATCATCCGGACTTCATTCGGCCGGAGAGATATCGTAACGAAGTAGTGGCTTTTTTGCGGGATCCTCTGGAAGACCTTTGCATCTCTCGTCCCAAAACGCGCCTGACATGGGGTATTACGCTGCCGTTTGATGATCAGTATGTCACCTATGTCTGGTTTGACGCGCTGATCAACTATGTGACGGCTATCGGTTACCCTGATGGACCGAATTTCAAAAAATTCTGGCCCCAAGCCCAGCACCTGATTGCCAAGGATATTTTGAAACCACACGGCATTTACTGGCCCACGATGCTCAAAGCCGCAGGCATTGATCCCTATCAGCACCTGAATGTTCACGGATACTGGAATTCCGATCAAAGCAAGATGTCCAAGAGCCTGGGAAATGTCGTCCGGCCGCTGGATCTGAAAGATAAGTACGGGTTAGACGCCTTTAGATACTTTTTGCTGCGCGATATGGTGTTCGGTCTGGATTCCAACTTCTCTGAAGAGGCGTTTGTCTCTCGCTTGAACTCCGACCTCGCCAACGACCTCGGCAATCTTGTCAGCCGAGCCGTCACCATGGCCATCAAATACTGCGATGGAAAGATCCCCCGGCCGCCCGCAGATTCACTGGAAAGAAAGCTCCCGGAGCTGGCTCAAAAAACGGTGGTGGAAGTGGAGGCCTGCTTTGCCGACATGTCGCTGCATAAGGCCCTGATGGCCGTTTGGGAACTCATCAGCGCAGCCAACAAATACATCGTCGAAAATGAGCCCTGGTCCCTGGCCAAAGACCCGGCGAACCAGGAAAAACTCGTGGCGATCATGTACCGGTTGCTGGAAGCGCTGCGCGCCATCGCGATCTTGGTTTCTCCGTTCATGCCGCAAGCGGCTGAAAAAATTCTGAGTCACATCGGACTTGCAGCATCGCAAAAAATGAATCCGGATGTCATCCGGATGAACGAACCGCTGCCCGCCGGCAACGCGCTCACCCGCGGTGAATCGCTGTTCCCGCGTGTCGGTGCGGAGAAGGAACCGGCGCCGGCCCCCAAAAAGGCGGCCGTCGATTTAAAGCCGGAAATCGACTATGACGAATTTGGTAAAATTGACTTGCGCGTTGCCAAAATCCTCGCGGCCGAACCTGTCCCGAAGTCCAATAAATTGATCAAGCTGCGCATTGATATTGGAGAAGAACGGACCATTGTCGCCGGAATCGGCAAAGATTATAAGCCGGAAGAGCTTATCGGCAAATCGATCGTCATCGTCGCCAACCTGAAACCGGCAAAATTGATGGGCGTGGAATCGCACGGCATGTTGCTGGCGACGGACGGCACCGCCGGACTGACACTCCTGGGATTTGACCGGGAACCGAAAACAGGAGCAAAAATTCGTTAGATGGGATCATCGACTGAAAAAAAGGGCGGCCTCTTTTAATAAGGCCGCCTTTTTTTGATTGATCAACGAGACTTCACTTTCCCAATAATTTTTCTATAGCCGGTTGATCGAAACCGGGGACAACTTGACCTTTGATATAAAACAGTGGCGTCGCCTGCACGCCGACTTGCGCACTGATCTGCCGATGATTTTTCAGCGCGGCTTCGACGGCTTGATCACTGCATTGATTCAGTTGGACATTCCCGTCCAGTTTCCCGCCCAGAGCATCCTCATAGGCTGCGACCTTATCCTGCGAGCAGAAAATGTGCCGGATCTTCTTTGCCGAGTCTTCGGACAGGGGGTAGAAGAAAGCATACAGCGTTACATCTTTCTTTCGCGAATTAAAAAAATTGAAAGACAATCGGCAATAGTGGCAATTCGGATCAATGAATTCCACAACCGGGATCTTACCGTCTCCTATTTTTAACGCCTGGTCCAGAGAAAGATTCGTCAACTTGGCGGCCATTTTTTTCGCGATGCTTTCCTGGGTCAGGTTATTGTTGTCCCTGGAAATCATGCTGCCCACGAGAATCACATCACCTTCGGCAAGGTAGTAATAAACCTGCCGTCCATTGTAGACTTCATAGACACCCGGAACGGACGTCTTGGCAAAGGTTTGATATTTGTGCTGCGAGAAGCTCTTTTTAAACTGCTCCTCCGGGGACAGCTTTTGGGCTGTTGAGCATCCTGGCAACAATAAGAAAACCATTACAAGGGTGATCCACAAATTTTTCACGTAAATGACTCCTTTTGAAAAGATTGCGAAGTATAAAATCAATGAGGCACCCTGTCAATTGTTATATGTTTTAAAGCACCGCCTCCTATATTGTTCGTTGAATCTTTTTGCAAATATCGCTATTGTTTTTCCAACAAGTCATTCCCCAGCAGATCGACTATAGGAAGGGATTCACCATGGACATCACGATCGAAAAGAGAGCAGCCCGTATAACTGTGACCTGCGCGGGAAGGCTGGATGTCGCCTCCGCCAAAGAATTTGAAAATACGCTCGAGCCGCTGATCCGGGAAAGCGAACAACAGGTGGTCCTTGATTTTTCACACCTGCATTACATTTCCAGCGCCGGCATCCGATCGCTTCTTTTTCTGATGAAGACCGCGGCGGCGCGCCAGGCGGCCGGGGAAACCCGTAATTTGCTCCCTTTTCGTCTGATCCAAACCAGCGGAGCAATCCGGCAAGTGCTGGAGCTTTCCGGTCTGCTTGAGACCTTCGCTTCGGGCTACAGGCAGGCACCCGGCACATCATCCGTCCCCGGCAAAACGTACACCGAACTTCTGACGTGTCTACGCAGCGCATTTCCCTCACCGGTCTCCAACGCTGACGCCGACGCTCAGTTCGTGGCTTCCGTCGCTGGCGGACTTGAAAGCATCGACCGGCTCAAGACGACCCGCCCGTATCTGGGCGTGCGCGAACCGATTGACTACAGCCGGGCCAGATCGCAGCAGATTCCGGACGGCATGTCGGATGCAGCCGGAACCGTCTCGGAAATCGCCGAGTATATGCAGGGCGGTCTCATCTGGAGCCACCCGCATACACAGGAAAACGTTGTGCCTCCATCCACCGTGCCGTCCATCATCGGAAATCTCTTCGGAGCCATATACAATCCCAATATTGTCTCGGACGAATACAGCTATCGTGTCGGTCTTGCCGAAATTGAAGCGGCGGCCATGTGCTCGACTCTCGTGGGATATGCTCCACAACAGGCGGCGGGATTTTTTACTTTTGGGGGTACGGGGACGATTCTCTATGCCGTTAAGCTCGGCATGGAAAAGGCGTCTCCGGGAACCTTCAGTCGCGGCGTGCATGAACCTCTGAAACTCGTGGCTTCAACCGCGGCTCATTACTCAAAATTGAATGCCCTCGGATGGTTGGGCGTCGGTACGGATAATCTTGTGGCCATCCCCACTGACGCAGATAACTCGATGGACCTCGCTCATCTGGAAACCAGCCTCCGCACGATTCTGGACCGGGGAGAGAAGATCGCCGCCATCATTGCCACCATGGGCACAACCGATGCCTTCGGTATCGACAACCTGCAGTATATTGCCGGCTTGCGCGACAGTCTGGCCGTCGAGTACCGCCTGCCATACCTGCCGCACATTCATGCGGATGCCGTTATCGGTTGGGCCTGGTCGGTCTTCAATGACTATGATTTCGACGTGAATAGCCTGAGGTTTAATGCCCGGACGCTGAGATGTCTCTGGGATACACATGTTAATATCAGTGCTCTCGCGCGAGCAGATTCAGTGGGCATCGATTTTCATAAGACCGGTTTCGCCCCCTACGTCTCGAGCATGATCCTCTGCAAAAACAAAGATGACCTGACCGGCATCAGCCGCGATACGGGACTGATGCCCTACCTCTTTCAGTTCGGCAATTATCACCCCGGTGTGTTCACGCTGGAGACCTCGCGGTCCGGCGGCGCCGTGCTGGCGGCCCTGGCCAATCTGAAATTGTTTGGCAAAGAAGGCTATCGGGCACTTCTGGGACATCTGGTGACCATGGCCGAGGTTCTGAGAAAGCGGCTCGATGAGCATCCATCCATGTGCCAGGTGAATGATTACAACTACGGCCCTGTGACGCTGTTCCGGGTTTATCCGGACGGCATCAATGCCAAAGCCGTATTTTATGATGACCTCAACAATCCCGATGCCGCCCCGAGCCTGCGTCGGGGCAACGACTACAATCAAAAAATTTTTGACGAACTTCACCGCCAGATGGAACAGGAGAATGGTTTTGCGTTGTCGCTGACCAGTCATTACCGCACGGCGGCCTGCGGCGAACCGGTCCTGGCCATCAAATCCTTCGTGATGTCGCCCTTCATTGAAGAGCAGCATATGCAGGACCTCATTAGCTGTCTGGAAAAGGCGCGCCAGGCCGTGAGCTATTGATCGCTGGCGACGATTAAGACCAGACGCGGATCCTGCAACTGGCGGGTTCTAATTTAATTGATCCATGCAGATCATCTAAGAACATTATTGACAGTATAATTACTGTTATTATTATAGGGATGGGTAATGGTTTTTTGCTTCCAAACATTTATCATTATAGAATCTGTAGAGAAGGAGAAAGATAATGAATTTACTTCTGGCGTATGATGGATCCGAACCGTCGAAAAGTGCACTGGCTTTGACAAAAAAACTGGCCAAGGAAATGAATGCGAAAGTGAACGTTGTTGTTTCTCGTGTCGGAGGGCGGGCTTCGGACACAAAGGACATTGATAAAGCAGAAATGCAATTGAAATTTGTTGAAGAAGCTCTTGCTCAGGCGGGCGTAACGTGTCAGCAGCATTTGCTTATTCGCGGCCTCGAGCCCGGGGAGGATATTGTTGATTTTGCCGAGGAAGTTCAGGCTGATTTTATTATAGTAGGGATCGTCAAAACCTCACGGGTGGGAAAAATTATTACCGGTTCAACGGCTCAGTATGTCATATTAAATGCTCGGTGCCCGGTCATTACCGTTAAATAACCGATGATGGCCGAGCTCTCTCAGCCTTGGCTGGCGGTGATCATCACGCTTTGCAGCGGCCATTGAACTGCAGGTAAAGGGCTGCTGCGCGAAGAGTGTTAATGCCCTTCGGGCATTGGCAGCTGTCTGCGGATTGCGAATGATCAGAGAGAATTTTCGCCGTCCTTATTTATTTTGGCCAAGACACTAAAAATTGAGATAGGCCGAGATCCCTCCGACGGCTGCAATAAATTGAAAGAATTGGCAAAATGTTCTCCTCCACCCTCCCTTCACTTAAGGAGGAACTTGCGAAAAGGAGGGCGGAGAAGAACGAAGGGAGTCTAAGTGATTGTTATTTACCCCAGTCGTTTTTGCCTTTGCACCGGTCGAGTTTCTGATCCATCCAGGGGAGGACCTTGTCAGCCGGAACATCCCAGGTGGGACCGGTCAGAGAGGCGTTATCCAGCCAGTGGTAGGGCGGCATATTCATATTCTGCTTCTGTTCGGCCGGAGGCACGAACTCGCCCACCCGGAAGCCCTGAATCGCCTTATGATCGCAGGCGCGCATCTGGATCAGCCGTCCGGTCACCATTCTGTAAGTGTCGCCTTCCCAGACTTTGATGATCTTCTCGGGGTCGGTGCTCTTGGCCCGCTCGATCACGTTCAGCGTCCAGTAAAAATTCTGGACCCAGGCCCCCCAGGCTCCCCAGGGATATTTGTACAGGGGTGCGTTGTAAGGAGCCTTCCAGACGTTTTTCCATTGGTCGTTCCAAGTTTGATAGAATCTGATCATCCCGGGATCGGTAAATGCGGGACCCGTCTTTTCGTAAGGCTTCACCAGCATGAGACCTTTGGAGCCCTCGACCCCGACCTGAACGAGCGTATTGACATCATCGAGGTAGTTGCCGGCCAGCGGAATATGTAACCCCATCTGTCGGGCCTGTTTCAGCAAATTGCTGCAATCGGGCATCCAGTCGGCCGTATAAATGACCTCGGCGCCGGAGGCCTTGATCTTGGTGAGGTAAGGGGCGAAGTCGGTCAGGAACAGCTTGTGATAATCTTCGCCGACGATCTGCGCTTCCGGATAGAACTCTTTCAGCCCGCGTTTGAAACCTTCCGCCATATCCCTGCCGTAGGAGTAATCCTGGCACAGAATATAGAACTTCTTCTCTTTCTTTCTCTGGCTATAGAAATAAGCCATCGCCCGGCCGTTCGAGAAGGTGGCATCGGTCGTCATGAAAGAATAGCGGTTGAAGTTTGTCGCATCCTGGAGTTCGTCCGCATTGGCGGCGACGTTGACGGAGATGACTTTATACTTGTTCGCGACTTCGTTCTGAACTTTCATCATGTTGCTGCCGGATGTTCCGATCAGGAGATGAACTTTCTCCTGCAAAACCATGCGCTCGCAGATTTTCTTGGCCACATCCGGTTTGGATTGAGTGTCGGCCTTGTAGAGGGCGATCTTTTTCTTTTTGCCGTCCACCATGATGCCGCCGCGCTGGTTAATGTCATAGGCGGCCCAGGTCATACAAAGCCAGCCGCTGTCGCCGTTAGCAGCGCCGGGACCGGAGTGGGGCCAGACGACGCCGATCCGGATGACATCTTCGCCTGCGGGATTGACCCACTTCTGCGGATCAAACTTGGACATGTCGGTGATCTTCGTCCCGTCGAAGGTTGCGTTGGGCTTCGCCCAAGTTTCCCCGGCAGACGCTGCTTTTGCTGCTTTCTCAGTTTTAGCCGGTTTGGCTGCAAAGGCTTTGCCCGGACCGATAAGGCCCGCCAAACCCAGCGCCAGTGCACAGACAAAAACCACAACGTAATGACTACGTGTCAAATACCAGTTCATATACAACTCCTTTCTTTGTTGCTGAAAATTAAATATCGACAATTGGTGATTCCTTAGTGCTCTTCTTGTTTACCCTCCCTTCTGAATATGCTCAAGTGCTCCTGATCAGGCGAATGTGGTAAATTCAATGCCTTCAATTTGCTTGTTCAGCCGGATCATCGTCAGGCCTCTCTCGGGAAGAGATCTTTAGACCGAGAATATGCCCCTCAACGATCCTGCGCTGCACCTGATTGGTTCCTTCATAGACTTGAATGCTCTGGACATCGCGCATTCCCTTTCTCGGCCGCTGTCATCTCGCCAGGAATCCTCCGTCGACCGCAAGAATATGACCGGTCACATAAGACGACGCTTCCGAAGCCAGGAAGATCGCTGCACCTTTAATGTCCTTCCCTTCACCGAATCTTTTCATTGGCGTCATCCCGACAAGCGCTTGGTAATGATGTTTGTATTCAGGGATATCCATATACGACGTCATATCCGAATGGAAATACCCCAGGGCAATGGCATTGACCCGGATGTTGTAGGGGGCAAGTTTTACGGCCAGATTCAAGGTCAGGTTATTGAGTGCGGCCTTGGTTGCATTGTAAGCAACAGAGGGTTGAATATCCTCTTCGAACCCTCGAAGCGACGTGATGGAAGAGATATTGATAATATTGCCGCCGCCCTGGTCTTTCATCAGACGGGCGATTTGCTGGGTGAGAATCCAGACCCCGCGCAGGTTGACGTTGAAAAGCTTATCCCATCCCTTGAGTGGAAACTCCAGCGTCGGCGCCCCCCAGGTAATTCCTGAATTGTTCACCAGAATGTCAATGCGCGGGAATTGTCCTGTCGCTTCTTTCACCAGGGTATTGATATCCTCTTCTTTGGCTTGATCACAGGCGATCGGGACAATTCGGACCTTGTACCGCTCGCCGATCTCCCGTGCCGCCGTTTCCAGGTTTTCCATCTTTCTCGACGTGATGATGACCGTCGCCCCTGCCTCGGCAAGCCCGGCAGTAATGTATTTTCCCAATCCCCGGCCGCCGCCTGTGACCAGCGCGACCTTGCCTTGAAGATCGAATAACTTGCTCATGAAGAAACTCCTTTCAACCAAATAATTATTCAGTGCTGCGAGACCTTTGTTCTTCCGGGCGGTCCGGAATCCTCCGGGTCTTCATTTTCGCCATTTTTTTAAGCCTCTCGCGTCGCATCGAGGAGGATTTGAATCAATGTCTCCCGGTCTGATTCCCCCCAGACCCGGGCGATTTCCCTGCCCCGTTTCAAAATCAAGAATGTGGGTGTTCCGACGACGCGAAGATTGTTTTTAAATACTTCAAGAAACGCTTCCTCCGGTAAAACGACCTTAATTCTTTCTCTATAGATTCCGGCGATCTCCTCCAGCACACGCTGTTGTCGGGGAAACGCCTCATCATGAGGCATGCACAGCAACAGAACGATTTTTGACTCGGCCATCACTTCGTCCTCAAATGTTTCGGGACGAATCGTATGAATTAATGAAACCCTGTTTGATGGATTAGATTTCATGAGATGCAGAGTATTCACAAATTGTGCCCGCGGTTGCTCATTCCGTAAAGCAGAGGCCACACCTGACTCGCGGTTGATTTAACATCCTGAAAAAAGAAAGCTTTTTGAATACGACTTCCAGAGACTGCAAGGGGCAGGAAAATTGGACCATATGTGGTCATGCGCACATTTATGTGCGCACGCTTGTGTGCGAAATGTCACACATTAAGAAGATGCATCGGATTCCTGCTTATCGAGAAGGCGATATAATGTCCGTCGATGAATGCCGAGATGGCGCGCCGCTTTTGCTTTATTGCCCCCGGTCAGCTTCAGGACGTCCTGAATATAGCCGGCTTGTATTCTGCCGTTCCGGAGAGGCTGTTTATCGTCCATGGGCCTTCGGCAGTTTTGGCTGATTTCCGCAGGTAAATGCTCTATGGTAATTATATTACCGTGACAAAGGATAAAGGCGTGCTCGATGACGTGCTCCAATTCCCGGATATTTCCCGGCCAGGGATACTCCATCAGGGTATTGAGGACTTCATGGGATATTCCGTCGATATGCTTATTGAAGCGTTCGTTAAAGAGATGACGGAAATGCTCAACCAGGGGCGGCAGATCTTCCAGTCTTTCCCGGAGAGGAGGCAAGGCCACTTCCACGACCTTCAGACGGTAATAGAGATCTTGTCGAAACTCCCCTTTCATCACTTTTTCCTGAAGGTTTTTATTGGTGCAGGCGATCACCCGGACATCCACTTTCTTGGGGGTGGATTTTCCGACCGGTTCGAAGATTTTTTCCTGAAGCACCCGCAGAAGCTTCAACTGAATTAACGGAGAGATGTCGCCGATTTCGTCCAAAAGGATGGTTCCGCCGTCAGCGGCCTGGAAGCGCCCCTGCCTGTCTTTAATTGCCCCCGTGAAAGCCCCTTTGACATGACCGAACAATTCGCTCTCCAGCAGACCCTCTGTCAATGCGGAACAATTCACGGTGATGAAAGGTTTAAAGGCTCTAAGTCCGCTGTAGTGAAGGGCACGCGCAACGAGTTCCTTGCCGGTTCCGCTTTCTCCTGTAATCAAAACCGTTGTTTCGAGATCCGCCAGATCTTCCAGAAGCCGGTAAATCTCCTGCATTCTTTTGCTCCTGCCGATCATATTCTGGAATTGGTGGCGCTCTTTCAATTCCCTGGCCATGTCTCTGATCAGGGTCATGTCGCGTATAACCAGAACAGCCCCCATAAAATTGCCGTGGGAATCGATGAGGGGAGAGCTGGTCACACTCACCAATTGGTGACGTTTCTCCCGATGATTGCACTCAATCCGGTATTCCCGGATGGTCGCATTTTTATTGAGCGTCTGTTTCAGCACATCAACACAGGATCGGCTGCACTGGGTGACACATCGCGGAAATGCCTTACCGGTCATTCGCGCCACATTGAGATTGCATATGGTTTCCGTATGCATATTCGCCTCAATGACCCGCAGATCCGAATCGACGGTGATGATAGCATCCTTGACACTCCTGAAGATAGCCTCAAGATGGCTTCTGTGGGCTTCCAGTTCCCGCTCTTTTTTATTGCGTTCAGTGATATCTCGGCTGACGGTCCGAAATCCTGTGATTCGTCCCCCCGTATTGCGAATGGGTGCAACTGAATCTTCGATCGTGACGCGGGATCCGTTTTTTTGGAAGATGTCGTAGGTAATCTTATCGGGAATCCCCGTTAGGAAGATTTTATTGTAGGCCTGGTAAACGAAATCGGCCGTCTCTTTATCCATATACGACCGGAAATTAACGCCCAGAATCTCTTCCTTTTTCTCAACTCCCCAGATTTTCGTTCCGGCTCTGTTGGTGGCCGTAACATTGCCGTCAAGATCTACTTCCCCGACGCAGTCTTCCACTTCGTCGAGAATGGCCTGATAGTTCTTTAAAGACTCCGTGAGGGCCTCTCTGGTCAATTCCGGCGAGGCTTCGATTTTCGAGCCCCCCAAACTTGCCCCTGATCCCGCTCTTTTTTCGGAAGGATTCATCCCCTCGGGCGTCGTCTGACGGATAAAATTACTTTCTTTATTTAACAATTTCGTTTTCATTGTTTTCTTTTTTTTCGTGGAACCTGAGCAGCC
>SBEK01000102.1 GCA_009668925.1 Deltaproteobacteria bacterium
CGTCACGACGGGCAGCGAGGTGTCGGAACGCACCCTGACGCCCCGAAACACGCCCTCAGCCGTGACCCTGATCAGCTTGAATTTCCCCCCTCCCTCCGCGTTCTCCCCCCTTTCGCTGTTGTTCGCCCCGGCCCGCCCCGTGATGATGCCCTTAACCGAGCTCTGCAAATTGGCGCAAGCGACGGCGGCGGTCGGGGCGGCAACCATTTTGTGCTCCTCATTCTTCCGCGTCTGCTTGAGATCGGCAATCTTTTTTTCCCAGGCGGGTTTGCGCGCAATCAATGCCGAGTATTTTGCCAGAAGCTTCAGCTTCGCATCCTGCTCGTCACCGAGTTCCTGCGCCTGCCGATAAATGTCGGCAATGCCATACTGGTAGACGGCAAGAGCCGCCATCACGATGATCAGCGGAATGGATATCGCGAGGAGCTTACTTTTTCTTTTCATAACTCATCTCCTTCTTCGGTTCCTTCTTTCCCGCCTCCTTCCTTTCGGGCTCTTTCTTCTCCCCCGCATTTTTCAGTTCCATCTTGATGACGAACCGTTCGGTATTTTGCCGCGGATCACGAAACGTGGGCGACGAAAACTCGGCCTTTTGAAAATACCTGGAGTTCTCCAGTTTGAGGATGATCTCGGTCGCCGATGTGGAATAGCCTTCGATTTCCGCAATTTTGTCGGTAATATGCAGACGGGTCAGCCAGGTCTTCGGCGGTAATGCGGCCGTCATATCTTTTATGATGTTCATCGCCAGGTCGCTGTGCGTCCGGAAAGCGTTAATGGCTTGGATATCGTTTTCCAGCGCCGCGGCTTCACTGTGCAGCGCCTCGGCCTTTCTCACCTGCGGCCTGAGCGCCTGGATTTGCTGATCCAGCGCGTCGAGAGTCTGCCGCTGCAAATAGACAGGCGCGATGAAATAATATACAGCCGACGCCGCAATCATCACGAGCAAGACCGCGGACAAGAGCCAGGGCGTCCGGGGAGCGCCGTGATTATTTTTGGCAAGCAGGTTCACGGCATCCGGCCGGCTGCGCGCGGCATCCAGAGCGCCGCTTACGGCAACGGCCGACAGTTCCGCGGCCGGCTTGGGCAGGGTCGTTTTCAGGTCCTTATTCAAGTGGGAAACGGTCACGGTCCGAAAGGCCTCACGGATCCGGCCGTAATCTTTCTCATCCGCGTCTACGACAATCCTGGGCGGACTGCCGCTCTTCATGAGTTCATTCATCGCGTCGCCTGTCTGCCGGATGGCTGCGTCAGCCCCGTCCGGGTCTCCCGGCATTGCGCCCCCGGTGAAGGGCTGGGCGATCAGGCCCTGCACCAGCGACCCGCCTTCATAAGCGTCACCCCGGAGCGACAGGAACACCGCATTCGTATGGGGATAGGTTTGCCCGATGATAAATCGGATCAGAAAGACGTTCAGACTGATTTTATCAACCGAAATGCCTTTCCCTTTAAACGTTTCCAGACAGGCATTGATCTGATCAGCCCGGGCAACGGTCAAGAGGATCCTGATATTCCGATCATCCTCGCCAACCGCAGTATAGTCATAGCAGGCATTGTCCCGGGACAGCGGCGTCAGCCGATCCAGTTCAAATTCGATGACTCGGGGCAGATCCTCTTTGGCGGCCAGCGGAAATTCGGCTTCGCGGACAATTACCCAGGAGCGCGGCCAGCCCAGGACAAACCGGGCATCGGTAATTTGGAAATCCCGGACAAAGGCCGCTGCCGCTTGCGCCGCAAACTCGGGACTGACCGCCTGGCCTTGAGGCAGCGGGCAGCGCCTCACCCGGCGGATGTTGACCCGCCAGAGCATCTTTTCGACATAGGCCAGGCAGACGCCGTCGGCTTCGAACGATACGCAGACGATCTTCGCAAATGAAAACGCCGGGTCGGCCAGACTGAAGGACAGGACCCGCCACAGCGCGCGGCCCGCCCGGTTAAGCGGCGGATAGATTTTATTGAAGGCGTTCTTGTAAGGCATCATCTCTTGGAATCTCCATATGCGCGGGACTTTGATAAAAAGCAATCCGGCACCGGTCCATCCCTCCCGCTACCAGGACCGCTTTGAGCGGATAGCCGCCGGTTCTCTCCGGCTTGAAGCCGATGACTTCAACGGAGTAGACGTTGGAATCAGTTGTCGTGACATATTGCGTCATGGAGGCAAAATTGGCTGCCGATACCAGAGATTGCAGGTCCGGCCCGTCTTTTCTGGTGTTGTCCGATCTTCGGTACGTAATGACTGCCTGGACGATTTCATCCGTCATCCCCGGTATGGCTGCCAGCACTTCCGGCCGCGCCGCCTGGATATTGATTCTGTCCGCGGAGGTGTACACCGTCAAAAACCGGATCAGACCCGGTTTTTCTCCTGTTCCGTAGAGGATATCCTGGGTCATGCCGCGCACCAGCAGCAGCTCTTCCAGGTTATCAAAATTGGCGTCCCTGGCTTTATAAGGATTGGGCAGGCCCATATAGTAGTTGCTTTCCGCACCGTGGAGCCGGTGCAAGTCATCCGTATCCTTCCAGTCCAGCACGGAATCAACAATGGTGTCGGCTTGCTCTTTTTCCACCCCCAGATTCACGAGCAGGTTATTCAAAATGATCCCCGATGCGTCGGTCAGCAGATTGATGTTGATCTTTCCCCCCTCATCGGTCAGGGCCAGCCGGTAACGCCCGTCTTCCAGAGCGCCTTCGCGGGTGGTTCCATCGATCGGGATGACCGATCGGGCGTTATTTTCCGCTGCGGTCGTCTTATTGGCGTTGCGGTAAAGGATCTCCAGCATCGCCCGCTCAAGCCCCGCTTCCGCCAGATATTTATTTTCCAGCTGATCCCGGAAAGTTAAAGTCGAAAACGCCTCCGTTCTGACCGTCACGGAGAAGGCGAGCGTCATCACGATCAGCAGCATCATGATCCACAGCACAATGATCAGCATAATCCCTCTTTCCCTTCCGGCGACGGCTATTCCCGAAGTTCTATTTATCTTTTGTTCAATCTCGTTCATCAGGCGTTCACCATTTGCGCCCCGGTTACCTGGTCACCACAGGTTTCGCTGTCACAGCCGCCGCGGCCGACATCGCTTGCGTCATGATCCGCGCCGTTAAGACCCTGTCGCTTTCCCCGCGGGTAAAATGGATCTGCAGCTTTTGCGGCATACCGGGGGCATCCTTCGGCCACTCATCAACCCACCGCCCCTCCCCGGCGGCCTCCTCATAATAATACTCAAACCGGATCGAATCGAAGTGGGTCGCAAGCGACTTTTCCTGCCTCACGCCCGTTCCGATCAGCTCTTCTTCAATGTGAAAAATGCATTTCTGGCGACCGGCGGCTTCAATGCGATACGTCACCAGGCAGTTGCCTTTTGTTCCGCGCCACAGCGAATAATTGCTGGGAAAGGTCACTTTGTCCTTCACACCGGCAAACCGGTTCTTCGTCTCGCCCTGTTCGACCGCAGCGCTGAAAAAAGCCGACTGGATCTGGGATTCGATAAGCGAAAAGATCACCTTCTTTCGTTCCAGAGCGTTGATCTTCTTCTCGCCTGTCTCCGATGTCCGGCAGGCCGAAGACAAGGCACCGCCCATGATGCCGATCATCATAGCCAGCATCGTCACGGCCATGAGCAGTTCAATCAGTGTAAAGCCTTGCCTGCTCAATGGGCAGCCCCTCCCCGGACCGTATCTGTGAGAGTGCCGCCGAGAACATCGGCTCTGGAAGACATTCTGGACGTCTTAAGCGACGCCGCCCGAATGTATTGCCGTCCGGCCGCCCTGGCCTTGACCGTGATCTGCAAGAGCCTCACCGGCAGGAATTCCGACCGTTCCTTTTCGATCTCCTGAACCGCGATCTCATAGACATAACCGTCCTGGTCAGTCTCGGTCCAGGTCTTCTCCGCGAATCTTTCAAGCTCCAGCACACCGCGCATTTTGGCGTTGGCCCTCGTCAGGAGTTCGGCGCATTCATCGGATTTGGCCAAATTGCGCAGATTGGCGGATGACAATTCCATCAGCGATACGGCGACAAGGCCAATCAACACCAGGGCAATCATGATTTCCATGAGCGTAAATCCCTTTTGCCCCGGCCCGTCGGATTTAATCATGGCGTTTATCCTGCTCGTCATCGGCAATAACCGCGGTTAAAATGGGATCGGCCACAATCCGGATGATGCGATCGCCTTGAATCAGATGGATCCGGCCCCAGGTGTTGGTGCCCGTTGCATCGTAGTAAAGACTGTATTGACCTTTGCGAACCGGACCGGTATTCGCCTCGGTTCCGTCAATGGCCAGACGCATCTCATCCGGGATCGCTTTCCCCGTCCGGCCTTTGATGCCGTATTTTCCGGTGTCCAGATCGAATGTCACGACTTGCCGCTCCTGGGTGGAGGCAGCCAGAGTTCTGGCGTACTTTATCGTTGAGACAATTTCCCGGGCTTGCGCTCTTTGCTTGGCTTTCGGCAGGGTGCCCGCAAAAAATACCGTGCTGATCCCCGCAATCAGCGACATCAGTATCAGCACGACCAGAATTTCGATCAGCGTAAAACCCGGCGGCACCAAAGGGTGATTTCTCTCTCTGTCGTTCATACCGGCATCTATCCTGTTCAAAAAGGAATATCGGTGATGCTGAATATCGCCGTCAGCAGGGAGATGACGATGAACCCCACAATCAAGCCCATGGCGATGATCAGGGAAGGCTCCATGATGCTGATGAATCTCCTGATCGATATCTTCAGACTTTTTTCATAGGTGTCCGCTATTTTGATCAGCATGCCGTCGAGCCGGCCGGTTTCTTCACCCACTTGAATCATCGACATGGCCAGTTCCGGGAAGATACCGGCGTCGGACAGCGGTTTGGCGATGCCTTTGCCTTCCTTGATCTCCTTCGTCACCCGATCCAGCGACGATGACACGACGAAATTGCCGATGATGTCTTTGGCGTTCTTTACCGCCTGCAAAAGGGGCACGCCGCTTTTCAATAAAGCACCCAGCGTCCGGCAGAAGCGCGCGGTCTCGAGCTTTAAAATCACATCGCCCAGTATCTTGAGTTTCATTTTGTCCCAGGTGTAACGCCCGGCGTCCGTCTTCAGATAACTCTTCAGGAAAACTGATCCGAAAACGATACCAAGCCCAATGATCCACCAGGAGGCCAGAAGGAAATTGCTTAAGCCGATCAGTATCTGCGTGGAAAAAGGCAGCTTCGTCCCCATATCGGCAAAGATATTGGTAAATTTGGGCAGGACAAATGTCACCAGAACCAGGATGGAAATCGCACCCGTCATGACCAGAATCACCGGATAAATCATCGCGGAGAAGATATGGTTTTTCAACTCCTCCGAGGATTCCAGAAATTCGATGAGCTTTTCCAGAACCATCTCCATGGCGCCGGAGGTTTCGCCGGCGCGAATCATATTCACGTAAAGAGGAGAGAAGACTTTGGGATGCCTGGCGAGGGCGTCGGAGAACGTGCCCCCTTCACGGATGGACTTGAGGACGGCAAAGATAACATCCTTCATCTTCTTGTTTTGAGTGATGCCAAGCAGGACGTTTAAACTGCGATCCAGCGGCAGACCGGCATTGATGAGCGTATACAGCTCCGTCGTAAATACCAGCAGCTCGCCTTTTGCCGATCGAAGTGTAAACGCGTCTTTTTGGCTTCCCGCCGGCACCTCTTTCATCCGCAACGGAATGACATTGGAATTTTTCAAAATAGATTCCGCTTCGTATTCGTTGCGGGCTTCGATCAAGCCTTCGGAAACACTCCCGTCCGGGCCGATCGAACGATGCGAAAAACTGGGCATTAGATCTCCTGCGTCGCTCTGAAGATTTCGTTCACCGTGGTATCGCCCGCTTTGGCTTTTGATAATCCGTCTTCCATCAGCGTGCGCATACCGCTCTTTCTGGCCGCCTCCCGGATTTGCCGGGCATCGGCATTCCGGATAATCAACTGATGCATGGAGCTGTCGATGGCAAATAGTTCAAATATCCCGGACCGCCCGTAAAATCCCGTTTGAGCGCATTTTTCGCAGCCCCTGCCTTTGTAAAGGGAGACGCTGTTGCCGGGAAATATATTTTGCGCCCGTTCTTCTTTCATGGCGTCATGATCGATCGTCCGGCACTCGGGGCAGATCACGCGGACAAGACGCTGCGCCAGTACGCCGCGGATCGTCGCGGCCAGAAGAAAATTAGGCACGCCGATATCCAGAAGACGCGTGATGGCCGTAGGGGCATCGTTCGTATGCAGGGTGGAAAACACCAGATGCCCCGTAAGCGCCGACTGAATGGCAATCTCCGCGGTTTCCAGATCGCGGATCTCGCCGATCATGATAATATCCGGGTCCTGCCTCACGATGTGGCGCAGGATACTGGGAAAGTCCAAACCGATTTGCGGCATGACCTGTATTTGATTGATGCCTTTGAGGTGGTATTCAATCGGATCTTCCACCGTGATTATTTTTTTATCCGGCGAATTGATCTTGTCCAGCGCACCGTACAGCGTGGTCGTCTTGCCGCTGCCGGTGGGCCCCGTAACCAGAATAATGCCGTTGGAATTCTTGATGATTGTATTGAACGTTGCAAGCGTATCGCGGGGAAATCCCAACTGTTCCATGTCAATCTTGATGCCCTTCTGGCCGAGCAGGCGCATCACCAGGCTTTCGCCATAGAGGACCGGAATGCTGGAGACGCGCACGTCAATTTCCGCCTGGCCGACTTTGAGCTTGATCCTTCCGTCCTGGGGCAGGCGCCGCTCCGCAATATTCAACTTGGCCATGATTTTGATGCGCGAGAAAATGGCGGCCTGGAGCTTTTTGGGGATGACCTCGATATCGTGCAGCACGCCGTCAATGCGATAGCGGACTTTGACTTCATCATCGAAGGGTTCGATGTGGATGTCACTGGCCCGGCTTTCCACGGCGCGGGTGATAATGATGTTAACGAGCTTGATCACCGGCGCCTCGGAGGCCAGGTCCTGAAGATGTCCGACGTCGTCCTCCTCTTCGCGTACGTAATGGATGGACTCATCTTCAATGTTTTCGATGATCTTATTGATGTCCTGTGTTTCCTGAGCGTAAAATTTTTCCAGGTGCTCATCGATGACCTGGCTGTCGCCGGTATAGATTTCCAGGATATAAGGAACGGCCACGCGGATCGCTTCGATCGCGGCCTTATTATCCGGATCGGCCATGATGATTTTCAGCGTGTCCTGCTTGAACTCCAGCGGCACAATTCTGTTTTCGCGCAGAAAACGGACGGAGAGCGTTTCCATGACAAATGGAACCTTGGGGAAACTGTCCGCATCAAGATAAGGCACGTCCTGCACCGTCGTTGATTCCTTCCCTGGTGATGCAATAAATGGGGGTGATTTGACTTTGAAATTATCACGAATATTTCAAGTTTTCCATAATTTTTTCACTTTTGCCCGGATCTGGCGAATCTATTGTTGTTCTTTGGAGAAGATATCCGATCTGTGCACGATACCGGACCGCAATCCCCGACACCCACTTTCCCTGTTGACAACAGGCCCGTTTTTGTTTAGTTGAATTCATCGACCTCAGTCTTCCAGAAACATAAACCAATATGATGAAAATCAAGGATGATTTTTATGAAGAACAGGCAATGTGATCAGCCCCGGATAAATCGAAAAGGGTTCACGCTCATCGAAATTCTGGTCGTCATGGTGATGATCGCTCTTCTGGCCTCTCTCGTCGGTCCGAAGCTCTTTCCTAAACTCGGCAAGGGAAAACAATCGGCGGCCAAGGCACAAATTTCGCTCATCGAACAGGCGCTGGATCAATTTCGACTGGATGTGGGCCGGTACCCCACAACCCAGGAAGGATTGAACGCCCTTGTCACAAATCCGGGCGCTCCCAAATGGGAAGGCAGTTATCTCAAGAAAGGACTGCCGGCAGACCCCTGGGGCACAGCTTACCAGTATACGGCACCCGGCAGTCACGGCGAATTTGATTTACTCTCGTACGGAAGAGACGGCAAACCCGGCGGTGAAGGGGAAGATGCGGATGTCGTCAACTGGCAATAATCTTTCGCAACTTCCGTCCATACGGGATAAATTCAATAACTGCAATTAACGCAGGATCACTTAAACGGGGTCTGCCCCGCCGGTAACATCGACGCGGAACCTTTCCTGAGCGGTTCAATCATCGGCAGTATCCCTTGCCGTTGGCCCACTGTAACGTTTTGCACGCTCCCAGTTCGCAGGCTTTTTTAGCATCACGACAGCCGCTCTGAAAATCGCCGCGCATCAGGTAGTAGTTCCCGCGGCTGTTGTAGGCGTCGGCATAATCCGGTTTCAGGCGGATGGCTTCATTGTAATCTTCAATTTCACGCTCGGGCCGACTGAGTTTGCCGTAAGCAATTCCCCGGTCGCCATAGGCTATATAATCATCCGGCTTCAAACGGATGGTCTGATTGTAGTCATCAACGGCCCGTTGATATTGACCCAGTTTGCCGTAGGCGAACCCTCTGTTGTAATAACCGTTGGCATCGCGCGGTTTCAGGACGATGGCCCGGCTGGAGTGTTCGATGGCTTTCTGATACTGTCCAACCTTCAGATACGTGAACCCCAGGTTGATATAGGCCTCCGCAAAATTCGCTCTTAGACGGATGGCCGATTGGAAGTCTCCGATCGCCCGCTCGGGCTGCCCCAAATCATTGTATGCGATGCCCCGGTTGTAGTACGCGCCGGGATGCTTTGGGTCTAGTCGAATCGCCTGACTGTAATCATCAATCGCGCGTTGATACTGGCCAAGTTTCGCATAGGCCGCTCCCCGATTGTTGTAGAAAAAGATAAAATTAGGGCTCAGGCGGATGGCCTTATTGAAATATTCGATAGCCTCGGCGGTTCTTCCTTCGGCAAACAAAACGAGTCCGAAATTATTGTTCGGCCTGGCTTTGTTCGGAGATTTTTCCAGGACATCAGCCCAGAAGGTATGCTCGTTTTTCCAGATCTTATTTCGTTGATACGTTAAGAAGGTATTTACGGCCGCGATGATGCAAAGAATCACGATCGCAATCTTGAAATACCGGTCCTTGAAAAAATAGAAGGCAGCGCCGGTCAGCGCCAGAAAAAAACCGAAAGCCGGCAGATAGGTGCGGTGCTCGAAAATCACATTTTGAGAAATGGGCAAAAAGCTGGACTCCACGGATATCGTCAAGAAAAACCAGAATACTCCGAACGATATCAGCCGGTATTTCTTGAATAACAAGACGCCCGCCGCCAGAATTCCGAGTAAGAATGAAAAACTTAAAAATGTTTTCAGCTCAAAGAAGCTCGATGCGATGGGATAATCATAATCAAAATTCTGGTAAATCGGCAGGATGAAAAGGCGAAGATAGGTGGAGAGGACGCTGAACTGGGTGAGTAAATACTCCTTCGCCGATATGGAATAGGCGTATCCCTGAATCGGCGGTATCGTACCGAAGTGCTTTACGGAAACAATTTTCAAGGTCCAGAAAAGAAAGATGATGAATATCGCGCCCGCAACAATGAGGCTTTCGTCCTTGAACGACACCTTCCAAGGCGCCGCCTTCAGAAAACAATAATCGAAGAGAAGGATGGCGAAAGGCAGTGTAAAGACGATTTCCTTGGAAAGCATGCCCAGTATGGCGCAGAGGACCGAACCGCTGAATAATAACCACGGGATCTTTCGCTGGCCCTGCCAGAGCCTGCCCTCGGCGAAGAGAATCACGGACAAAAGATAAAACAGCGTCGCCAGCGAGGCAAAACGCTGGACAATGTATGTGACCGATTGTGTAGCCAGCGGATGGGTCACGAAAAGTAAACCGGTCAAAAAAGCCATCACTGGCTTATGTCTGCTGATCTCGGTGTCCTTCATGACCGGGGTGGAGAGGATCAGCCAAGTCAGCCACCAGACCAGAAACGCATTGGTCAGGTGAATAATCAGGTTCACCAAATGGTATCCCCGGACCTCGAGGCCATGAAAATGGAAATTAAGAAAAAATGTCATTATGCCGATTGGGCGGTTCGGGAACAGACGAATCCAGTCGCCGAGGGTCGCCTGGCCTTCCGTGATGCTGCTGTGAAAAACGTTGCCGTCATCGAAATGGAATGAACAATCAAAGGAGTTGGAATAGGCGATAATACCGGCGATGAAGATAACTGCAATCAACAGAAGATTATATTTTTTGTCCATATACAGGGCATCCGCTGGAACAGAGGGCTTTTTCTTCAGAGGTGCGAAAATCAATTTTGCTTTCATATATCATCTTTCCTGAAAAATACCCAGTCCCCACCCGTTTAAAGATCATTTGCCGAGCCGCTTATTCTTCAGTCTTCAAATATCCATCGTTAATTATTAAACAATCGGGAAACCGTTAAGAGGTCAGTTCGATCAAAAAATTATTGGACAAACCTCCCGTATTTCCAGTAATAAAATACATGCCTTTGAAAAAATATTTTCCGCATGTATTCATCATCCTGCTGGTCATGATCGTTTATTGGCCGTCGCTTTCGGGGGATTTTATCTTCGATGACAACGGTCTGATTAAGAACAATCCTTACGTAAAACAGCTGCACAGTGTTTCTTCTTATCTTGCGCAGGAAGACGGTATCACGGATAAAACAGACACCCCCGGCCATCTCCATACCGGCTATTACCGGCCGCTTCTGAACTTCTCCTATTATATTGATTACAAAATATGGGGGATGAAAGCATTCGGCTTCCGCTTGACCAATATCATTCTGCATCTCATCTGCTGCCTGCTGATTTTTCAACTATTGATTGCTTTGAAAATAGACAGAAACGCCGCTTTCCTGGGATCGCTCTTTTTTGCGCTTCACCCCACGGATACAGAATCTATTTCAATGATCGTCAGCCGCAATAATCTGCTCGTCACAATCTTTTCCCTGCTTTCTTTCATGCTTTACGTGAAAAGCCGGCAGGGACGATTGGTCTACCTGTTCACGTCCACCGTGTTTTTCGGTCTGGCTCTCTTATCCAAAGAAAACGCCCTTATGATGCTGCCGGTACTTTTCCTTTGGAACAGATTTACGGTAACCGAGAATAAAGGGCTGGTTAAAGAAATTGGCGGTTATTTACCTTTTCTGTTTCTCGCGGCGGCTTACCTGATTCTGCGCTCGCAAGTGATCGGCGTCTTCACTTCTCCTATTCCATTGACGAATTTTATGACCCGCCTGTATTTCGTACCGTATATTATCGCATCTGATTTTCTTCTGATTTTTTTTCCTTTCGGTCTGCACAGCTTCTATGTGACATATCCCGGGTCGTACCTCGGGTATCAGGCGATCATCTCTTATATTTTCTTGCTGTCCATGGTGATCGCTCTGTGGAAATTGCGCAAGGAGAGGCTGCTGATTTTTTCCATCGCCGCATTCGTCGTCATCCTGTTTCCCGTTTTGAATCTCGTTCCTTTCGCCTCCCCATCGATCGTTACCATGAGATGGCTGTATTTCCCGCTGGCCCTGCTTTCCGTTGGCATCGCTTATTCTATCCAGATACTGATCTCCCATGAAAGAATAAAATTTGTCGGTTTATCGGTCCTGTCGATCCTCTTGTTGTATTTTGCCGTTTATACTTATACTTTGAATGGTACCCTATGGAAGAATCAGCGATCATTCCTGAACATTGAGGTGCTTCAATTTCATAATGTGCTCTTCGCGGACGCACTGGCTGAAGCATTGCACAGTGAAAACAAATATCACGAGTCGGAAAAATTGTATTTAGCCTCCTTAAACGCCTTTCCGGACAAAGCAGACACCTACATTAACTATTCGGCTCTGTTGATTGATACCGGACGCCCTGAAGAAGCAAAAAAATACCTGAACCGCGCGCGGCCTCTGACTATGTCCACGTCTAAACGATGTGAATGGCTGAACAACATGGGTGTGGCCTGCGGACGCCTGAACCAGAAGCAATGCGCCCTGGAAAACCTGAGTTTGGCCGTGCAATATTGCCCCGGCAACTCCGGTTTTAAAGCCAACCTGGAAACCATCAAAGCATCCATTCCCTAGTTTTTTGCCGGATTCGGTCTCGTTTCCCTGAATCCGCAATTGATTCGCGCGGAAAGATTCTCGTCTGAATTGATACAGGGCTGAATTCCCGCACCTGCCGATAAACGGCAAGAAAGCTGCCCCAGTGAGAAAAGCGCAGCGACAGCTTTTTTCCGCCGCACCGTCAGGGAATCCCGGGTTACGGCATGCTCCTCCGGAGCTTTCCGATTTCCTGCACCCTGCTCTGAGCATTGCGGTCTTCGGGGTTGATCAGTAGTATTTTTTGATACTGAGCGGACGCTTCCTCATATCGTTTCATTTGAAACAGCAAATCAGCCAGGCCATGGAGCGCCTGAAGATGATTCGCATTGCTATTTAAGGCGCTCCGAAGGTCGCTTGCAGCGCTTTCATTCTTTCCGAGAGCGGCAAAAGACAGCCCGCGGAAGAAATAAGAATCCGCGAACCGGGGCTTGATCTTCAATGCCTCCGTGAAATTGGCAATGGCGGGCAAATACTGCGCATGCATGTAAAAAACGACCCCCTTGTTAAAATAGGATTCCGCGTTTTTGCGATTGATGCTCAATGCACTCGTGAAATCGGCAAAGGCTTTTTCATACTGTCCCTGCATACGATAAGCGACGCCCCTGTTATTAAAAGCATCCGCCATGGTGGAATCGATCTTCAGCGCTTCAGTGAAATCATAAACCGCCTTGTCAAAGGCGCCCAAAGACAAATACAAATTGCCCCGGTTGAAATACGCATCGGCATATTTCGGGTTGATGGAAATCAGTTTTGCATAGTCCGCAAGCGCCAGGTCATTTTGTCCGGTCGCCGCATAGGCATTCGCCCGATTGTTTAAAGCATCTCCGAAGTTACCGCTGATCTTCAATGCGGTATTGTAATCGTCAATGGCCTGCCGGTAACGGCCATGTTCGGCATGGCCCATTCCCCTGAAGTTATAGGCAAAAGCGTTTCTTTGATTTTCCTTAGTGCGGTTGATGCCGGAGAGGTCGTATTTTTTTAGCACATCGTCCCACAATAAAAAGTTGTCGCCCCACAACTGGCATCGCTGCCAGCTCAAAAACGAAAATACGGCAATGAGCAATATTGCCCCGATGCCAAGAAATGTTTTTGCCTGGGGAAGTCGGGAAACCTTGTCCGGAATACCCCAGGCCAGCATGATAAAGAGACCGATGATCGGGATATAGGTGTAACGGTCCGCTATCGCGGACGGACCGACCTGGATTAAACCGATCACAGGAACCAGCGTTCCCAGGTACCAAAGCCACCCCACAATGAGATACGGATAGCGGCCGCTCTTGCGAAGAACCCAGAGGGTGAATAAGACCAGAATGCCGGCAGCGATGATCACCTGCCATACCGGCCAAAGGCCGGGATGAGGGTAATAAATTGACAGATTATCAGGCAATAATGTTTTCCCGATATATCGGACGTAAGAAATAATGGCATTCCCGATACGTACGTTCAATGGAAAGGATTCCAGGGTCGGTAATGCGCCAAACTTCCCCTCTGCGAAAAACGTCACAAAACTGATGGGTATAACCAACAGGAAAAGCGGAACTTTTTCCCCGATGAGCCGCCCAATGGACGTTTTATTCGATATCCCGGCACTCTTTGCAGCCTTATTGCCGGAGAATGGGAAAGATATCCGGGCCAGAGGCCAGTAATCCATGAGCAGCATCACAAACGGCAGGGTGACCAGCATCGGCTTCGACATTAGACCCAATAAGAAAGCGATCAGAACAAGCAGATACCGTTTTACTCCCGGTTGCTTTACATAGTAACCATAGGTACATAATGTGATCATGCCCCAGAAGGCGCTCAGGACATCCTTTCGTTCCCCTATCCAGGCAACGGATTCAACATGCAGGGGATGGAGAGCAAATAAAGCAGCCACAAACCCGCTTCTCCAGAAGGAACCGGTCATTTCCCGCAAAAAGGCAAAAAGCAGGAGACTGCTGACTATATGCAGCAAAAGATTCGTCAAATGGTAGCCACCCGCCCAAGCCCCATAAATCTGTGCGTCCAGCATCAGAGATAGCCAGGTCAGGGGATGCCAGAATCCCGCGAACGTAGACGTTAAAGCCCACTTCAGATTCTCAATAGAGAGTCCGCCTAACACATGAGGGTTTTGTGTGACATAAACGCTGTCGTCAATGTTGGCGAATCCGAAGTGAAGCACCTGAGCATAAACCAGAAAGCTCAACCCTGTAACAGTGACAATCGCCGTTAATTTCTGCCAGGGTATATTTCTCGTCATCTTACACTCCAACAAAGGAAGCCCATTTAAATAAGACCATCATACAAAAAAGAGACACATTGTAAAACATAAAAAAGGAAGGCCGGGTAACATAATCCCGCCTTCCTTAAAGAAAATGTTCGTCGTTGAAAATTACGGAGTAATATTGCCGCCCGAACCAACCGTATACGTTGATGTGCCGGCCGCATGATATGCTGTAGCACCGATCATCGCCTGACCGGGCGCTGAGGCAAGCACGATATCATTCGATTTAATGTAGGTATCGGCCACAGTGCTTTCATCGCAATCGGTTGCCGTATGTGAGGCAAAATAAGCCTGACAGGCCGTGTAATAACTTCTCAATTCAGCCTTTGCTTTCGTGTTATATCCTTTCTGTCGGTACGAGGTGAACTGGGGGATGGCGATGGCCGCCAGCAGACCGATAATCGCTATTACGATCATCAGTTCGATCAGCGTGAACCCTCTTTTCCCTTTATTTTTTGAGAAATATTTAAACATAAATGCTCCCTCTTCACATCTTTTTGGATTAAAGTTTTCTACTGATCGAATTTTTTAGTTGTTT